>NZ_JACAKI010000019.1:0-58040 GCF_030326445.1 Myroides sp. DF42-4-2
TTCTCTAACTTTAAATACAATACCATCCATCCATACGATTAAATAAACAGGCTCTAATGGGCGATTTTGCCAAGCTATAATATCAGAGGTTATAGCATCTGTTATACGAGAAATGGTCGCTTGAGAAACGTCAAAATTATAAACTTCTCTGATTTGTTCTTCAATATCAGACACGGACATTCCTTTGGCATAAAGTGACACAATAACATTTTCCAAGCCTTCTACCATGCTTTTTCGCTTGGGGATAATCATCGGGTTAAAACTAGCATCACGATCCCTAGGAACCTTTATTTCTTCTTCTCCGTAACTGGTTTTTATCTTTTTGGTAGAATAACCATTACGTGTATTATCTCCCTTTCTTGAATCATGCTTATCGTAATCCAAATGAGCATCTAGCTCGCCTTCTAACATTTTTTCAATTCCTCGCTTTTGTAAGTCTTTTAGGAAGTTTTGAAGTTCATCTCCAGTTTTAAACTGTTTGAAAAACTCATCCGGAAATAGGTCTTTTGTTTCCATAACTATGTAAATATTAAATATATAAAAAAATTCTGCTCGGTTTTAACCCAAGCAGAATTTTATACTTACACAGTTTTTGGTACAGTGTCAAAAAAAAGAACTTTTTCATCCTCTTACACGTTTGTTCATTGCATTTTTAAAACTCCAATAATTCTTATACCGTTTACTCCCAAAATACTTCTCATACAATCCGTTCACATAATTAAAAGCATCAATACGAGAAGAATATTTTGTGATATTTTTAAAATAAATTTTCAGTAAAAACACATCAAAGATTAATAACAGGTAAAACGATTGTAAATAAAGGCTTTACAATCGTTTTTTGATTTTTTTGTAATGAGGTAAAAAGCAGTAAAAAGCGAGGTTTGGCAAAAGTAAGGTTACTAAAACGTTACTTTTAAACATTAGAAGAAATAGTTTTAAAATGCTGTATTTCAGCTTTCTGCATGGTTTTTCATATTGTTCCGTAGCTCACATAGGTTTAATTTTATCATTAAGAATTGTGAGTATGGAAACGACAAAAAAATCAACGTTTAAGGTATTGTTTTACCTTAAAAAGAATGCCCCGAAGAAAAACGGAAAAGTTACGGTTATGTGCAGGATTACCGTAAACGGCAAACAGTCTGCATTTAGCACCAAGCTGGATATTTCCGCAACAAATTGGGATTTGAAGTACGGCAGGGTTTTAGGTAAAAGCCGAGAAGCCCAAGAAACAAACAGTAAACTCGACAAAATCCGTTTGGGTATTGAGGAATGCTATTCCAAAATTTTAAAGAATGAAGGAGCTGTAAACAGTGCTAAACTTAAAAATTCCTTTCTTGGAATGGAAAGCGGAGAACTGACCTTTTTCAAATTTTATGAACAGTTCCTTTCCGATTATGAGAAAAAGGTCAATAACGGACTTCGGGTAAATGGTACACGCAGTAAGTACAAAACACTGTTAAAGCATCTACGAAATTTTGCACTGACAAAATACGGTTATTCCGATGTGTCTTTTAACGACCTTACCCCTGATTTTGTACAGGAATTTGATTACTACCTGCGTGACGCCCAAAGCTTGACGCACAACACCATTTGGCTGTATATGATTGGCTTTACCACGCTTTGCCGTTTGGCAATGAGCAGAAAACAACTTGCTTTTAATCCGTTCAGCGAATATAAGAACACCAAAAAGGACAAAGACAGAGGTTACCTGCTACGGAACGAGTTGGAACAGCTCGTAACATTCAACTGCGAGAAAAAGAAAGACGAATTGGTTAAAGATTTGTTTGTTTTCAGTTGCTTTACAGGATTGTCTTATTCAGATATGAAAGGGCTTAGAAACAGAAATATTCAGGATTTCTTTGATGGCAATCAATGGATTATCGTACGCAGAAAGAAAACGACTACATCATCAAACGTGATGTTGTTGGATATTCCGAAAATGATTATCGAAAAATATGCAGGATTTACAAAGGACGGCAAGGTGTTTCCTGTACCATCAAACACCGTCTGCAATGATAGTTTGAAACGAATATCTCAACAGATTGACTGCCTTAAAGAAAAGAAAGTAACCTTTCATTTGGCACGCCATACGTTTGCCACGCTGTTTTTGAGTGAAGGCGTTCCACTCGAAAGTTTGAGCAAGATGTTGGGGCATAAAAATATTGCCACCACACAGATTTATGCCAAGATACTTAACGAGAAAGTTGGTAAGGATATGCAAAAGGTATCTCATAAATTCAAAGGTATGGAGCAGTCTTTTGTAGCAAGCCTTTAACACTATATCACAATTCCTTAGAACACCACAGCCCACCGCTTAAAGCAGTGGGCTGTTTCTTTAATTGACCGATACGGTTACAGTTTCAGATAGTTGGCTAACGTTGATAATTATCTTCCAATACTTTAATAATATCACTCTCACGAAACAAGATTTTCCGTTCGAGCTTGATAAAAGGTATCAGTCCATCATCTCTGTACTGTTGTAATGTCCGTTTGCTGATGTGGAGCATCTCGCAAACCTGTTCGCCTGACAGATAAATTTCTCCTTTTAAGAGCGGGTGAAAATATTCCCTTATATACAACAGTTCATTTTTAATGCCTACTACAGCTTCGAGCAGGACAAGCATATCCTCGTTTGAATTTCCAATCTGTTTCATTTCTTTTGCTTTTTTAATGGTCGCTCTCCCTGCATTAGTAATTCCACTTCGGATAATCTGAAATAGGTTTTCCGATTGATTTGCGTTGCCCCAAGAATGCCTTTTGCCCTGTACGTCTGCAACGTTCTTTTGCTGATATTGAGCAGTTGGCAGGCTTCCTGTTGGTCGAGCCATTTTGTTGCCTGTTGCAATGCTTTGTAGGGTACAGTTATTTCCGAAATCAATAAAGAAACTTCCTTTACTTCCCTATGCAATGCTTTCAAAATCTGAATGTCTAAAACTGTTATTTCCATATTCTAATCAATTTAGACTTCAAATGTATAAGGTACTTATACAGGGCGTTTCAATGTTGCTGTCAGAGGTAGCATTTGGCGTACAGTTGCCAAATACGGTATTACAATCCTAATTTTGGTTTATTGTTTTTCGGGCGAGCCTGTTGCTGTTTGATTCTATTGTCAATTCTCAAAGCTGGTTTTTTGTTGGTTTGTACAGTCTGACTTTTTCTATCGTTTTTGAAATCTGAACGCATAATCGTTTTTGTTGCACCTATTACGCTTTCGGGTTCGGTAGTCTGTTTTTGTTGTTCAACACGCTTGCCACCGAATAGTCTGCCCAGACCTAAACCCTTTGTATCTTTGAATTGACGTTTAAAGTTGGTAATAAAATTGGAAATCGGGTCGCTTTGCTTATCGACCTGCATAAAAGGAGCATTCTTTTTCTTCTCGGATAGCTCGTTTTCTTTACGCTCTTTGTTGGTATTTACTTTTTGTGCCATAGGTTCAAAATTTCCCCCAATATAGAACACAAGAAAATGTATTATTTTCATTTGGCTTTATGTGGCAGTATTTGGCTTATATTGGCACAATAGCAAAGAAAGCAATCCTTAAAACACTTTAAATTTTCCTCGCAAAGCCCTCACAGATTTAAAGAGTTTTCTACGGATAAAGAAAAGCATACCAAAAACACCCTATCCTTATCCCTTACGTGTTTTTCGTACCCTTTCTTTGATTGGAATGGATTAAAAAAGAATAAAAAGGTCGCAAAGATAAAGCGGACAGTCACCGCACCACCCAACCAAAAGCTTACGGCATAATGGCAGGGCAAAAAGGTGGCTTCGCCGAGTTGTTTGATTGCCCTGCCACCCTTCGGGATTTATTCCGTTTCCTTTTGGTTTTTTCGCCTGTCCGCCTTGTTAAAATGGCTTTCTTTTTTTTCTGTTTTTTTGTTTTGGAAAATATTTTTTGAGAGAGAATTTCAGAACTATAATCAGCATATGCAGGATACCCCTTGTATCTATGGTTCGGGATACCCCGATTTCCTTTTCTTGACAAGTTGCGGAGCAAGAAAAGGAAGCAAAAAGAACTCCGCTATTGGGGTTGGAACTATTAGGCTAAAAGTCGTTGGATAAAAAAAAAGACAGGCTGATTTCTCAACCTATCCCTCTATAAGATTTTAATATTGTAATTTATATCCAATGGTAAGGCTTGTCCTTACGGTTCAGGTAGCAGTACATTTCTTCCTTTTTAAGTTCTGGGAAGAACCTCAATGCCCTATCAATTGCATAGTTGGGCAAAAAGTAAATTTCGTCACGGATTGCTTTGATAACCCTGCTATGACCATAGAAACGGACAAGCTCATCAATTTCATTGTGACCGCCACGTTCTATGATACGGGCTATAATAGTCTTGTAGGCTTTCTTAAAGTCCATTGCTTCGATGTCAAAATCCCAAAAAAACACTCGGTCAAGATTTGGAATGTCGTTATTTTTTTCTCTTAATTCCATATAGTAAAGATACGATTTTTTTAGTTGTTCATTGATTTTTCAACGCCTAAAGCCTCTACCTTTTTTCGGCAGATCGGGTATTTGTCCAAATTTTAAAGACGGATTAAGAACCGCCTTGTTTAAGCGTTCATTAATTTTTTCCATATCGGTCTCTTTACCTTTTAACAACTTAACTTTTGCTTCGTGGTCGATATTCTTGTGATACAATAATGCATATGTAGCCATTGCAGGATTACCGCCATATTTATTTTGATATGCTTCTAAATAGGTTCTTAACGGATGGTGTTCTAATAGAAAATGCATATCTATAAAATCCTTAATCCGTGTACCATTTTGGAAGATGGCGTGGAGCTTCATTGCCCCTATGTCCTCTAAGGATGCTAATCGTATCCCATCTTTTGTTTCAATGGGCTTTTGCCATGGATATTGATGCGAAAGAATATCAACTTTAATCTTATCTATATCAAGTAAGATTGTATTATTAAACATATCGTTTATCAATACCCGAGGATATTGAGTGACTAAATGTTTTAATAGCTTCTGTTCATCAAAGCCTTTGGTTGTAAAAAGGTCAATATCAATACTCAATCGGTGACCAATCTGTAGACTTAATGCAGTTCCCCCTACAAGGTTAAAATCTTTCAGCATTTCATCTTTCATTAGTGTCTGGAGAAGTTTCCACATCTCACTGCTGACTGTTTCTTTGTGTAGCATGATTTTTCGTTTTTCGGGAATTTAATCCCGAAAACGAAGCCTTTGCCCAAAGTGGTAGTCAGTGGCACTGTTTAGCGTTCATGGGCACAATGAGCGATGAATATCCAAAAGATTATATTGCTCTTTGCCTACACAAACCGTTATCAGAACAACGGCTTGTGCTTATCGTTATAGATTTCCTTAATCAGTTCTCCGAACTCCTGAAAGTGGTATTCGATAATATTATCCAGATAAGCATAAATTGTCAGCTTGTCAATTCCCATAATGTTGGTAAGCCTGTTAAATGTTTCGTGGTGTTCCTGCCGTACATAGACCGATTTGCCTTTGCTTGCATTTCTTTTAGGGATTTTAAAGAACGCTACGCAATAATCCTCTTTCGTCAACTTCCTTGGTTTTGAAACGGTTCTTTTGGTATTACCTGCAATCGTTTTTGTATCTTCTGTTTCTACAGGTTTTTCGTCTGTTTCAATTGCAGTAAGCTCATCACCATGCGGTAAGGTGTTCTGCCCCTGTTCAGGTTTTTTCTTTTCATCAGTTAGGAAATTTTCAATAGAAAAATTCTCTATTTCGGGTTGCTGATTTTTGTTTTCTTCGTGTATCATATCTCTTAATTTTAATATTATATCCAATTAGCTATTTGGCTAGCTAAGCAGTCAGTTGTATGGACTGTTACACCTATGTAACAACCTATCTACCTATGCACCTGCATACCCTTAATTAACTGTTTCCTTAACTGAAAAGTGTGCAATTCGTCTGCATTCAGTCACGCAGATTTGCTGTTGGGATTTATGCTGATTGATTACCTAGTTAAGGTTATAACCAATCAGCCAGCTAACCAGATACAAAGGAAACAAATGCAGTCTCAACCTAACTTAAGGTGGTATTCAAAGGCATTATTTGGCGTTCATTGTCGTGACTATAAACAACTGTTATTCAAATAGTCTTGCCGAAATTTGTAATGAAAGCGATGGGTTCTCCCTGCTAACTCCAATCCGTTTGCAAAACGGATTTTCTGAACTCCTGTTCAGAGCAAGTTATCTCTTGAGGTCCTCGAAATAAATTTCCGTACCTCAAGAGCACTTGCCCTTTCAGGGGGCTGGAAACGGCTCCGAAGTCGCTCGTTTGTGTAAAATTAAAAATAGATTTTATGGAAGAGAAAAACAGAAAACAGATTAGGAAAACAGGAAGAAAACCAAAGATTGCCCCTGCAGTCAATCGGTATTCCATCAACCTGAATGCAGAGGACAATGACAAATTTCTTGCTCTATTTGACCAGTCAGATATGAAAGTAATTGCTCATTTTATCACAGCATGTATATTTCAGAAGACGATAAAGACCGTCAAAATTGATATGGATGCTATCGAATAACACGATAAGTTGACCCGATTTTTTAGCCAGTTCCGATCAATCGGAACAAATTACAATCAGATTGTGAAGATATTGTACCACAATTTTTCAGAGAAAAAAGCAGGAACCTACCTTTTTAAATTGGAAAAGAAAACCATAGAATTGGTACAAGTTACTAAAGAAGTCATCCGTTTGACACAGGAATTTGAAGAGAAGTATTTGAAAAAAGAGTAAAGTTATGATTGCAAAAATTGGAAAGGGAAGCAATATGTATGGTGCAATTCTGTACAATCAGCAGAAAGTGGACAATGAAAATGAAACGGTTCTGTTACTGAACAAGATACCCGACACAGTTGACGGTAAGTATTCCGTAGCTTATTTTAATAAATGCTTTGAGTCATATTTATCGGCAAACATCAAAACGGAAAAGACAGTAAGGCATATATCACTAAACCCAGATCCTGCGGATAAGGTTAACGACGAACAGTTTACCGAAATGGCTCAAGAGTATATGGAGCGTATGGGTTACGGCAGTCAACCTTATATTGTTTTCAAGCATACGGACATTGACCGAATGCATATTCATATCGTTTCAACCTGCGTAGGTATTGACGGAAAGAAAATACCCGATGATTACGACCACCCACGTTCAATGGCAATCTGTCGGGATTTAGAACAGAAATATAATCTGCAGAAAGCTACTGAACAAGAGCAGAAACAAGCCAACAAAATTTTCAAGCCTATAAATCATAAAAATGGTGACACCAAAAGTCAGATTGCTTCGGTAGTAAGGCATTTGCCGAAATATTATCAGTACACAAGTCTTGGAACATACAACGCTTTACTTTCGTTTTTTAATATCACAGTCGAAGAAGTCAAAGGAGAGCGGGACGGTCAATCTGTACACGGATTAGTATATTTCGCTTTGAACGACAAGGGAGAAAAGGTAAGCAATCGGTTCAAAGCATCGCTACTCGGAAAAGATGTAGGGGGTACACAACTGCAAAAACACTTTGAACAATCTAAAGAGAAAATGAAAACTACCCCTGTAAGGTCTGTTCTGAAAAACACAATTGAGCTTGCTATTCATACAACAAGTAACGAAGGGGAGTTTAAAAAACAATTAACTGAACAAGGAATTAATACGGTTATAAGACGTAATAATGAAGGGCGAATTTACGGAATGACCTTTATTGACCACGAAAGCCGTAGCGTTTGGAACGGCTCACAATTAGACAGAAACCTTTCAGCTAATATTTTTAACGATTGGTGGAACAAAGGCAATAAGCCCGAACTAAAAATACAAGACAGTGCTATTTCCAAAGCAAATACATTGGATAACCAACCAACAAAAGACCTCTTTGAGTTTCTCTCACAGGACCATTCGTCTAATTTTGATTTAAGTGTGTTCAGCCTGTTAACCCAAACACAGGTCGTGGATTACGAAGAAGAACAGTTTGCCAAACAAATGAAGAAGAAGGGAAGAAGAAAGTTATAAAAATTATTTGTTTATTTCTATTTTCCATAGCCCCCTAAAATCATTTAGCTTATAACCGATTGCTTTATCATTTGGGTATAGGCTTTTAATCTTTTGTAACGTCTTTTCTTCAATGTCAGTTGTTGAGTTTCCATGACATTTCATGCAGGTAGGCATAGCGAGGTTAATTCTTTTGTAATACACATATTGGCTTTTTGCTTTGAATAATGTGTCTACCAATTCTTGCTTTTTTTTGAATTCATCAAAAACAGAACGATCCGTTTCTGTGTCTAAGTTGTTTTCAGGATTTCGATTTTTGTCTGATATACGTTGGATACTCATCCGAACTTCTTTTGATAACGAATCTGTAATGGGTATCGCTTTAACATGGCAAAAATTCACGGCATATTCCGTTCCGTCCTTTTGTATGGCAGCAGCTACATTTTGCAACAAAACATTTTGGGATACTGTCGTAATAGAATCAGCCTGATTTTTCAGGGCAGAAATTTCTTTTTCATTATGTGTAGTTTGCTGACACGAAACTATGGTTAATACTAATAATAAAGTCGATATTCTCAATTTCACTGTTCTGTTTTTGTCAAAAATAGTTCATCTGAAATATTCAGTGTGTAACATTGGTTACAAAACAATGAATATGATCTTGTTATTTTTGCTGTCACTTTAAACTGTGCTCTGTTGATTATGTTTCAACTTCTAACAACATACCGGAAGATTGTAATCGTTTTATTAACGATTATTTTGGCTATTCCGTGTTCGGTAAAAAGGGATCTGAAACAGCAGTTCAATATTGAAAGTAATCAGCCTGCAAAAAATAATTCTGCTAAAATTGGTTGTGCTTCTTTCTGTTCCAATTACATAAAATCTAACAAAGAACAGAAACAGCAAGTTTTCAAAAAAAACGCATCTCCATTCTCTTTTATACAAAAAGACAGGGTTGTTGCTCATCTTATTTTCCCTATTTTAGACCAATATCATTTCTATAAGGAAAAAATTCCCACACATATCCGCAACCAACAATTCTTGATTTGATACTTTGATGAATTTGCTGTTTCATACAGTAATAATTTTTTAATTAGTATTTATCAAATCAGAATTATATATGGACAAAAAAAATCAGATAAACGGATTATCCGTTTTGTTGTTGCGTATTACACTCAGTGGTATATTTATCGTTGCAGGTGTATCACATCTGTTAAATCCTGAAGGAGTAACTCAACGTATTCAAAATGCTCCTTACAGCGGTTTTGCTACATTATTTGGCGATCCACATTTATTAGGGATTCTCTCAGGCTACGTACTGCTCGTTTTTGGCATTGCTTTGCTGTTGGGAGTATTTACCCGTTGGTCTGCCATTATCTTATTTATTACACTCATTCCCATTACGATTACTATACAAATGGGAAATGGATTAATACATGGACCGTTGTGGAAGAACATTGCCTTATTTGGTGGTCTTTTGTTTTTTATCCTCAACAATCCGAAATCATTCAGTCTTTATAACAAATAGTAATAACATTTAAAATCAAAATAAAATGAAAAAACAAATCATTTTCATCGCTATATTCCTTTTAGGAATCACACTATTTCATGATGTAAAAGCTCAAAGCCTTACCACATCGCAAGTCGAAAATGCCATCAAAAAAGATGGGAAATATGCACTTTTAGTTCAAAATTCTATGCACTTTATGGTATCGGTAATGACGGGTGAAGAATACAAAACGAAAAATGCAGGCATTCAGTTCGAGATTATCCTGATAGGTGAAGTCGTAAAAGATTTAGCCGAAAAAGAAGACTTGAAACCTTTCATTCAAAGAGCGGAAAAAGCAGGAATTAAAATCGTGGTTTGCGAATTTGCTATGAACAAACTCGGTGTCAAAAAATCGCAATACCATTCATCAATTCTTACTACACCTAACGGTTTCACATATCTTTTTGGCTTGCAGGAATTAGGATTTAAAACCATAACGCTTTAATCGAACTGTATGAAAAAATTAGCAATATTATTCAGCTCAATAGCGATGCTATCTTGTAGCGACAACAATAAAGAAGAAGTCATTACCATTCTGCAAACTGCAGATATACACGCTTACCTGAATCCGCACTCAGAATTATTCGTTGAAAACGATTCAATCCTTTTCAGAAATGCAGGAGGATTAGCCAACATCAAAACTTTGGTAGAGTCGGTACGTCAGGAAAATCCCGATGGAACTGTTTTTATCGATGGTGGCGATCTAATTCAGGGAAGTGGAGAAAGTGTACATTCTGAAGGAAAAATATTTCCTTCTCTTGTCCAGCAGATGAATTACGATTTACTGATTCCAGGCAATTGGGAAGTTATCTATGGCAAGCAGGTAATGCTCGATGTGATGAATGGTTATAAAACCAACGTCATCGTATCAAATATGTATTACGAAGCGGACGATAAACCGATTTTTCCACCTTATTGGATTACCGAAAAAAAAGGCATTAAAATGGGGTTCATTGCCTACAATGATCCAGAGGTCCCGATACGACAAAACCCCGGTTTCAGTAAAGGATTGAAATTTACAGAAGTAGAAAATAACCTTAAAGAACTCATCAAAGAGCTTAAAGAAACCCAAAAAGTAGATTTGCTCTTTCTGGTGGCACACATTGGCATTTCCAAGCAGGTTTTATTGGCAAACAATCCTGCGGTAGAAGGTGTAGATTTCATCTTTGGAAACGATACGCACGAACGTATCCGAAAACCGATAAAAGGCAAATTTACAACGGTAGTTGAACCCGGAGCTTTTGGTTCGTTTGTAGGAAAATTGGATTTGAAAATCAAAGACAAAAAAATAATCGCTTACGATTATGAACTGATGGAAGTTGACCCAGAGAAATATCCCGCAAATGCCGAAGTACAGCAATTGGTCGATCAGTCGTTGGCTCCCTACAAAGAAGATATGCAACGGATTTTGGGCTATACTTCGACACCGATGTACCGCTACTTAGTGGTTGAAAACCCCATGGACAATATGATTACCGATGCCTTGCTTTGGAAATCAGGTGCAGATTTTGCTACGTCCAATGGTTTTCGTTTTGGTGTGCCGATTGTTCCTGATGAAAATGGTAAAAAGGCGATTACCAAAGAGGATTTATGGCGGATGCTCCCTGTGGACGAACACATGAAAATCGGCGAAGTTACTGGCCAGCAAATCAAAGACTGGTTGGAAAAGGAAATCAATAATGTATTTGCCAAAGATCCGTCCAAACGTTTCGGTGGTTGGCTGGTTCGATTTTCGGGCATGACCTTAAAATTTGACAGTTCCAAAGAAATGGGCGAACGGGTATTGGAAGTAACCATTCAGGGCAAACCGATGGAACTCGACAAAACTTATAAAATGGCGTCTTGTAACCGTACCGGAGAGCCTTTGCACGTGTTATGCCGTATGCCAAACGGTAAAAATGTTGAGATTAAAGATTATACTTTGCACGATGCCGTAGAAGAATATTTAAAGGTAAAAGGAACAGTAAATCCTGTACTGGACGGACGTTCAATTGCGGTAGATTTAGGCACAAATGCTTTCTCTCAAATGGCGGAAACAGGGTATAAATTTCGATAGTATAAGCGGTAAACTAAAAATAATGAACAGAACAAAAAAAAATTATATGCTTGCATTTCATTTCTTAGTCTTATCAACTGCTATACTTGCGGGTTGTTCTAATGTTGATGGTAAACATAATAACAAGGAGCGAAAAACAACGACAGTCACTGAAAAAACGGATATTCGTACAGACAATGGTATTACATTTCAGGATGGAAATGGTAAGATAGTGGCATTAAATGATCTAAAGGGCAAAGTTGTCTTTATCAACTTCTGGGCGACCTGGTGTCCGCCTTGTATTGCTGAAATGCCTTCTATCAACGAGCTGAAAGCAAAATTTAATGGAAATGAAAATATCGTTTTCCTGATGGTGGATGTAGATGGGAAACATAAGAAAGCACAGGCTTTCATGGATAAGCGTAAATTTGACCTTCCTGTGTATGTCCCACACAGCGAAATCCCCAAGGAGTATTTAGGTGGAGCAATACCTACGACGATTATTCTGGATAAGAAAGGTGCTATTGCAGCAAGGATTGAAGGAGGAAGGGATTATTCCGCTCCAGAAATTCTCAATGGGTTAAAAAAGTTGATAGCGGAATAACAAGAAGTTAAAAAAATCCGAAGATGTGAAATCTTCGGATTTTTTTATAGATTTTCTTTTATCAATCTTTCCAATTCATTGGCTTGAAAAACCCCTGATTGTCGCCATTTGATTTCTCCATTTTTGAAGATAGCCAATGTCGGAACACTTCGTATTTGATATTGTGCTGCAACTTGTTGGTTTTGGTCTACATCGATTTTAATAATCGAAGCTATATCGCCAATACGCTCTTTTAGTTCTTCTAATATAGGAGCCTGCATTTTGCAAGGGCCACACCATACCGCAAAAAAATCCACCAAAACCGGCTTATCCTGATTAATTATTTCCTGAAATGTCATTCTTTTCTTTTTTATTGTTTTTAAACATAGAGAATACCAAACCTCCCATTACCGAGCCATATAACGTGCTATTGATTGGATTGGATGTAATGGCACAAGTACCTGTGTTGCAGCCGACAAATTTCCAGTACAAAAATCCAGCTATGGTACCTAATGATATTCCTATGATGGTTAAAAGGTTTTTTCTTATAAATGTATTCATCACTGTTTTGGTTTTACTTCTTCATAGGTAATGTATTCTGTAGCTTTGTTTTTTCTTGAGTTATAAGTAGTGCTACAACCTGCCGTACCGCAACAGCCGATGTTGAGCAAAGGCATCAGTGTAAATAATCCGCCTAAAGCAACGAACATCCATTCGTTTGCCTGAATACCTTGGACAATCACAATAATTCCCAAAACCAGACGGATAATCCGCATAAAATTCCAGTTGCTTAAATAGTTTTTCATTTGTCTGCTCTTAATTCTCTGTAATTACTTTCTGTACATTGTTCCAAGTTCCGCCATTGACAACGTTATTAAAACCGTTTTTTTCTAAAATACTCTTTGCTTGTCCGCTACGGTTGCCACTTCTGCAAAATACAACGATGTGTTTTTTACCCTTGAATTTAGATAATTGCCCAGAAACTTTATCCAATGGAATGTTTACTGCTTCTTTTACGCTTCCGGATGCAAATTCAGAAGGCGTGCGAACATCAACCAGAAAAGCACCTTCTTTGATAACTTCTTTTAGCTGTATATTGTCTTTCTGACCGAAAAGATTTTTAAATAATCCAAACATAGTTATACCGATTACAATAATGATGATAAATATGATATTCTGTTTTTGCATCATTTTCCATTTTATACGATTGAAAAAATGGTATGAGGATTAGTTTTTTTGTAATACCTCATCCAAAGTTTGTTGTACATTTTGCCAAGGACCTCCGTTCACTACATTTTTAAATCCGTGTTGTTGCAGGATTATTTGTGCATTTCCGCTTCTTGCTCCGCTTCGGCAGAAAACGATAATGTTTTCTTTGTTTTTAAATTGTGAAAGCTCCTGTTCCAATACGCTTAATGGTATGTTTATGGCACCGTTAACACTTCCTGAATTAAATTCTTCAGGAGTGCGTACATCAACCAAAAAAAGAAAATCTTTATCTAAAAACTTATCTTTCGAAAGTTTGTCTAATAACTCTAACATATGATGTAAATATTTATGATAAGAAGACTGACCCAAAATTTGCGTAAAGCCAATCTCCTTATTCTTAATGATTAAATTGATTTTTTAGCTAAGTACCAATCCACTTGTTCTAAAGTCGTATCGGCTTTACGTTCTTTTAATCCTTCCAATGTTTTTGGTGCTCCTACGATTACTTTGTCGCCCGGTTGCCAGTTGAGTGGCATAGCTACTTTGTATTCATCGGATGTTTGAAGTGCCAATAAAGAACGTTTAATTTCATCCATATTACGACCTACATTCAAAGGATAATACATAATTAGTCGAATTTTTCCTGCCGGATCCATGATGAATACGGCACGGACAGCCGCAGTTTCGCTTTCGCCCGGTTGCAACATTCCGTACAATTTGGCTACTTTCATATCCAAATCTGCAATAATCGGGAAGTTGAACAATACACCTGTCTTTTCGTCAACGGCATTTACCCATGCGATATGTGAATGAATGCTGTCTATGCTTAACCCCATCAATTTGGTATTGTGCTTTTCGAAGAAATCGCTTTCGTTGGCAAAGCCCGACATTTCGGTCGTACAAACCGGTGTGAAATCGGCAGGATGGGAGAATAAAATCACCCAGCTTCCTTTGTTGTATTCCGAAAATTTGATTACTCCTGTAGTAGTTACTGCTTCAAAATCGGGTGCCATATCGCCAATTCTTGGCATTGTATTTATTTGATTTTCCATTTTTTTAAATTTTAATGTTATTTAAGTATTTAACTATTTACTTCCATCCATTCTTTCATTCCGGCAGAATAGTTCTTGACATTTTTGAAACCGTATTTAGCCAACAATGACTGAGCAATTGTTGCTCTGTCACCGCTTTGACAGTGGATGACGATTTGTTTGTCTTTGCTGAATTTGTCCAGATTGTCTGTTAGTGTTCCCACAAAAACGTTATCTGCACCTTCTACGTGATAGGTTTCGTATTCTGTTAATCCTCTCACATCGACGATTTGTGCATCAGGATTTCCGATGTACGATTTGAATTCTTCAATATTGATAATGTCTTCGGTTTCCAATTCCAATCCCAAGTCTTCTACGTTGGAGATGTATCCGTATATGTTATCCAAGCCTATTCGCATCAGTTTTCTGGTCAAATCTTCGATTTGATTATCATCAGCAACTAAAACAAATTGTTCTTGATAGTTCAGTAACCAACCTGCCCATGTAGAGAAAGAATTATTGCCCTGTATATTGATACTTTCCGGAATAAACCCTTTTGCAAAATCTACTTTATTGCGAGCATCGATAACTTTCAATCCGTTGTTGTAGGCTGTCAAAAATTGTTCTTTCGATAATTTTGGGTGTTTAGGAACCTCCACTAATAATGGACGATTTACTTTGTTCAAGTGTTTCATCATCGCAAAATATTTTGGTGGTTCTGGTTGTCCTTCCAAAAGATATTTCACAAAGCCCGCTTCATCATCTTCGTATTGAAATGCCCAATTGCGGATTTTTTCGTAACCAACTGTTGTACTTGGTACTGCTCCCAAAGCCTTGCCACAAGCCGAACCTGCTCCATGTGCCGGCCATACCTGCACGTATTCCGGTAATTTAGCAAAGCGTTGAATGGATTCGTACATCTGCTTCGCACCTTTTTCTTGTGTGCCGATTAATCCTGCTGCTTTTTCCAATAAATCCGGACGGCCAATGTCTCCAACAAAAACAAAATCTCCCGTGAATACCATTACCGGTTTGTCGGTTGCCGGGTGGTCAGTCAACAAAAAACTGATACTTTCCGGTGTATGCCCCGGTGTGTGCAATACTTCTAATGTCAAGTTTCCTACACTGATTTTGTCACCGTGTTTCAGCTTGGCATGATGCGGAAACTGGTATTCCCAATCTGGTCCTCCTTCGTCTGAAAGATACATTTGTGCTCCGGTCACTGCTGCTAATTCGCGTGAACCGCAGAGAAAATCGGCATGGATATGCGTTTCTGTAATATGGGTAATTTTCATATTGTTTTGCTTCGCAATTTCCAAGTACACATCTATATCACGTTGTGCATCGATTACAATGGCTTCTCCTTTTGCCTGACAGCCTATAAAGTAGCTTGCCTGTGCCAGACTTTTGTCGTATACGTGTTGAAAAAACATAATTTTTATTTTTTAAGATTTTAAATTTCCTACGGCACAGCTTACATAAGACTTTGCCTTTTTTAATAATGAGTTATTGCCTTTTTGCGGATAACCCAAATCATTCAGCTTTTGAATGAAAGGTTCTATGTCTGAATCGGATTCGATGGTTACGGTTTCTGTGTCTTTATCTATGTTGACTTCCTGCACACCTTCCATTTGCTGAAGAGCCGTTTTGATGCTGTTCATACATCCGCCGCATTTTATATTTTCTACTTCTATCGTGTGTATCATTTTATTCTTAAAGGTTAAATTATAATACAAATTTACCATCATAAATCAGCTTATAAAGTAACATTGGTTACACTGACTAAAAAAGCCGATATGTTTTAAATACCGGCTTTTTTGGGATTATAACATAGTGGTCGGACAAACGTAATCGCTCACCTTGAATTTCCCCGAAGCTTTAATGGCATCGAATCCACCTTGAACATCAATCAGGTTGTCATATCCTCTGGCTTTAAGAATAGAGTTGAAAATCATAGAACGATAACCACCTGCACAATGGACATAATAAGTTTTGTCTTTGTTTACTTCAGCTATATGTTCGTTAATATAATCCAAAGCAATGTTTTCGGAATCTAAAACGTGTTCTGAAAAATGTTCACTTTTTTTGCGTACATCTAATATATTCAAATCAGGATTTTCTTCCATTCGTTTTGCCAGTTCATCTACTGAAATTGATTCGATAGCATCAGTTTCTTTACCTGCCTTTTTCCATGCTTCAAATCCGCCTTTCAAATAACCAATGGTATTGTCGTAACCCACACGAGCCAATCTGGTAACGATTTCTTCTTCACGACCTTCATCGACAATCAATAAAATGGTTTGCTTAATATCTGGAATTAATGTTCCTGCCCAAGGAGCGAAATTTCCATCGATACCAATATTGATTGAATTTGGAATAAATCCTTTAGAAAATGTTTGTGCATCACGCGTATCCAGCAACAATGCGTCAGTTTCGTTGGCAGCAGTTTCAAATGCTTCAGGACTTAAAGCTTGCGTTCCTTTGTTCAATACTTCATCAATACTTTCGTAACCTTTGATGTTCATCAGCACGTTTTCTGGAAAATATCCAGGAGGTGGCATTAAGCCATCCAATACTTCTTCGATGAATTTTTCTTTGGTCATCGGCTGCAAAGCATAGTTGGTTTTCTTTTGGTTGCCTAAGGTATCGGTCGTTTCTTTACTCATTTTTTTACCACAAGCCGAACCTGCTCCGTGTGCGGGATATACTATTATGTCGTCTGCTAAAGGAATAATTTTGTTGTGCAGTGAATCGTACAAATGAGCGGCTAATTTCTCTTGAGTTAAGTCGGCAATTACTTTCTGTGCCAAATCCGGACGACCTACATCGCCGATGAATAAGGTATCACCGGTAAACAAAGCAGTTTCCTTTCCAGTTTCATCAATCAATAAAAAGCAAGTACTCTCCATAGTATGACCCGGTGTGTGGATGACTTTGATTTGGATATTTCCGACTTGTAAAATTTCACCATCCTCAGCAACATATGCGTCAAATGATGGTTTTGCAGTGGGACCAAAAACAATCGTTGCACCGGTTTTTTTAGCCAAATCCAAATGACCACTCACAAAATCAGCGTGAAAATGCGTTTCCAATACATATTTAATTTTAGCCCCGTCTTTTTCCGCTTTTTCAATATAAGGTTGTACTTCACGAAGCGGATCTATTACCACAGCCTCTCCATTACTTTCAATATAATAAGCTCCTTGAGCCAAACATCCTGTATAAATTTGTTCTACTTTCATTCTTTATGGTTTTTTAATTGTTTTAAATTTTATACTACAAAATTACAACCTGCTTATAACCTGTACAGTAACATAAGTTACAAGACTGTTTTTTTATAAGAATAATTCCTTGATGAGGATATAGATTCCCATTACGAGTACAAACCAGCCGAATGCGGATTTAAGTTTATTGCCTTCGATTTTTTTAGATAGAAAAATCCCGATAAAAATCCCGACAACGGATAATCCGGTAAAGATGGATAGCAAAGTCCAGTCTATGGTTTCACTACCTTGCAAATCACCTGTGAATCCCAACAGTGACTTTGCTGCAATGATAAACAAGGAAGTTCCTACAGCTAATTTCATAGGCATTTTTGCTAATAAAACCAATGCCGGAATAATTAAAAATCCACCGCCTGCACCTACCAATCCGGTTAGTGTACCAACTAATGCTCCTTCCAGAAGAATCATCGGATAGTTATATTTTATTTCACCGGTGTCTGCATCATTGCAATGCGGGCAAGGACGTATCATCGATATCGAAGCAAAAATCATTACGATGGCAAAAAGCACCATCAAGGCGATAGGTTTGGTAAATTCAAAGCTTCCGATAGAGATAATCACATCAGGAATTAAAGGCATCAGATAGGCTCTGGTTAAATATACGGCAATGATAGACGGAATACCAAAAATAAATACGGTTTTGAAATCTACTTTTTTCTGAATGGCGTTTTGAACGCCACCTACCAAGGATGTAGTTCCCACTACAAATAAGGAATACGCTGTAGCTAATATGGGGTTAACGCCCATCACATACACCAAAATAGGAACCGTAAGTATGGAACCTCCGCTACCTATAAGCCCTAATGAAACACCTACTAAAACGGCTAATAAATAGCCTATAAGATCTGTCGTCATAATTCAAAAATTAAATGATATGGCAAAATTAAAATACCACGATAACGCAGGCAGTAACAATTGTTACAGAGCTAAAAATTAAAACTAAAAATCATTGGATGGCTATTTATTCTATACTGTGTAACAAGTGTTACAATTTTTTTTGTAATTTAGAAATACATTTACAGGTGCATATATGCGGTAACAAAACCTGATATTCAAACGCTTAAAATATTCCTTATGGAAGACATGATCCTTTACAATCGGCTACAGTTTGCCTTTACGATTACCTTTCATTATTTGTTCCCTCAGCTCACTATGGGACTTTCTCTGATGATTGTTTATTTTAAATGGAAGTTCCTGCGAACGAAGAATGAAGACTACAATAATGCTTCTAAATTCTGGATGAAGATATTTGCATTGAACTTCGCAATGGGTGTTGTAACGGGTATTCCGATGGAATTCCAATTTGGCACGAACTGGGCTAAGTTCTCTGAGCTTACTGGAGGTATCATCGGACAAACATTGGCAATGGAAGGAATGTTCTCCTTCTTTTTAGAATCTTCTTTTCTGGGCATGTTTCTTTTTGGTGAAAAGCTACTTGGACAGAAACTACACTTTCTATCGGGACTGATGGTTTTCATTGGTTCGTGGGCAAGTGGTTTTTTGATTATCGCTACACACTCTTGGATGCAACATCCTGTCGGTTACGAAATTTTGGAGAACGGAAAATTTGTATTGAACAATTTTGGTGCTCTATTCAATAACCCTTGGCTGTGGCCTTCATATCTACATAATCAAATGGGTTCGTTAGTAACGAGTTCTTTTTTTGTGGCAGCCGTTGGAGCTTTCTATTTATTGAGTAATAAGCATAGTCGCTTTGGGAAGATTTTTGTAAAAAGCGGAGTCGTTTTCGGGGTGATTTCTTCTGTCATATTGGCTTTCCCTACGGGAGATTGGGCGGCAAAAAATGTGGTTAAATACCAGCCAGCAACATTTGCTGCGATGGAAGGTATTTTTGAAACAGAAAAAGGAGGATCTGAAATCGTTTTGGTTGGACAACCCGATATGGAAAACAAAAAACTGGACAATAAAATCGCTGTACCCAATGTACTTAGTTTTCTTACGTATCAGCGTTGGGATGCTGAAATTAAAGGTTTGAATGAATTTGATGAATCCATACATCCTACCAATGTCCCCGGTTTGTATTATGGTTATCATATTATGGTTGGTTTGGGCACAATTTTCATTGGTATTATGGTATTTGCTTCTTTTTTACTTTGGAGAAATAAATTATATCAAACAAAATGGTTGTTGTGGATACTGATGTTTATGATACCTTTTCCGTACATAGCCAACACAGCTGGATGGTACACAGCAGAACTTGGCAGACAGCCTTGGTTGGTTTACAATCTGATGCGTATGGTAGATGGAGTTTCTCCTACCGTATCTTCGGGAAATACCTTATTTACACTTTTGGGTTTTGTTGGACTGTATTTACTTCTTGGACTGCTTTTTCTTTTACTTGTTTTAAAAATCATTCGCAAAGGACCTGAAGCTAAAATTGCATTAAAATAAATGGTTATGGAAATATTTTGGTTTATTGTATTAATGGTTATGTTGGGGATTTACATTATCCTCGATGGGTATGATTTCGGAGCCGGAATCGTGCATTTGTTTTTTGCAAAGACAGAAGAAGAAAAGAAAGCCGTAACCAATGCTATCGGTCCTTTCTGGGATGCTAATGAAGTGTGGCTCATTGCTGCAGGTGGTGTTCTGTTTTTTGCATTTCCTACGCTATATGCTTCTGCTTTCAGTGGTTTCTATTTACCATTGATGTTGGTATTATGGTTGCTGATATTCAGGGCTGTGGGATTGGAACTGAGAGGACAAGTACATCACAGAATGTGGGAAGCAATATGGGACAAAGCATTTGGGATTGCAAGTTTTCTGTTGGCTCTTTTCTTTGGTGCAGCACTCGGAAACGTGGTAAGAGGTGTAAACCTTGGAATGGTCGAAAATGGTGTTTCTACACAAGAAGCTCATTATTTCTTTCTGGCACTTTGGAACCCTACGTTTGATCCGCTTGCAGTGCATCAGGGAGTTATTGACTGGTTTACCTTGTTATTGGGACTTGTCGCGGTTGTAACATTAACCATTCACGGGGCTAATTGGATTATACTTAAAACATCCACAGACCTTAATCAAAGGCTAAAAAAGGTAATTTTTAAATTGAATTTTGTATTGTTGGCACTGGTTGTTACTTCTGCTTGTTTATGGCATTATGTAAAGCCCTTTCCTTTAAATAATCTGCAAACGCATTATTGGCTTTGGATATTCCCGATAATTGGTGCAGTAGGTCTAATCGGTTTGTTCAGAATTACCAAATTCAAAAAAGACAGCACCGGATTTTTATTTTCTTCTATGTTTATTTTTGGGAGTTTTGCTACTACTATAGCTTCTTTGTTTCCGACATTATTGCCATCTACAAATGGAATTAACCCTTCATTGACTGTGCATAATGTGGCAGCTCATGAATATGGATTGTCAGTAGGATTGTATTGGTTTATTATTGCAGCCATTTTGGTGGTTGTATATTTCATTATTCAGTTTAGGGTATTCAAAGGTAAAATGGATGATGTAGGATATGGAGAGCATTAAAAAAAACTCAAAGACTAAGCATTTGACTTAGTCTTTGAGTTTTATCGCTAAAATTTCTCCTGTCGCACAAACAATTCCTTCAGCAGAAAGTGTCATATCTACCAAGATTTTTCTGCCCTCTATACTTCGGAGTTTTCCTTTTAGCTCCAACTCTTTACCCATTGGTGTAGGCGCTTTAAACTCAACTTTAAGCGATGCTGTTACACATCTTACAGAAATAATTGTTGCATTTTCAAGATCAATATTTTCTGCTAAACAAACAAAAGCCGCAGCCGAACCAGTTCCGTGACAATCTAATAAGGAAGCTACTAAGCCACCATATACACTACCGGGAATTGCTGTGAATTTCTCATCGGGAGTAAAATGCGCAATAGTTTCATCCCCGATTAAATACGTTTTTAACTGATGACCGTTTGGATTGTTTTTTCCACATCCATAGCAATGTGCGAGTTCATCGGGATACAAATCTTGGATTGCTTTTCTTTTATGATGCATTCTTGTTTGAGAATTTGAAATTACTTCACAAGTTCATTGTTTTTATCTTTCCAATCGTTAATTCCACCGGTATAATTCAGAATGTTTTCAAAACCGTTTTTTGCAAGAATAGAATAAGCAATTGCCGCTCTTGTTCCGCTTTGGCAATGGATGATAACAGGTTCTTTTTTATTGATTTTATCAAGATTGTTTTCAAGTGTATTCAGTGCTATATTTTCAACACCTTTGATATGACCACTTTTGTATTCGTTTTCGGTACGAACATCAATTTTCTGAATGTTTTTGTTTCCTAAATATGATTTGAAAGTATCTATATCAATGGTTTTTACATTTTGCAAAGCCAAATTTTGTTCAGACGGATTGGTTATATACCCATAGATATTGTCCATCCCGATACGCATTAGTTTACGGGTCAAATCCTCGATTTGATTTTCATCTGCAACCAAAACAATTTGATTTTGATAATCAATAACCGAACCAGCAAACGTAGAAAATGTTTTCATATTTTCAATCAGAAGACTCCCAGGAATAAATCCTTGACTCGAAACTGCTTTAGGACGGGCATCTATAACGATTAACCCATTTTTAATTGCATTATCTATTTCTTTTTGATTGAGTTCAGCAAGTTTTGGTACTTCAACCAATAGCGGACGATTTACTTTGTTCAGATGTTTCATCATCGCAAAATATTTTGGCGGAGCGGGTTGCTCACTCAAAATATAGTTTACAAAATCTTTTTCTTTTCCTGAAAATTGCAAAGCCGGATTGGTCAATTTTTCTTGTTTCAAAGTAGATTGCGGAATATTGCTCAAACTTTTCCCACAGAAAGAACCTGCTCCGTGTCCCGGCCATATTTCGGTATCTTCGGGTAATTTCATAAAACGTTCGATAGAAGCATAAAGTTGTTTTGCTCCAACTTCCTGCGAACCAATTTGTCCTGCTGCTTTTTCCAATAAATCAGGACGGCCGACATCGCCTACAAAAATAAAATCTCCAGTAATGGCTTTGATTGGATTTTTTGTGCCGTCGTTAACCAAAAAAGTCAGGCTTTCGGGCGTATGTCCCGGTGTGTGAATGACTTCTATCGTAATACTTCCGACCGAAATTTTATCGCCATTTTTCAGTCCGGTGTGTGGAAAATCGTATTGCCAGTCTTTTCCGCCTTCGTCGGATAAATACAGCGGTGCTTTCGTAACTGCTGCGAGTTCTCTCGAACCACTGAGAAAGTCTGCGTGAATATGAGTTTCGGTTATTTTCGTTATTTTCAGATTGTTTGTCTGAGCTATTTCCAGATAAGTGTCAATGTCTCTTTTAGGGTCGATTACAATCACTTCTTTGGTTTCTGTATCGCCGATCACGTAACTTGCCTGTGATAGCGTTTCGTCATAAATACGCTCAAAGAAAAGAGTTTGTGCAAATGAGAAATTGGACAAGAAGAATATTGCTACCAACCAAAGAAAACTGTTTTTTAAAAAGATGGATTTCATATATTAATTGCTTTAAAATTCAATGTTTAAAACTATCTACACTAACTTTAGTACGTTATTAGTGTAGTAACAAATCGTCAAAATTAGCAATTCCCATTTTGGCGGAAAGTAACATAGGTTACATAGGATGCAGGAATAAAAAAATATTCAAAAAAGCAATTGTTCCATTTTTTAATCTTTCAACCTATTCTTTGTTGGTCTCAAAATAGATATTCGGTCTTCCAAAAATCCATTTTACGAATGAAACAACCAATGCAATCGGAATTATGAATATAGCGGCTATAATCATTCCGTATTCATACAACAAAGAACTATCTGAATAAGGTTTCCCTTTCTTTCTGGCACGGAGTGCACTCATTGGTAAGCCAATCATATTGCCCATCAGCATCAGTTGAATGGCAGCTAATATAATTCTTGCTTTTTCTTTTCCGTATTCTTTTACAATGGCTTCGTATGTTTCCATTTCGGGCAATCCACGTGTTTCGGCATAATGTTGAGCAAATAGGACGGCTTTCGATTCTTCGGGTTTGACAAAGCTTTTGTCTCCCGTAAGGAAACCCGATATTTCATCGTTATTCATTCCCATTTTTAATGCCATCTGCGTATGGGCGTATGAACATACGGCACAAGAGTTGACCTCAGTTACTGCCAGTTGCAATCTTTCTAAAAATTGTTCATCAATGGTGTTCTGTTTTTTATTTTTGATAAATACTATTGCTGACCTCGGTGCTAATACCAGCGAACGAAATAGTTCCGATAAAGAAACTTTTCTTTTATACGAAGTTTGATTTTCAATGTTTTGAGGTATAGATATGTTATTGTTCATTGTATTTAATTTGTATGTCCACCAATGATGTTTCCGTCTTTCATTTCTATGGTTCGGTCACTTTTTTGAGCGAATTCATCATCGTGGGTTACAGCGATAATGGTCTGTCCAAAACTGCGTGTCAGGTCTTTGAAAATATCAAAAACAATGTCTGTATTTTTACTGTCCAAATTACCTGTTGGCTCATCACCCATAATAATCAACGGATCATTAATTAACGCTCTGGCAATGGCAACACGTTGTTGCTGTCCACCCGAAAGTTTATTCGCAGGTTTAAGAGCCTGATCTTCCATACCCAGCATTTTTAACTTTTCATAAGCCCGTTCTTCTATTTCTTTTGGAGAAAACTTACCAAGTTTCAGTGCGGGAATCATCACGTTTTTCAGGCAGGTAAATTCTGACAGCAGGTAATGAAACTGGAATACAAAACCTATTTTTTCGTTTCGGATTGCAGCCAGTTCATCAACCGATTTTCCGGTAATTAATTCATTATCTATCATTAAATTTCCACTATAGTCTCTGTCCATAGTGGAAAGAATATAGAGCAAAGTAGATTTACCACTCCCTGACTTCCCGACAAGTGTTAAGAATTCTCCTCTCTCTACTTCAAAACCAATATTTTTCAACACCTGAAATTCTACCGGGTCATAAAAATACTTGTCGATATTTTCTGTTTTTAAAACGATATTTTTATCCATGATTTACTTTCTAAAAATGCTGACCGGATCTACTTTTGCTGCTTTACGGGCTGGAATGTATCCGGCAAAAAATGTAATCACTAAGCCCATAACAATTCCCTGAATGAATTTCTGCAGTTCATAATCTACAGGAAAGTATCCTATGTCACCACCGATGTAAACCTTTTTCAACAAGGTAATCATTAGCAATGCCATCAGCATTCCGCCAACTACACCGATCAAGCCAATAGATAATGCCTGCGTTACAAAAATCCGTATCACGTCGTTCCCTTTAAAACCAATAGCCTTTAATATGGCAATGTCATTTATTTTTTGGGAAACGGTCATGTTCAGGATATTGTAAATGCCAAAACCGGCAATGAGCATAATGGCTGTAGAGACAAAATTGATCATAATGAACCGCATTTTGCTGAGTGCCATCAGCGATTCGTTACTCTCTTTCCAATCTTCGGATTTGTATCCGGTTAATTGAGATAACTTTTCGGCAACGGCTGCCGCGTGGTGCGGATCTTTTACATTGACACTGATGTCTGTTACATACACATTGTTTTCTTTGAGCAATTGCTGAGCGGTGTATAGATTAACGTACGATTTGGTGTCGTCGGCAGTTGAATTAAATGATCGAAAAATACCTGCTACACGCAGGTTCTTAGTTACACCTTTTTGTGATGTAAGATTGATGTTATCACCAAGTGCCAAGTTCATTTTTTCTGCTATTCCTATACCGATTACGATGCCGTTCGGGTCGGATTTCAGGGTTTCAAATTTGCCTTCAACCATTGATGATGTAATGCTGTACATCATATCTGCTTCATCTGGCTTTATCCCGATGCTTAATCCACTCACTTGAGTTCTTCCGTTATTATAAAACACGCTTGTGTTTACCTGGGCTGTTACCACAGTTACTTCCTTTTGCTGTTGTGCCATTTCTGCAATACCGTTCGGGTTAATGATAGTATTGACTTTGGGTACTATTTTCGGATTAGAAATCAGGTATTCGGCAGCAGTATCACTTACCAGATTTTTGCTGATGACATCATCATGGTACAACCGAATATGTGGCGTATTTTTGAAAATATTTTCGTCAGATGCTTTATCAAAACCAACCAGTAAACTGTTCATGAAAATATAGATCGACATTCCGAGCAACACACCAAGAACGGCTACAGCAGTCATTTTTTTGCCCGAAAACAGATAGGTTCTGGCTATGTCTGTATTAATATTCATCAGTCTAAGGTTTTATATGTTCCAGAATATCATCTTTGCTAATTCCTTCCAATATTTCTACATATTCGGTAGAAATGATACCTGTTTTTACAACAACGGGTTCGTCTTTCCCTTTTAGTTTTACCTTATTTCCAAAGCCCAAATAACTTCTCGGAATTAATAAAGCATTCTTCTTTTCGCTTGTCAAAATATTGGCTTCCAACTGTGTGCCGTAAATACTACTTGAAGGTGCTTCATTCAGCAACACTTTTACAACAAATGATTGTGTTTTTTCATCAAATGCAGCCACTATTTCACTGATTTTGCCTTCGTACACGTTGCTTTTATCTGTGTTAAACTGTATATAAACCAATTGTCCCAATTTTACTTTTCCGATGCTTTTTTCATCTACGTTCAATACCACTTCCGGTTTGCTGTCATCAGCAATTGTAGCAACAATATCTCCTTTTTTGACATAATCTCCTGTTGATTTCAGCTTGTTGACAATCGTACCATTTTGAGGTATTATCAGTTGATTGTATCGTTCTATCACTTTGCTGTTTTGTAGCTGATTTTTGTTAGAAATCTGCTGTGTTTTGGCACGTTGCAACAGTTCTGCTTTTTGCTTTTTTAAGGCATTCAGCTGTGCCAGTGAATTTTTTGCTGCCAATTGCATATTTTCAAATTCTACCTTGGCTACACTTTGCTTTTGGAACAGGCGTTCATAACGTTCAGCTTGTTGTTTGTCTTGCTCGTATTTGCTTTCTGCATAGCGAATGTTTTGTTCCAGTTGCTGAATTGCAGGCGAATTTTCCGTTAGGTTTTCGTTGGCAATGGTTAATTGTTCCTCTGCCGAATGCGTATTGATACGGTTAGACGGATTGTCGATAACCGCAATAACTTTTCCTATATTCATTTTGTCTCCCACCTCAAAATTAGCTTCGGTCAATACGCCATCTGTTTGTGCCGTGAGATGATAAGCATCATCCCAATCGAGCATTCCCGATGCAAAAACCAATTCTTTTATATCTTTTACCACCGGCTGCGCTTCTTCCTTTGAACCACAGGATTGTAGTGTAGCGAACAGTACAATGGTAACGAGCAACTTTATTTTCATAGTTTAAAACTTATTATTGATGATAATTTTATTTTCACTAAATCCAATGCCTGCCAAAGCTGTAATAACATTTAGCTGGCTCAGCAGCATATCCGTTTGTGCAGTAAGTAATTTGTCTAAGGGCAGAATATTTTCCTGATACTGATCGAAGTATTTCTGATAAGTATCTTCTTTCAAGGTTTGAATTTTCTTAAAATTTTCGAGCTGTGAAGATGCTTTTTCGTACTCCACCAACAAATTGCTATTGCGGGTTTGGTTTTCACGCAAAAAATGAATACGATCATTTTCCGCCATTTGCCATTGCATTTTTTTCTCTTTTACTGCCGAGTATTTTGAAACGGTAGTAGGTAAATCCCAACTCAAACGAAGACCAACGTAATTAAAATCAATCCAATTGGAATTAGAATGAAAAAAAGACGCATTACTCAAGTTTTGCCAATTAAAGGAAGATACAAATCCCAAAACGGGTAACTGTTGTTTCTGTGCCGCTTTCCATTCCTGTTCTGCCACTTTTTCTCTCAGCTGATAATGGTTTACCCATAAATTGTTGTTTGCTTCTGTCAATATTTGTTTATGATCAAAATCTCGAATGTTTTGATTTAAAATGGGATTGACTTCATTCTCAAAAAACAAAGCAAGATTTTGCTGTTGGATTTGGATATTAAATTGCAATTGCGAAAGCTGATCCTGTAATCGAATAAGGTTCACTTCGGCTTCGTTTACATCTTGTTTGCGTACAAGTCCTTCTTCAAATCTGTTGTTTACGATGGTTAAAATTTGTTTTGCAATGACAATATTCTGCTCTACCATCTGTTGCTGTCCCTGAAACGATAAGATATTAAAGTAAATGCCGTTCAACTGGTCATAAATAGTCCATTCGTTTATTTTTTGCTGATTGGCTACCAGTTCCTGATTGGTTTTGGCAAGTTTTATACGGCTTATATTTCCAAGGTTAATAATATCGAACTGCGGCTGTATGCTGAATGTGCTTACATATTGCAAACCCATTGTGATTTCACGAAAAGAACCGGGCAAACCGCCGAAAACTTCGGCAGAAATATAATTGGTTTGCAAATTCATATTATCAATAACCTGAGCCGATACCGGAATTCTCGGATTAAAGGCACTTCCAACTGCGGTTTTTCTGGTCAGCTCTGCTAAATTTTGCTGGATGATGTCATTTCTGAAACTGACTTTTTTCTCCTTTGCAAAGGCAAGTACTTCGTCCAGCGTATGAAATTCTTTCTTCTCCTGCGACCATACCATAAAAGGCAATAAAAGGATGACTATTAGTAATTTATGTTTGTGAATATTCACTAACTTTTTCATTCAAAAAAATATTATAAATTAGACCTTTATTAAAGCTAAAATGCTATCCATTGTTTTTTGTCCCTGAACCTCAATATCAAATTCAAAAGAAGCCAATTTCCACTTCAGCATTTGCAGCCGAAACGTACCCATAACAATATGCACGAGTTCTTCTGAAGCTATTACTGTTCTAAAAACACCTGTCTCTTGTCCTTCCTTTATCAGGGAATTGAAACGGATGAAATTGGTTTGTAATAATTGCTGTATGGCATTTTTCACCTCATCAGAATTATCAATCAACCCGTCTGATAAAACAATATTGATGAAACACGGATTTTGCTTGAAATACGAAAACTGACTTTTAAAAAGTGTTGTAAACTTTCCTTCCGGTGATTGCTTTGTATTGATAATGGCATCAAAACGCTGGGTAATATTTTCTGATAAATAAGCAATTAATAGTGTTACGATTGCCTCTTTATTTTTGAAATGACGATACAAAGCACTTTCTGAAAAATGCATTTCCCGAGCCAAATTTTTAGTTGTAAGCCCTGCAATGCCACTTTCCATCAATATTTTACCTGATGCCTTTATGATTTCCAGCTGTCTTTCAGACAAATTCATTTAATCCAAACTATTTTAAAAATGTAAAAGTAGTTTAGCTCATTAAGCTACACTGTAACAAAGGTTACACAAATAAAAAACGAGGACATTTAATCCTCGTTTTTCACTAAAGCTATTAAACAGCTTTCTAAGCAGGATTTTCAATTGCTTCAAACACACAATCTACTGCCATGCTAAATGCAGGCATTCCACCTGTAATCGCTGCGGTTTCGCAAACGCCAAAAAGTTCTTTTACGGTAGCTCCGGCTTTTAAGGCTCCTTTGGCGTGCAATTTTGCAGGTTCTTTGTGCATTCCGCCAATCAATAGAGCAAAGTGAACCAATTGCTGGGTTTTCTTGTCAAGTGGATTGTTGTAAATGAGTTGTTCTCGGTATTTTTCGATGATTTCTATGGCATCTGTTTCGTCTGAAAGTGCTGCCAATTTTAACCTTTTCTCGATGTTTTCCGGAACGAAACCCAGCAGTTCTTCGTACTTTTTTCTAATGTTTTCCATTATCCGATTAAGGTTGAAGTGTTGGGCCATTCCATATATTCAGCCGGATAAATTCCGTTTTGACGCATCAGCATATCTACCTGCCCTAAATGGTACGAATGATGCCCAAACGTAATCCACAGAAATGCCATTACCGTGTATTTCCGTCCCATAAAGGAAACGGTTTTATTCAAATCTTCTTCGGTATAGCTTTTTAAGATTTCAAATCCTTTGGCAAAAACGTCCTTGTATTTTTCCACTAATTCCTGTCCGTCTGCAATGTTTTCCAATAAAGAAGCGTTATCGGGTTTTGGAATTGCCAGTCCGTTTTCTCCTTCCTTCATCGCCTGAAACCAATGAATTTCTGCCAATACAAAATGACGGATTAATCCACCTATATTAATTGTATTCACACGAGTTCCGAGATACATCACTTCGTTATCAATCGGTGTACTGTTAAATACTTCATCGGGAACATCTTTCAGTAATTCCAGCGTTTGAAGATACAATTGTTCGTGAATATTCAAGAAGCGATTGAACTCCTGTATTGTTGCCTTATTTTCCATTTTTATTACATTTTAAACTGTTGTAAAATTATGTCGTAACAGGAATTTACACAGTAACCATTGTTACAGAAAGGAGATTTATTTCGCTTTAATAATAAATTGATACGGCAGTAAATCTACATTCACTTCAAAAGAAGTATAACCTGCTTTTTTCAACTCTGCAATTACTTCATCGATAGACACTTTATGGTCGGTTGGCGGGCCCACCGGAACATCTGTTTTGAAGAAATCAATCACGACCAATTCTCCATTGTTTTTTGTTCCTTTTTTTACTTTTGCAAAATATTCGGCTCGATTGTCAATATGGTGATAGGTATTTACGATTAACACCATATCCACTTCATTGTCTTTCAAATCAGGACTGTCAAAAGGTATTTTGCGAAGAGTGATATTATCGATTTTGTTGTCTTCCATACGTTTTTTCAGGAAAGTCTGAAACTCGTCATTTACATCGGCTGCAATTACATTTGCTCCGTGTTTGGCCAGTTTCACAGAAAAATATCCCGTTCCGGCACCGATGTCCATAATGGTTTTTCCGTTGATGTCGCCTAAATATTGCATCACCTTGTGCGGTTGCTGGTATTCGTCTCTTTCTTTCGATTCAAAACGATTTGCTAATTCATCCACAGATGATCTGTGCATATACTCATTTGCAGAATGTGCAGGTTTTCCGTCTCCGTGACCTTTGTGTTTGTTGTGTTCTTGTGCCATAAGTGTGCTTGTTGTGGCAATTGCGAAGATTGCCGTAATAATTTGTTTTTTCATTTTATATCAATTTAATAATTAGACTTTTTTATTTTTTCACTCCAAAAATAAGTTCCTGTTCCGATGAGTAAATTGCTCATTCCCAATATTGTTTCAAACGGATTATGGATTAATGCGTAGGTAATCATCCATACAGATAAAAGAACAAACACAATTTGAAACAGCGGAAATAACGGACTTTTGAAACCTTTTGTTTGTTGATTGTGATTTTGCTTTCGCAATTTGAATACGCCTAAAACTGTCATTAAAGAAGATGCAGTAAGCAATATTCCGCAATAAATCATAATCTGCTCAAAGGTGCCGGTGAGCAACAATAAGGCACTGATGCTAAACTGCAACCACAAGGCTCTTTTGGGAATGCCGTTTTCCTGTGTTTGAAAGTACGACCAAAGACGATGTTCTTTTGCAATGCTCGATGTTACTCTCGGGCCAACCCAAACCATAGCACTAATGCCTGAGATTAACAGTAATGAAATGGCCAACCCAAAGAAATTCCCTAATTTTTCTCCCAACATTTGCTGTGTAGCAATGGTGCCTACGTTCAACTGTCCGGCTAAATAATCAACCGGAACGTGTTTCAGAAAAACGTATTGCAATAAGGCGTATAAAACCGTTACCAAAATTGTTCCTCCAATAAGTGCTTTGGGTAAAGATTTTAAAGGATTTTCAAATTCTTCGGTAATATAAGCTGCCGCATTCCAGCCCGAATAGGAATAACTTACATAAATCAGTGCTATGGCAAAAGCTGTTGACGTTAATTCGGTAAAATATCCTTTTGAAGAAACGATTTCATTGCCCGAATGCTCCGGTAAAACCAAACCAACACCAACAATTATGACAATCAAAATTACTTTGAGCAAAGTACTGATGTTTTGAAATTCGGCACTCAGTTTCAAACTTCGGGTATGGATTAATGTGATGACAGCGACCAAAGCAATACTCATCCATTTGACATTGAAATTCCCAAATGGAAAATACTCCGAAAAAGCAATCGCAGCTAAAGCAATCGGTGCCGCAAAACCAACGGTAAGCGAAATCCATCCCGAAAGATATCCGATTAAAGGATTGTAAATTTTGGACAAGAAAGCATATTCTCCTCCTGATTTTGAAATAACCGTTCCTACTTCAGCATAACTGAACGCTCCCGAAAGAGCCAAAATACCGCCTAAAACCCAAAGAGTAAGTACAACCGAAGGATTATTCAAGTCTTTGAGTTGAAACCCTAAACTGGTAAATGCACCTGTGCCTATCATATTGGCAACAACAATGGCAATTCCTGTTAGCGTGGTGATTTTATGTTTGGATTTTGGCTGCATACATTAAAATTTATATTGCATGAAAACCGTAAAATTTCTACCTGCTTCATTAATCGGTACGCTGGCAAAACCTTCTTGATTTCGAAATGCAAAATTTAAGTGGTTGTGGTATGTCTTATCAAAAATATTTAGCCCGGCTATTCCGATACTTAGTTTTTCAACAGGTTTATAACCTAACCGCACATCCATAGTCTGATAACCTCCTGTTCTGATTTCTCCGAATGAATATGCCAACTCATTTTGGGTTGCAACAATATTATATTGAATATTTCCCCAGAATTTTTCTTTTTCTATTCCTTTAGAAATACGAGCTGTGAATGGAGGAATTAACGGTAAAGATTCATCAAAATCCTTATTTCTGGTATAGATATAAGACAAATCTGTTTTTAAGAAATAGTACTTTCCGAAATCTAATTTTGCGGAAACATCAATACCCGTTTTATAAGCATCTTTTATATTTGTAAATACTTTTGCATCAGATGCTATATCAGGCTCAATCACTGCTGAAATATAATTTTTCAAAAAGCCATAATACACAGATCCCTCAAAACGAATGGTATTGAAAAAGCCACTTAGGTTTTCATAACCGCTTAATCCAATTTCAAACTGATTATTTATTTCAGCTTTCAAATCAGAATTTCCGGTATAAGTATAGCTATCCTGTCCTACATTGAACTGGTTGATGTATCGCTCGATCATATTGGCAGAACGCACACCACGACCATAAGCAAATTCTAAAAAAAGGCGGTCTGAAAATGCTTTTTTCAACGAAATGGTTCCGCTTATATTATGCTCTGTTCTTTTATCCAAATCATACAATGCGGCAAAATCAGCTTCCAGTTTACGAATGTCTGAAATGACCATATCGTAACGTAATCCTGCGGATAAAATATAGCTGGGCAGAAAGTTCCATTTCGCTTCCGTATAAGCTCCTATATCGTCAATATACGAATCCTGCCATATAGAATTTATTCTTGTAATAGGGTTAGGCAATGGATTACCGTTCTGCATCTTTATCAGTCTTGTTCGGTCTCCATATCTGCTGATGTGTAGATAATCCACTCCGCTAAAAAAATGAAGTTTATCGGACGTTTTCCATTCCAATTCTGCTTTTGCCCCGATGGTTGTAGAATTTACATCGGCCGCTGCTTCGGTTGCTGTCGCTGTGGAGCGTTTGTAATTGGTCATCAGATGATCTACATAACTGTAGTAGGTTTTTACTTGCAGACTTTTCAGATTTTTCCCAACATTATCCCATTTGTAATCCAATGAAGCAATGCTGCTGTTGTCATATTCGGTATCCATAGGAAGACCTGCGTGCAACACATCACGTCCGAAAGCCTGTCTCCAGGATGCTTGTATACGCTGATTCGGATGGATATTATAGCCTAATTTCAAACCATAGTCAGTACTTCTGAATGAAGATGGAATTTTTGTATCATCACCGTCTTTGTAATTGCCATAATCTCTGTAACCGAAATTACCAGCTACGTCAAATTTTTGCGTTACATACTGTAGTTGAGCCATTCCTACATAGGCACTTCCATTGGTTTCGTAGCCTGAAGCCACCGAACCGTGAAAGCCGTGTTCTCCTTTTGATGGATTGCGTGTGACCAGATTGACGATGCCTCCAAAATTTGCACCGTACCGCACACTATAGGGACCTTTAATGATTTCTATTTTCTCAATTTCTTCAGGTGAAATGTGAGAGGTGATCGGATCCATACGATTGGGACAAGCGTGCATCACTTTCAGTCCACCATCGTATTGAATGTTCAATTGCTCATATTGTGCACCACGAAATGTGGGATCCATTGCGTAATTTCCTCTCTTTATCAAGGAAAATCCATTGATGTCACAAAACAAGCCCGCAACATTTTTGGGTTGGACTATTTTTTCATTATAGTTGTTGGAAACTTTACTGAATGTGGGGTTTTCCAATCTATAACCCGTAATTATTATTTCATTGAGGATCGTTGTTTTTATAGTATCCTCTTTTTGCTCACTTTGAGCCATAGTTATATAAGGCACAATACAAAGCAAAGTCAATAGTATTGATTTCATTTTTTAAAATTTGATGAATGATAAATGTGTCCCGTGAATATATCAGGGATTTTAATTTAGATCATCAAATTTTCGGGTGGATATTTGCATTTATCCAAATACAGAAAGGAATAAAAAGATTGTTTGGCAATGATTTTATTCTTCTGTAATCTTTTGATTTTTATAAACTCTAAAGTGAATTTTTCGGTAGGAATAAAATCAGGAAAGCTGATGGAGGAAATCTGTTCGGGTATTTTTTCCTGTGTTTCTGAAGCTTCTTTTGAGGCTTTATTCAGACTACATTTTCCATTACAATGCAGTTCAGGTTTCTCTTGATTTTCACAAAACAATTCTATATATCTTTCGGTATCCAATAAATAAAAAGCATAATGAAACTGTGCATAGAACGTTCTAAACACTAAAGTAAAGAGGAATATGTACAAGGCTGCCTTTTTCAAAGAAAATCTTTTGAAACCATTATTGCAACAAAGTTATTTTTACAAAATGGTTTTTATTGTAACCAATGTTACAGAAGAGTGATTTTGAAACAATGTATTTTGGGATACTCTTAATCTAATGATAAGCTATATGCAAAATTATTCTGCCTTTTCATATTTCAACTTATAATCGCCGATATGAATTTCGCTCTGCTTGATTTTTTTATGATTTCGGAAAAAATTGATGATACCCACAATCAGCAAAAGACTGGATATGACGAACAAGATGTATTCAAAAATCACCGCCTCGTTACCATCAACAAGTTTGTTGACACTAAGACCAGCCACAAAATAGTAGATAGAACTTCTTAAAATGACAGAAATGTCGATTGGTTGGCAAGAAATGTACGTTGGATAGCTAATTCTTCTCTAAGTATCAGGTCTTTTTTGAAAGGTGAATTTATTTGTTCGCCTTTGGTTTCTTCCATAGTGTTAGTTTAACAATTCTATGTTATTGCGGTTTAGTTTTATTTTTCCTTCATTTTCCAATGCTTTCAGCAATCGTGAAATTACTACTCGGGAACTGTTGAGTTCGTAGGCAATCTCCTGATGGGTTTTGGTGATGATACTTGAAACCTGAGTTAGACTCTTCTTTGGTCGCTCAGAAATATAAATATGATAGTTAAGGCGCCTTTGTGCAGGCTTATCGAGATAAGCCAAGCAGAGGCAACACAGCATAGCGTGTTTAATTGATTAGCTTTTTTGTTGTTTCACTTTGAAACAGCCATCTTCTTCCTGAAAACGCCTAGAAATAGCCCGCTATTCCTTCGTTGTTATCAGTCGAATCTGACAATTTCAAAGCGTTCTGAGTAAAAAATAATAATCGAACTCAGCTTTATAGTTTTTACAATTGATCATATGAACTCTATAGTTTGTGGACTATCCGGCAGGTAGAGTAGATTAACTTCTCCTACTTGGTATGCGTGTATGTCTGAGAGTAATACTACTTTCTTTTTCTCTAAGTAATGTGTCTTACCGTCTTTATCGGTATAGTTGATGTGGATGCGCATTTCAGGTTGCTCATTGATGAATGTCCCGGTCTGATTAATTTTCGTAATATGTCCTTTGGTTTCCAAACCGTATAGAAACAATTTATAGGAACTTTTATGATTAAGTCCACCTCCCATTCGGCTGAAAATTTTGTTAATTGCTAATTCAGTTATAAGCCCAAAATATGGAGTCCAGACCCAAGGGTGCCATAGCGAAAGCCAACGCCATCCTTTTCCATTGCTAAAGACCAAATGATTGACTATAAATACTGCAATGGCATACACAATAGTAAATAGATAAAGCCAACGCATTTTCGATTTGGTAGCAAAATAATCTCCCTCGCCTAGTATCCATGGAATTTCTGCACTTTTTTGTGTGTTTAGTCTGAGGGGGAGTTGTTTCCCAACTTCATATCTCTTTAAATGTGGCTTGATATCAAGAAAATCAAAAGAAGTAGTGATTTCGGTACCCGCCAAATTGGGAAAAGACACCATTACTTCGGTCATGAAATTTCCTTCTTTGGTTTCTTTTTTTGTGATGATCTCATAGATTTTTGCATCTACAACCTTTCCGCTTCTCTGTAGCTCTTGAGCTTCTTTCAGCAATAGCTTGGGCTTACTGACATGCTTTCGGAACTGTACTTTGATCAACCAGGCCCAACCGATGATTCCAATCATCAGAGAAATTGTCGCCGTCCATGCACCCGAACTCCATCCTCCAGCATAAGAAAAAAACAAAGGGAAGATGTAAAGGAAAAAGAAGATGTACCACTGCCAAAAATTTCTACTCATATCTTTTGTGTTTAAACTATTAAATACGCTGAATCATTACCTCATTTCCAGTTTTGCAAACTTTCCTTGGCTATCGGTTTCCAGACTGTAATCTGAGCGATCACCTCTTAGTGAAATTGCCCAATATTGTTTGTGTGGATGCGAGTAATAGGTTACCGAAGAAGGGAGCTCTATAAAACCTATCTCGTCAAACCTATTGATGACCTCGTATAGAACCTGATGGGCAGTACGCAACTTGATAGTGGCGAGCGGATAGGAATTTCCCTCCATATTCTGCAAGTCTCTACTAGTTAATTTTACAGGATCTTTTTTTGCCCATTTTCCGGTTTTGCTTTCATGCCAATACCAATCTACTTCGTTGGGGTTTGACGGATTGACAATAGGCAAACGTACTCTTTGGTGCTCTACAAATAAGGGAGAAGAGTATAACAGTATGTCTTCCGTATTTAATACTGTATATAATTCGGCTTGGATTTCATCCAATCTCTCAGGTTGGAAAAGTAAGGATATCTCAGTTCTGTTCCATTTCTCGATTTCATGCGTCAGCATTGCCATGGTGTAATCAAACTTTAGGCTATCAAGTGTTGGATATAACCCCTGGATGAGCTCACGGTATTTTTCAATCGTTTGGTTTTGTGCTCTGAGCTTCGAACTAAAAGGGTTGTGAAAAGTATCTTTTAGATTCTCTTGCGAATCTTCTTGATTGTTAAAGGTGTCTTCGACTGCTTTTTTTACATAATCGCAAGAGTTCAAACTAACAATTGCAACAGACAATAAATAAATTATTCCTAATCGTTTCATATGTTATTCTATCAATTATTACTCGATAAAAGGGTGTTTTGTGTGCCATCCATCTTTTTATAAAATTATGGATATAATACTCACTTTATATTAATTCAATATTAATATCCCGTTATCTTTTAATTCTTTTAGCCGCTCAATTGTATATTCTTGTTCAGCGAGTTTCATTTTGTGTGAGTTTATTTCGAATTCTTCCGTTAATTTATGTCTCGTTTGGCTTACTTCATGCAATTCAAAAATTGCCGCCTCGTTACCATCAACAAGTTTGTTGACACTAAGACCAGCCACAAAATAGTAGATAGAACTTCTTAAAATGACAGAAATGTCGATTGGTTGGCAAGAAATATACGCTGGATAGCTAATTCTTCTCTAAGTATCAGGTCTTTTTTGAAAGGAGAATTTATTTGTTCGCCTTTGGTTTCTTCCATAGCGTTAGTTTAACAATTCTATGTTATTGCGGTTTAGTTTTATTTTTCCTTCATTTTCCAATGCTTTCAGCAATCGGGAAATTACTACACGGGAACTGTTTAATTCGTAAGCAATTTCCTGGTGGGTTTTAGTAATAATATTCGAATCGTTGATCTTACTTTTCTCCTGAAGATAGTTGTAAAGGCGTTCATCCATGTGCATAAAGGCAATATTGTCTATAGCAGCGAGCATTTCATTGAAGCGATTGTTATAACTTTCAAAAACAAAAGCACGCCAGCTTTTATATTTACCCATCCATTCTTCCATTTTCCCTACGGGAATCATCGCTACCAAACCATTATTTTCTGCCACTGCCCGGATTTCGCTTTTTTTATCGCCCATACAGCAGGTAAGTGTCATAGAGCAAGTATCTCCTTTTTCGATAAAGTATAGTAATAGTTCACCTGTATCAAAATCTTCACGCATAATTTTGATAGCTCCACTGATTAGCAAAGGCATGGTTTTGATATATTTACCAATATCTATCAATACATCTCCTTCTTTGAATTCGACAACCTTAGCGACAGAAACGATTTCGTCAATGAGCTCTTTTTCAAATATCCCCCGGTAGGTTTCACGGATTAATTCTTCCATATTTATTTCGATTTAATGAGGCAGCTTGTTTTTTATCAGACCATAAAGCCACGTTCCTAATAACGCCCCTAAAATTACAACTAAAATCGGGAAATATCCTGCACCTGTCATTACAAACATTGGACCTGGACATGCTCCCGCTAACGCCCAGCCTAAACCAAAAAGAATACCACCTATTAAATAGCGTGGAATACTTTTATCCTTGTCTGCAATAACAATAGGATTTCCAGTAATATCTTTTACCTTGTTTCTTTTGATGTATTGTACTACGATTATTCCTACTGCCAAAGCAGTTCCCATTAAACCATACATGTGAATGGATTGAAACTGGAACATTTCATAAATCCGGAACCATGATGCGGCTTCAGATTTGTACATAACAATTCCGAAAAAGGTTCCGATTAGTAAGTAAACTATATTTTTCATTGCTTTTAAAAATTAAAATTTGTTATTAGATTGATTTGGTTGTAATCGCTTCTTTGTGCAACCAATTGTGTGTTATGCTCGTTTTTATTTTTTTTCCAGACATACAGCAACTCAATATGAAGCCCTTTTAAGAAATTGGTAAACTCATAATGCAATCGTGTATTTATCTGGTAATAATCATCGATGTTGTATTTGTTTAATTCATAGTTTTTTATGGCTGCTCCGTGAGTAGTAGTTGCATCGACATTCAAAAATAAATGTTTCCAATTGTACTGATACCCGATAGCAAAGACATCAACTCCACCCAATCCTTCTATACGGCTTCTGGACATAGATGTATAAAACTGATCCCGACCCAATTCTTTCGGGAATAAGTACCTGCTGGACTCAAAAGATTTGGTATAGGCTGCTTTAAATTGTGATGAACCATTTTTGTATTTCAGTATACTGCTGACTACCTGTCCGTTTTCGTTCGGCTGCACATATCGGTTTTTATAAGCGAGCGTTTTTTGGTAAGCATCAGGTATCTGGTAAGAATAAATAATGCCAAGCTCCCAATTTTTTTTTGCATACTCCAATTGCAACCAAGAGGTGTTAATGAATTTATCCAAATGAAAATTCCAGAAATTGACTTTCAAATTTTTAAATTCCTTTCCCAAATGCACAATCGCTAATCCTTGTGAATGGGTTGTTTCTTTATAGTATGCTTTTTCTCCGTTTGGTAAATATCCGTTATCTGTCAATCCGATAGCCTCTTCCATTGAAAACCATTCGGTCATTGATCTAGGAGAAACCCTATGTATCCATGCTACATCAGCCTGAAATTTTTCATTTTTATGATGTAACCAACCTCCCTGAAAAGCAAAAGGCTTCATTCTTCCATCGCTTTTATTCAATAAAGGCGTATATTCTACTGGGATTTTCCCATAGGTTACGTAAGAATTTTTCCAATGATATTTGATATACAGTTCCTCCAATCTGTCCAAATCTTTAAAATTGTCTTTATGATTCACATCAAATAGTTCCTGTTCCCATCGTGATGATTTATTGGTCTGATCGTAAGGTTTATTCAAATCAGATGAAAACAGCTTATAGGTAAATATTCCCGAAACACCTAACTGAAAGCCTTTATACGATTTGGTTTTATAGCTTAATACGCCTCCAGTGGCATTGGCATAATAATCGTTTCCATGATTGTTTTCAGTCATCAAAAAATAATTTCGGATATGTCCGCTGATTTCGCCTTCTTTGAGATAGGAAACCAAAGATTTATTTTCAACAGTATCTTTTATATGATTTTCCTGTGCCATTGTTGGTTGAGAAAGTATAGCTACAACCAGTATTACCAACAGCCTTTTCATCGGTATTAAAAAATTAAAGGAAAAATGAGATGTACCATAATTAATCCACCTATAAAGAAACCAATAGTTGCTATCAAAGACGGTAACTGTAAATTACTGATACCTGATATAGCATGACCAGAAGTACAGCCACCTGCATAACGTGCTCCAAAACCAACCAATATTCCGCCAATTAGTAGTATAGCCAATGTCTTAGGATCTGAAAATGCTTCCGTTCCAAAAAGTTCTGTAGGTACGTATGCTTTCCCAGCACTTTCAAAACCTATTTCCTTTAAATGCTCAACCGTTTTTGGGTTTAAGTCCGGTATTTGATTATCCGACAGATAATTTGAAGCTACAAAACCACCGATAATAGCTCCAATCATTACCAATAAATTCCAGCGTTGTGCTTTCCAGTCAAAACAGAAAAAATCACAAGTCTTGCCGGCTCCGCTCATAGTACAGAGTGTTCGCAAATTGGACGACATTCCAAAATTTTTACCTACGTAAAGTAGAATAAACATCGTCAGTGCAATCAATGGTCCGCTAACATACCACGGCCATGGTTGTAAAATCCATTCCATAAATTATAGTTTTATTCTTTTTTATTACTGCAAATTTCAGTTTATAAAAAGAGATAGTCTGTTACATAGGTTACACAGGACTAAACATCTTCGCCTTTCATCATTTTTTGCCAATAGAAATAGGGAAGCATGTATTTTTTTAACAGCCACAAACGCCAGTGTTCTTTGGAACTGTCGCCAATCAGCATCATTTTGAGTTTTGGGTCGGGCGTGAATTCATTTTTGTAATTAAACTCTGCCAATACCATTTTTCCATAACCTGTTACTAGGGGACAAGATGAATACCCTTGGTACGATTTGTTGTCGGCAGTTTTTCCTTTTATTAGTTTAAGGATATTATCAACCACTACAGGAGCCTGTTTGCGTACGGCTGCACCGGTTTTTGCGGTTGGTAAAGCAGCTACATCTCCAATTCCGAAAATATTCGGATATTTTTTGTGTTGAAGACTATTGATATCCACATCTAACCAGCCTGTTTCATTTACCAAAATAGACTCTTTCACAAACTTTGGGGCTGTTTGGGGTGGAGCTAAATGTAACAAATCAAAGGGCATTTCAATCAATGAATCACCTTGTTGCTTTTCTCCCAACACATTGCCTTCATTCACTACGCAATTATTTTCATCGGGAGCAACGCTTTTGAAATAGACTATTTTTTTATCGGCATCTATTTTGACTGGAGCATAAAAAGGTTTAAAATGTACATTGTATCGATGGATGACTTTCATTAGTGTATCTGCAATTCGTTTCACTCCAAATATGACAGTACCGGGAGTTGCAAACACTACATTTGATTTCTTGTCTAATCCATTTCTGCGAAGGTAATCAGCTGCCAAATACATAATTTTCTGTGGAGCTCCGCCACATTTTATAGGGGTTGTAGGTTGGGTAAAAACCGCATTTCCACCTTTAAAGTTCTTTAGGCATTCCCAGGTGTATTTAGGATCTATATAGTTACTGCATACAATGCCTTTTTTTACTGCTTCTTCCAATCCTTCTATCAGGGAAAGGTCATTTACTAATCCGGGAGCAACCACAAGATAATCATAACTAATTTTGATACCTTTCTTGGTTTCAATCTTATTTTCTTCAGGATAAAAAGATACTACGGCATCCTGAAGCCACTCTACGCCTTGTGGGATTAAATCCCGCATAGGTTTTGCCGTTTTGGCGAAATCATATGTTCCGGCTCCGACCAATGTCCAGGCAGGTTGATAATAGTGTCTCTCTGCCGGATCAATGATAACAATGTCAAGAGACTTATCTTTTTTCAAAAGTTGGGCAGCGGTCATAATTCCGGCTGTACCCGCACCTATAATGGCTATTTGATAATGTGATTTCATACCGTTACTATTTATTATTATTCGTAAAAGTATATTTTGGGAATAAGATAGTCTGTAACATATGTTACTGAAAGGCATATTTATGAAGAATAATATTAGGCTAAGTAGCTGTAGTAGTTATAATAAAACATTTATTCATTAAAAATTGAAGTATTATAAAGTACATTAAAAACATCCTTTTATCAATAAGGGAAGAAGAAAAGAAATTGGATTTAAACTCACAAAATGTAATAGAAAGTACACGTGAAGTTGTTTCTTTTTTATTGTCTAAACTGGAAAGATTACGAGATTATATCATGGAAAATGGATTTGAACAACCTAATCAAGAAATTGAATTTTTCAAGAAAATAAAACCCGAAATACAAGGGAAATTAATTTTCTATAATAAGGTGTTCAAAATTGAGAGCAGTTGTCCAAGTGAGATGTGGGATGTTCACAAAAAATATTTTTCGGATGAACTACAAAAGATTGAAAATATTTACAGAGAAAACACCTGCAATTGCCCTTTCTACAGATATTACCGGTCGGGACGTATAGATCGGGATGAAGAGTTATTTATTAGGGGGCAGATAAATATAGACAATGGGCTTAATAGTCACATTTTTGAATCTGATCACAGATTTTCTACTTACTTCGATTATAAAGTAGCAAGAATAATAGGTGATGAATTATTTTATGATTATCTCATTTTTCGTATAAATAGTGGATTATTTGATATGACTAAAGCTGAAAACTTACAACAATTGGTATGGACGGAATCAAAAAATGCTTTGATAGAACTAATTTATACTTTGCATGTTAATGGAGCTATATTGAATGGAAATATAAGTGTTCGAAAAATAGCCTCAGCAGTCCAATCTGTTTTCAATATTGAATTAGGGGATATACACCATGCCTTTCACCGAATGAAAATGCGTGCTGGTTCCAGAACAGCCTATTTGGATCAATTAAAAAAATCTTTGGAAGAGCATATGGATAAAGATTTTGAATAATTAATATTTTCAAGCAGTGATTAATTTCACTGCTTTTTGATTTTTGTATCATTTATGATCTTGTTTTCAGACATATGTTTTCATATATTTGCTGTGAGCTAACGGAAACACATTGAAAAGCAAAGCAATAAGCACCGTTACCAAATCGTTACCTGACTTTTTTGATTATCCTTATAAAAGCTTAGTATTCAACCGATACAGCTTTTTCCTGAAAACTTTAAAATAAAAATCATAAAACCCCTCAGTTGAAGCAATCTGCTTCATCAATTCATTTTCTTTTTTTAGCCGTTCATTTTCTGCTTGAACCGCTAAATGATGTTGTGTTATCGTCATAATTTACAGTTTTGGTTAAATATAAACTTCTGCTCCAGGTTTGCTGTATTTCCCTCCTTCATCTTCCTCAACTGACATTGATCCACCCAGCGCCATAATAATTGCTATAATTCCATCGATTCGCTTTCCTCCTTTGTTGGATTGCCCTTTATGGACCTTGATATTGTCATTCGCATCGCGGTAAACAATACAACCGGAAAGCATCCATTGCAGAATCGGATTACCATCGTGTTTTATTTTTCCTTCATAGGTCAACTTCTCAAACTGTTTTGTAGGAAAGGAGATCACTCCTATTGCCTGACTAAAGAAGCTCACTTCCATCCCCTCTTCGGTAAGTTCCTGTGCCATCTGTTCACAGTTCCACTTGTCCGCTTCAATTCTATTTACATTTAATTCTTTGTAGGTTGAGCGAATTGTGTCCTTCACATATTCATAATCTACTACGTTACCAGGTGTAGCAATTAAATATCCCGCATCCACCCAATATTGATAAGGCACGCGATCCTCTTTACTGCGATGTTCAATCGTATCTTTTGGACAAAAGAAATAAGGCTTCACGTATCGATTCATTTCTTCGTCCGGTTCTGATACTGCCAAATAACAAGTGATATCCGTTGTTGTCGAAAGGTCAAGCGCTCCAAAAGAACCAAATTGCGTAAACTTGTCCATCGGAATTTCATCTACCTTATTAGCCATCCATATTTCATTCGGAATCCATATCGTTGGCGCATCCACCCACATGTTTAAATGCTTCGTTTTAAAGTTTGGTATCTTACTCGGTTGGTTCCGCGCCTTGATATATTCCTTCTGAATATTGTCGATATCTAAGCCAAATCCCAAAAGCGGATTTGCCTTAAACCAATTATCCTCATCCTCCCAATCGTCTCCCTCATCTAAATCGTGAATCATAATCCAAAGGTGGTCGTCTTGATTCCTTCCTTCCAACACTTCTGTAACTGCTTCTTCATATCGCTTGCAGGCGCTCATTAAGTTTACACCAGCTGTCGTGATATGATAAGTAATTGGCTGCTTCCTGGAGACCGAACTTGATTCCAAATTTTCCTTAACCGTATCATCTTTATGCGCGTGATACTCATCAATGATTGCCACGTGGGCGTTGATTCCATCCTGTGTCTTAGAATCACCTCCCAGCGGCATCATAACTGATTGCGTTCTTCCAAACTTGATTTCCTTTTGAAAACACTGGAATCCCATATTGCGTAAATTCGGATTTGCTACTGGAGATTCAATAAACATTTTAGCCTGGTTCCAACAGATTTTGGCTTGTTCTTCTTTGGTCGCTCCAACGTAGATTTGTGCCCCCATCTCCACATCAAAACTCATACAAAACAAAGCAAGTCCTGCCATTTCTGCGGTTTTTCCGTTTTTCTTGGCGCGTTTGTCATAGACTGTATTAAATCTACGTACTTCCGTTTCTTTATGGATCCAACCGAAAATATTGTAAATGGTAAACGCTTGAAAAGGAGCTAAGAAAAAGCGTTGGCCCGCCATCTTTCCAGTTGTATGATTGAGGAAATTTGGAAAGAAGTTAATCGCTCGCATTCCTTTGTCGTGATCAATAGTGAATCCTTTCGTATCTGCTTCTTCAATGAACTTGTAAAACCGCTCAACAGCGAGCTGTATTTTTTTTCCTGTTTTCAGCTTTCCATTCCTCACCATTGCTGCATACTGAAAAGCTGGTGAAGAAAGCATTTCTTTTGTTAGTTTCATTTTATTTATTAATTTTGTCTTAATAAAATCTTCTAATTCAATACTAAACCCAGATTTTCTCATATCAAGAAGTCATTTAGTTACTTATTTTCAGAAAACAGTTTTATTATTAACAGCATTTTTTTCAGTCTATTCGATAAAATTAGAAGAATAATATGATAATAGTTTTTATGTATATTAATACAGAAGGATATGCTTCTCAAAAACTACTAGATAACAAAAATGCGCCTTTAATTCGATGTTTATGAAAATAAATCTCAGTCACAAGGGCAAAAACAACACATTTAGTCTAGAAATTACGTCTAGAGACATTTGTATGTTTTTCATACTTCTCTACGAATTGATATCCTAAATGAGAATCTAAAGGCTTCATGTAAATGGAGTCTTTTTTATCCAAATTTCTGATTCAAGAAACCTGTAAACAAATCACCTTGTCCAGGATCTCCTTTTGGTACATCCACCAATTTATTTCTATCCTTAAACGAAAACCCAAAGTGTTTTGATAACTCGTCCATATCCTTGATCATCTTTTCGCGGATTGTTACATATCCGCTCACGTTTGTTGCTCCAGTTGCAAAGGTTTGAATCAACCCTCCTTGAAAACCTCTCGCATTGATTTCCGCTTCCGCTTGGATATAGAAATCAATCGTAGTTGCCAATCGATGTAAATGAACCAAGTCGGGTTTGGTCAATTTATTTGAACTCACCAACTGCTCACCAAAATACTTGTACCAAAACTTCTGGTCCTTTGTCAAATTGAACTTTGCCATTGCAGCTGGAAGCTTATCCAAGACATCATAAAGCTGCTGATTCTTTCCAGTGGTAGTTGCAGTTTCCCATTCTACAATTTCACCACTCATGTTGAATACTTTTTTCTCTTTCATTTTTGTAAAATATTAGTTATCAATTTCATCCCCCCCTCCCCTAAATTCATCGTGAGTAAAATTCTCATTAACATGCGATGTACAGGTAGTCCATTTTCGGGAGATTTTACCCCCTATCCCCATGCGATTCGCGAGCGGATTTTTTATTGTGACAGCTCGCGCACATCGGTTGAAGGTTGTCTTCACTCAGTCGTTCGCCTCCTAGGTTGATAGGCTGGATGTGATCCGCTACAGTTGCAGGAGTAACCAAGCCTTCTCGTTCACATTGCACACACAACGGATTCGCATCTAAGAACGATCGTCTCAACTTGCGCCAAGCTCTCGAGTTATAGAACGCTGAGTTGCTTCTTACATTTCGTTCAAACGGCTTGCGCTCTACTACCCAAGGACGCTTTATACTATCTATTCTCTTTGCCATACCTTTTACCACTTAGGATTATCAATCAAATCTTGTTTTAAAACCTCTTGAAGTGTTGGAAGTATTTCCTTAGCAAATCGATGACAAGCTTTTTCACAAGCTTTTGAATATAGGATGTATGTATTGCCTTGATACATCTTTCGCCCAAAGTATTCAACATCCAATCCACACAAAAAATCTCTAAAATCATCTCTACCTGTATGTCGCCAAGCAAAGGAAAGATTTCCCCAATCTGTAACAGATGCAAACATTCCATCTGATGTCAATACTATTTGACCTAACCAACTACCATCACTCTTTATGAGTGTATAAGATTTACTTTTTACTTTCATCATAATCTAAACCACTTACTACAAGTGGGAAGTTTTAATTTCCGATTAATTTGTCGATATAGGCCCTTATTTCTTCTTTTGCTATATTATATCCATAGCACACGTCTATACTACTGTATTTAGTATCACTATAAGTACACCCTTCTCGACCTGTTTCATAGGAGGGATTAGTCAAGATATCTAAACCTTTTAAAATTTCTGTATTTGTTTTCATTAGTCTAATGCTTACGTGAGTAGGATAAAAAACCCTAGCATTAGTTCTAATATCAATTCCATTGAACCATACATTTCCATTATCTACTATCTGAAAAGATTCAATTCTCACATTTTCTATATTTCCTTTAGTGTTTTTGTAAGGAATAATATCACCTATTTTCATAATCAATAACCACTTACTACAAGTGGGAAGTTTTAGCTACAGTAAAACTGTATATTTTGTTAATTATCAATACTTTATTTTTTTTACACATTAACATTCTTTACATTTAGGATAACCAATTTTAAAATATTTATTATGAAAAAATTAATGATAATGGGAGCATTTTTGCTTTCAGCCGGAGCTTTCGCTCAATCAGCAGATATAAAATCAACCTTTGCTGAATATGAAAAACAAGGTTATATACAAATTGACTCCTCAACTATGTATAATCCTGTACGCGAATGTTGGGTTGGACTAGTATTTGGATGTGATGAAAACGGAGAGCGTGATGACAACTCTGACATATCTATTAAAGTCACTTCATTCTATAGAAAAGGAATTGATGATAAACAAAGAGAATATTGTGAAACAGGTACGATCGCTAATCCTAGAGAGTGTAATGGAATCTAATATCTACAAACCTGAGTTAATTGTTTAGCTCAGGTTTTTTTAAACTCAAAACGGTGTATCATCCCCAAAAGCTTCAGCAGCACTCACTGTCGGAACATACTCACAAGCATTACCATACACATTTGATTCTTGCTGATTGCTTCCATTCTCGTTACCATCTGTTGGATCAATAAACTTTGTCTTATCACCAATCCATTTCAGAAACGTCGTTCCTACGGAACCAGCGCGATACTTAGCGAAGATTATTTCCGTATCAGCTCCTTGCCTTATCATTTCATCGTACTCCGGATTGCCGTTAATATCTATGTTGTAGTATCCTGGTCGATAGATAAACTCAACAATATCCGCATCTTGCTCAATAGATCCCGATTCTCTAAGGTCAGACAGTAACGGACGTTTAGAACCACCACGCGTCTCAACCGCTCTAGATAACTGCGACATCACGATGATAGGAATATCCAACTCCTTTGCCAACAACTTCAATCGACGACTCACCGAACTCACTTCATTCTCTCGGTTATTTCCTTTTGTCTTATCGCTGATCAACTGCAAATAGTCAATTACCAACAACTTGATATCATGCTTGCGCTTCCAACTTCTCGCTTCAACAATGATATCCGAAATATCATTCACTCCTGAGTCCTTCATCACAATCTGATATTTTGCCATCCTTCCTGAGTGAGAAATAAATGTTTGAAAGTATTCAGGTTTATCGAATCCCGTTTTCATCAACTGCCCTAGATGGAAGTTCGTATCAATCGAAACCATACGAGAAGTCAACTGCAATACAGGCATTTCCAAAGAGATCACTCCAACAGCATTACCAACCTTTGCATTTTCAATAACCGTCTTCAACGCTTTAGCCGTTTTACCCATACCAGGACGCGCAGCAACAATTACCAAATCTCCATTTTGATACCCCGATGTATACGCATCGATTCTTTTAAACCCAGTTGGAACTCCAGTCACTTTACTTTCGCCAGTGCTTTTAGAAATGAACTCCAATCGCTTCGCTAGGTCCTGCAAAGATTCCGCAATGGTTACACTTGAACGTCCTGTTGTGATTAGTTCTGTAACCATATCGAACTCTTTGTTCCATCGCGCAAGCAAATCAAACACATCAACACTCTCATCCATTGCAGAAGCAGTCATTGAAGCATTAAAACTTACAATCATCCGCCTAAGCTTGTATTGCAAAAGAACTCTTGAGTGATACTCGATATGTGCCGCTGACATACTATTTTGAACTAGAGACACAACCAAGCCTTCAGCGGCAATTCCATTTGCACGCAACTTCTGCGAAACGCTAATCATATCCACGGGTAGCGAACTCGAATACAACTCTTGAACCGCTTCAAAAATCTGCATGTGTGCTAGAACATAAAAGACCGAAGAATCTTTGATCACTTGCATTGCTTCATCCAGCGCTTGCTTATTGTTGATCATCCCACCGAGCACTGTTTCTTCAGTATCTTTTGAATGCGGAGGAACTAATCCTTTTGAAATTGTTTGACTCATGACTAAAAGTGATTTCTTGAATAAGATTGTGTTTGTTGTTGCACTGGAGGCTGTTGCTTTCCAAATGCTTTGTTTTCGTTTTCAATCCAGTTAATTGCGTATCGCGTTAATCGTGCATTTATCTTATTTCCCGTCCACTCCAAACCCTCTTCAATAACTTTGCAATCGAACAGCTCGCAGAACTTTTGAAAATCTTTGATTTTCGATTGATATTGCATTAAGAACGTTTCGAATAAACTTGGATTATTTTCTTTCAAAAAATTGAGAGCGCTATTCTCTGTATTATTAATTGTATTATTAATCCTTATATTAGAGTTGATCTTTTCGTCAATAGCTATTGATCTTTTCGTCAATAGGTCTTGATCTTTTTCGCAATAGGTCTTGATCTTTTTGTCAATAGCTATTTTGCGTTTATTCCCCTCATTTTTCAGAATTTCAACCTCAATATATCCACCCTTTTTTAAAGCCGATATCCAACGCGAAATAGTCTCACTAGACACCGAATACAATTCTGAGAAATAATCATTTCCCGCCCAGCAGAATCCCTCGCGTTGAGCAAGGGCTGTAATTTCCCCATAGAGCAACTTTGCATTGGGTTGCAATTCCTTATCATACCGCACTGATGCTGGTATGATAGCATAATATCCTGGTTCCATGTAACTGTATTTTTACATTGTTATTTATTTAATATTCAACTACCTATTGACGAAATTGTCAATACCTAAAGAGCCATTTTACGCACATCTTTCACCAACAAAACATCTATACCAAACCCAAAATACTCACTGATTCTGATCAGCAGATAAAATGGAGGCTCAGACGCACCTTCTTCATACTTAGAATACCTAGCACGTGTTATTTTTAACTCATCAGAAACACTCTGCTGAGAAACCCCTTTTTTAACTCTCAGAAACCTCAAATTATCAGCAAAACGCTGTCTTTCAATATTTTCATTTACAGGCGTATCCATAGATATTTTTTAATTGATTCATTAAAAACACTGGACCAACCAAAAGATTGGTCCAATGTAAATTTTACTTACATCGACAATTGTAACATATCCTCTTTAACACTCCCATTCAGTGGCTGAACCAAATCAACTTCTTCGCTTTTTTCTTGACCTGAACGGAAAGCAGCCTCTTCGAGATTATCTAAATTCACTTTATGAACCTTTAGCTTTGGATGTTGCTTTTTAAATTCAGATTTTACTTCTTCATCTTTTTGAATAACCATAAGTCCCATTCCGTAAGGAATAGACGCTTTTCTTTGTTGATACATTTCAGTTAATCGCTCTCCTAATCGAATCGTAAAACCCTTTACAAATGAAGCCACAAGAGTTCGACCATGAGTTCCATAAAAACTTTTAGCATGAATAAATTCAAAGCTATTTTTATATTCTTCTATTGAAGAGAAAGCCAACTTCATAATCATTTTATAGAAATACATCGCTAGCCTTGCATCGGATTCGAAACCAAAAAACACGATATCTCCTTTTCGTCCAGAAGTCCAAAAACATTCACAATCAAACAACCTTGCTAGATCACCATAAAACCATGTGAAATCATAAGAAGAAACCACAATAGACTCCCTAACTTCAATAATCTTTTCAGGCTCTACACCTTCCAAATCATGTTCACATAGAAAGTTTTCCAACATCAGTTCATTAGCTTTTTTCAAAGCCAACATCGCTTCTTCTTCAGAAGCACCATTCTCAACTGTTTTATTCAGAAGAGCGCGGATCTTTCCTTTAACTTTAAGTTTTTTATCTTCCATAATTTTCAAAAAATAGTTTAGCCAAGGAGCCAGGATTCGAACCTGAAGGGATACAAAAAAAAATTAAATGAATATGAGGTTGTGAACCAATCACCTTACTCCTTGTTGTAATTTTAAATTGTTAGACTGAATAGCAAAACCGCCATTAGTGCGCCCAAAAACGCGGGCCACAAAACATCAATCAAAAGCCTTTTCCGCATTTCTTGCATTTTTCAATTCCCGCGAAAACATCCATTGGATGACATGCTTTAGTTTTTGCTTCACACTTAGCCGGATTAACCGTTGTTTGTTTCACCTTGCAGTTTTGCCCCATCATGGCCACCGCAGGTATCTCTTTTAGAATCTCTGATATATGCTTCATTGATTTGCTGGATTAACTTGTTACTAAATATTTGCCAGGACTGCTCGAAAGTTTGATAAACCATAATGCGCGATTTAAAACTTCATAACTTCCAAAGCCGACATGATCTCCGACTTTTTATAATATCTACGACCACCCATTCCATAACCAATCAATCGCCCTTCCGTTGTCCACTTACTTAACGTGGATAAATTCACATTGAGAAACTCAGCCGCCTCCTCACGAGTCATCAGTTCCTCAGGTTCCGATTTACCAAGCTCGCTTTTCACAACTTCAGTAATCGCAGCAATCAATCCAGCCGCGGAAATACCATCTAAGATTATTTTACCATCCATACCTATGATTGTTTTAAGTTTTCTAATACTTGTTCCAACTGATCGTTCAGTTTAAATTCACGACCTGTCCAAAAATTAACCAAACGATTTCCTCCATCATGACTATCTAGTTCAGGTACCTTATCCATAACTACATTCAAAAAAGATTTTCTCGTAGTAAACCCTAATCCTCTAAAATCACTTAAGATTTTTAGAGCTCTAGCCCTAATCGCTATTTCTTCATCAGCAGCGTGTATCTCAATAACTTTTTTCATACTTTTGACTAATTTGTGACATGTCAAGTAATTGACATAAATCTCATTGTGAGACTTATGTCCTGACATGACAAATATAGAGAATTACTCTAATTATAAAAACTATTTATTAGATTTTTACTCTAATAAAATAATTTATTTTATAACATATTGAAAATGAACGTAAAAGATCGATTAAAGAAATTTATTTCAAGTAAAAAAATCACAATTAGTTACTTCGAAAAGAGTATAGAAGCATCAAATGGATACATAAACAGTATTACAAAAAGCATAGGATTAGACAAAATCTCTAAAATAAAAGAAACTTATCCCGAACTAGATCTTGAATGGCTTCTCACCGGAGAAGGAGAAATGATAAAAGGAAAAGAGAAAAAACAAGAAGCAATTCCAATTACTGCGGGAATTGTAAAATATGTTCCATTAGTTTCGCAATATGCGAAAGCAGGTTATCTTAGCGGTTTTGCTGACGAAAATTATATGGACACCTTACCAACTATACCCGTAATTTTAACCCAAGAACAAGAACCGAAAGGCGAATATGTATGCTTTGAAGTAAGCGGAGATAGTATGATATCAGAAGAACATCCGGAAGAAAGTTTATTTGATGGCGATATCCTAGTATGTAGAAACGTAGCCAAAGACTATTGGAAAAGCAAGTTGCATATCAACCAATGGGATTTTGTCATTGTGGACCAGGAAGAAGGCGTAATAGTTAAACGAATCATTGATCACGACGTTGACTCAGGAAATATCACCATTCACTCATTAAATCCAATGTTTGAAAATAAAGTGTTAAATTTATCTCACATTGACAAACTTTTTAATGTTGTCAAAGTAATGAGAGATAGAAGAAGATAATATTTAACATAACACCTTACTAACTTATGGGAGGAGCAGAAATACTAGTAATCTTTCTAGTTGGATCAGTAGTGATAGGATTTGTAGCTTACAACACAAAAAAAACAAATAAAAATGCAGGCATACCTGATAAAGAGCTATCAGAGATTGATATACAACTCAAGCAACTCGAATATTTGAAAAATATACAAAAGCAATCTGAGCGATCTGCGCTAAATTTAGCCTTCATAACTTGGTTTATTATTATTTCTTTGATAATAACATTTTTTCTATATCTATCTAATTTAAAATAGCATTAAGATCTTTCTCTAACTATGAAAAAAATTATCACCATACTAACATTATTCGCTGCAAGCATTTCGTATGCTCAAACTGCTGAATACAATAAATTATCCAAAAACAATCAATCATTTACAGAATATAAATCTAAAAATGGAGATATCATTAAAGTTGGCGATAGCTTAATGATTGGAAAAGCAATGGACCCTGATGGATTCAGATACATTTCTCAAGGCGGCGGAAGAATGCACGCTACCCATGGAGGAAAACCTTTTACTATTCATAAAATCAAATCTTATGGCAAAGAAAAATCAGGTTTTACTATTTGGATTAGCTTTAAAGGTTACGGACTTCTTCCTGTAGAAGTTGATTACGAAAATGCACTTGAAGCTAACGAAATTATTAATCCAAAAGGAACTTTAACCCGCCAACAAGCGATTGATAAACTAAAAGAAAGTAAAGAACTACTGGATTTGGAAGTTATTACACAGGAAGAGTATAATGTCATAAAACAAGAAATGAGTAAACTCATTAAATAAAAAACATCATTTTTATTATTCAAAAATTATACTATTTTTGTTCAATATTTCACCTACTAACCAATATGGAATTTTTTACAGATCCTAAAACGTATTATAATGCTCTAGTTAGCGTTGTAATTGGCATACTAACAGGAGTACTTGCCTCATACATTTTTCTAAAGTACTTTTTACAGACTTTAAAACCCTCTATTGAGATATCGAACTATATATGCAAAACAAAAAGAGAAGGTCAAACTTTATATATATTTAAGTTCATTAACAAAACTAAATATGAACTTTTTGACGTCACATTAGACTTAAGTAGTTATAAAACAATTGGCGCTTTTGGAGGACAAAATTTAAGAATAACTAAAATCAATTTAAAACAATCAAAAATATCATCTATTCCAACATACAATCCAAAAAACGACAAACATCATACATACGCAGCTATCATAAGCACAGAAGAAAACTTAAATGATTTTTTTAAAAAATCCTATAATCAATCAGATTATCTTAAATTAACTGTGATAGCCAAACACTCTTTATCTGGACTAAATAAAGTATTCACCCAAGACTTTCACGCCAGTCATTGTATAAAGAACAAAAATTTTGCATTTGGAGACTCCTTAGAGTTAATTAATTCCAAATAAATAATTTTAATATAATTTATTTATTATATTTATAGAGAAAAGAAAAACTAAAAACAAGAGATATGTCAAAAATGAGCCTTAAATTAAAGAAAGAAGACGTAATCATTGGATTATAATTTACTAATAATACTAAAAAAAAACACCTAGATTAGGTGTTTTTTTATTCTAAATATCACAAAAATATAAAGGGAGTGTTTTTACAAACACTCCCTTTTTTATTATCCTACAGCTACAGGAATCCTGTTTAATACACGAACCTTAACTTTATTCTCACTTTCTATTTTAAAAATACTTTTTATCACATCCACTGGAAGCTTAAAAGCACCTACAAAATCATCCAGCGAATAATTTAATTCATCTTTATACAAACTATACGCTTTATTAAACAATTTTGGTCGATCAATATAAACATTTCCGGGCTCATGTTTACGGTACCCTAAACGACTCATTTCTATTGAAAAATACTTATATCGATTTGCATCAATACATTTTAAATCATAAGCTCTTCTAATGATTGAAGCCATAGATGTTAACCAGTAATTCTTTAACGCAGTTAAATCTTTCAACATCAAACCACGCAACTGATTCTTAATTGCATTTTCTGGCATTAAAAACTCACTAGCAAAAACATTTGCTTCGTTCTCTTTATCCTTTTCTGTTCTAAAATCCGAAATAGGAAAGTTTCGCTCATCGTGCATTAATATATGCCCTAACTCATGAGCAACCGTAAATCTTTTACGATCATTCGAATAGTTTTCATTCACTATAATTATAGGATATCCTTCATCGCTAATAAAAGACACCCCATCAATCTTTTCATTTAAATCTAACTCACAAACAATAACACCGTATCGCTCTATTAAAGAATAAATATCTTTAACTGGTTCGTCTGATTTTAATTTCATTATCTTACGAGTATATTCAGCTACCTTTTTAGGACTAAACCCGTCCTCAACATTTAATGGTTTTAATAAAAACTCTGGCCACTCTAAAGAATCAGCCATAGAATCAACAATGTAGCCAATAAACTTACATTTCAATTCAAAATCAACTATTTCATTTTTAGCTACAACACTCCTTTTTCTATAATTAGAACTTTCCAACACATCATGAATTTTGATATCATAAAACTCTTTTGGAAAACCTAAACAATTGATTATTTCTCCTTGAACACTTTCAGAAATAACAGAAAGTCCTTTTTCAAATTTAGAGAGACTAGACTGAGACAATCCTTTAATCTTATTAGATAATTGAGTCTGCGTCAATCCTCTATATTCTCTTGCTATTATTAGTTGTCTATAATTCATACTTAGTATGTTTTGAAAAATCAAATTAACTTCCATTAATTTAAGAAAAAACTTTAAGGTTCTGGTAAACTATATTTAACTAGTTTTTCTTCTTAAATTATTGTTTCTAATTCGTACACCTCTATTGTCAGCATTTTGATCTTCAACAATCTCAATGTGATCAATAGGCATGTTATTTAATTGCTCCTCAGATAAAGAAAATACAATTTTACCTTCATCTATATAAACTATTTGAGGTTCTATAAACTGCCCCATCTTATCTTTCTTATATCCGAAATAAAGAATTGGATCATAAATATTTTGATCCCCAAATAAATCAAGTGCCAACTGATTATTAATATTATCGACATTTACTGTCTTAATATTCATTGGCATACCCTTTGCATTCAGTTTTTTAAACTGAATCAAAACTTCATTCATAATTCGTAAACTAAATTTAGCATACTTACCGAATGAACAACCTTTCGGAAACATCTTAAACGCACTCGTAACCATACATTGGTTAAAACAAACCGCTTCATAATTACGAACTTTTTGTCCTGGTAGAACCTTCGACAAATAGTAATTATTATACATTTCCACAGCATTTTTAAACACTGTAAACAACTTAATTAACTCTGACCTAAGCTCATATTTAAGCTCATCTTCAGTAATTAATCGTCTTTTTCCTTGCCTATTAGGCATTATTGCGCTATCTTTGCGCAATACATTTACATCAAAATTATTCATATGTCTCTTATTTAAAATGAATAATTTACCAGAACCTCAAAGAACATCTCTGCGCCAACAGAGATTTTTTTTTGCACTACAAATATACACTTTTTTTTACAATGAATAATTTTTAATTTTAATTGTGAATAATTTTCTTTGAAAATTGTATTTTTTAATCAAAATACTCACTAAGCTCCATTGCAATGTCATTGGAGCCTTTTCCTATATATTTTAAGAACATCTGTTCCGTGGAATGGCCCGTCATATTCATTAGAAAGACTGTAGGAATCTTGCCATAGTTATTTGTAGCGAAAGACCTACGACCAATATGCGAACTAACCAATTCCCACTTTTCAAACATCCCTTTTTTCTTTCGCCATACCTTATCTGAAACTTCAACCTTCTTAGCTCCTTCTACTCTTTCATTAATCTTAGCCCCCTGGCAAACTAATTTAATATACTCATTGTATTTTTGATCAGAAAGGATTCTAGGAAATTCACCATCTCGTTTATCTAAAATAGCCAAAACCTTTGAAGAAAGTGGCACGCTCATCTCTTTACCTGTCTTCTCTTGGATAAACTCCAAAAGTGGCTTCACTTCTCCTTTTCTATTTTTCTGATATCGAATCATCGATTTTTCAAAACGCATAAAATCACCTATACGCTGTCCAGTATAACAAGAAATCAACAACCAATCTCGCGCATTATCAAGATAATCCGCAGTTGCGTTCCATGTAGCAATCTTTTCAATCTCCTCTTCATTGAGATATACCCAATCAGCAGGAACTTCTTTAATGCGTATCAATTTCAAATTCGGATTTACTTGTTCACCAAAAACCGCTGCATAATTACATACCGTTTTGACAAATCGTAACGACATCGCAATAGTATTAGTATGATACCCCTCTTGTTTACAAAAACGCTCAAAATCCATTTTAAAATCTAAGTTGATGTCTTTAATCCGCAACTGTTGTTGACTATACTTCTCAAACTTCAAAATACGATTTAAGACAACCTTATTTTTTCTCAGAGTTCCAGGAGCCGTTTCATCTTTATTATCTTCTAGATAACGATTTAACCACCCCACAAATGTAGTTGGAACACCTTTTGCACTAGCTGGATCATAGTAAGATGCTATAGCACCTATCAACCACTCCTTCGAATATCTTTCGACTGGTATTTGATTCGCGCGATCTAAAATGAAGTTCTCAATACTACTCAACTCTCCGTTTAGCTCCACTTGAAAGTTTTTAATTGCAATATCATTAATTCGCTTTGCTAAATGATACTTATTCCAATACTCCATAGTAACTTCACTTTTTATTCTTGCTTCCAAAAAAAACTTTTTCTTATCCACAGCATAAAAAAAACGTAGCGTCAAAGGAGCTTTAACACGAACAGAGCGGTACAAAAAACTAACAGAAGCCATAATTGAGTATATTTGCAGTATACAAATCAGTATACAAGATTTAAAACAGTATCGTATACAAAGGTATAAAAATGTATACAATTTGTATACTCCTAAACATTAGCATACAATTTAACACAATCTAAACAGATTACAAAAAACACCCCTAAAACAAGCTAAACAACTAAAATTCAACCACATAAAAACAAAAAAGCGATTTAGAAAAGTCTTTCTAAATCGCTTATAAATTTAACTCTGTGACCGGAATGGGACTCGAACCCATACGTCTTGCGACACCACCCCCTCAAGATGGCGAGTCTACCAATTCCTCCACCCGGCCTTGTGAGTGGGTAAATATAATTCTTTTTCTATTTTCTTTCATCAAGAAATCGCTAAAGAATTAAAAAAAGCCATTCGATTAGGAATAGCTTTTGTGACCCGACTGGGGCTCGAACCCAGGACCCCAACATTAAAAGTGTTGTGCTCTACCAACTGAGCTATCGAGTCGTTACTAATGTAACTTGTATGTGCATTTTTTTTATAAAAGATAGTGACCCGACTGGGGCTCGAACCCAGGACCCCAACATTAAAAGTGTTGTGCTCTACCAACTGAGCTATCGAGTCTAA
>NZ_JACAKI010000019.1:58140-73030 GCF_030326445.1 Myroides sp. DF42-4-2
CGACTGGGGCTCGAACCCAGGACCCCAACATTAAAAGTGTTGTGCTCTACCAACTGAGCTATCGAGTCTAATCAATTCCTGATTGCGGGTGCAAATATAGAACGTTTTTTTTTAAAAACATCATGTTTTTGTTTTATTTTTGTCAACATCATCCCTCAAAAACAGGGTATTTTTACATAACTCACTATTTTACAACCCCTTATTTTATGGAAAAAATAATTATTTTAGGTTATATGGGTGCAGGAAAATCGACAATTGCGCAACAACTTGCGCAACAACTCAACCTTCCCTACTATGATCTAGACCATGAAATCGAAAAACAACAACAAAAAAAAATTAGCGCACTCTTTGCTGAAAAAGGAGAAGTCTTTTTTAGAAAAATAGAACACCAAGTCCTCCATCAACTTTTAAACAAAGAAGAAAAAGCCATCATTAGTCTTGGGGGAGGTACACCTTGCTATGCCAATAATCACGAAGTTTTACAATGGGAACACGTACATTCGTTTTACCTCAAAGCATCAATAGCAACCCTCGCTGAAAGATTAGAAAAAGAAAAAGAGCATCGCCCAATGCTGCAAATTAACACGGACGATACTCTTGAAACTTTTATTGCCAAACACCTCTTTGATCGAAGTTATTTTTATTATCAAGCCAAACACATTGTGGTTGTGGATGACAAGTCTGTAACTCAAATTGTAGATGAGCTTGTCGCTCAACTCACCAACTAGCTTAAATAAGCATACTCATCCTCTGCTGTAAAAACAACTTGAATATGCTCCAATAAGGAGGTCGATAGCGACAATCCTTTATAGTCTGCTTTAATGGGGTAGGTCTTGTGATTTCGATCGATTAAAACAGCTGTTTTCATTTTCTTAACGGGTACATTCAAGAAGTGTTTTACTCCGTAGATGAGTGTTGCACCCGAATTCAAAACGTCATCCACCAAAACAATCGCCTTTCCGGTGTACTCTTCTTCTTTTAAAGAAGTGTGAATGGGATTAATTGGATTGGCCTTGTCAATTTGAACTTCGCATAGTTTAACTTCGATAGCTGCAATCTCACTCAATACTTTGGCAATCTTTTGCGCAAATATAAAACCGCTATTCGCTACTCCAGCGATAACGATTTCTTGTTCTTCTGAAAAGGTCTCGTAAATTTGATACGCAATGCGTTTGGTTTTAAACCCAATTTGCTCTTTATTTAAAATGATTTTTTTGGTCATATCTTTTTCTTTAGTATAATAAACAATTCTCTATCTTGTCTAGGTTTAATCGAGTTGAATGCGGGTTCCATAACCTCGAGAGTAAAATACGGTTCGAACAACGCCTTATACGTTTCGCGATCACCACCGAAGGGAGGACCTAGTTGCTCAAAAAAAGCATCAAATAACACCCCTACTAATTTGCCATTCGGTCGAAGTAATTCGTACATCTTTTTGACATAATCCTCTCTTTTCTCCATAGGAAGCGAACAAAAAAACGTTTGCTCTAAAATGAGATCATATTGTCCTTCATGCGCAAAAAAGTCCCCTATAATCACGTGATCGACAGGGAAATCAGCGTGCTCTTTTGCTGTTTCTTCCATGGCAATAGCAGTAAGATCTATACCTACACTTGAAGTAAACCCTTTGCGATGCAAATACAACAACTCGTGTCCGTGTCCTACCCCGGGAACTAAAATACTTCGTTCAGTTTGCGTAAGCTGATCGATATACGCTTGTAAAGGCGTGGTAATAGACTTAGCATTCCATTTAGCCTCTTGATTGCGATAGCGATCCTCCCAATACGCTTTATTCAATTCCTTCGTCATCTTCATCTAAATCCAAGAATCCATCAATATCTCTTCGATCCTTCTTCGTAGGCCTTCCCGTTCCTTTAGCGCGGTAGTATTCTTTGGTTTGACGCAACAAATCCAAATGCTCAAAAGCCTCTGCTGGAGTTTCATCTTTGCGGTAAATATCTACCAACTTGGCCCCTACTCGGTTTAATGGGACATCTAAGACCGTTAGTTTATACACAATTTGATCTTTTCGCAACGTAATCTTATCTGTGGGAAAAACTTCGCGTGAAGGCTTTACGGTTTGCCCATTTACTGTAATATGTCCTTTTTTACACGCCTCTGTTGCTATGTTTCTAGTTTTGTAATACCGTACACACCACAAGTATTTGTCAATACGCATAATTAAATATTAAAATTCTTTATTATTCAAGACAAAAATAAAGTAAAATTGTATCTTGCACTACTAAAATAATTCAAAAATAATGAATAGACTATTTTCTATTTTTGGTATTCTTACACTTGTAATTACGGCGATCAGCTGCAATAAAAGTGATGATTCAGGAGGTTTTACACCTGAGCCATTGAAAGATTCCCATGAAGTATATGTAAATAACAAAGCATCAATCCTGAAGTATTTAAAAAACAACTACATGATTGAGCGTAACGGGGTAATTACTTTTGATAGTATTAACAGTACAAATCACACCAATGAAAAAGCTATTTTTTACGATAGCCGCTTAGACTCAATTGTGGTAAACAATGAAGATTATGCTGCTTTTTCTTTGATCGACCCGTATGATCGTACTAAAGTAATTTACAAGTATACTAAATCGGCGGATACAGTTAAATACAAAATATACTATTTGGTTTTGAACCAAGGACAAGGTCAAACAAGTTCACCTGTAGATTCGATCTTTGTTAAAAGAACGAGTTTCAGCTTAAAAAATGAACGTATTACCTCAAACAATCACCCAACAACTGGTGGATTCTATTCATTTCCTCCAACAATTGCAGAGTTAAAGAACACTGTTCCTGCTCCTTTGCGTATGTACACTGGAGAGCGTCAGATGTTGAAGAAGATCAAAACGGCTTTGCATTCAGGTATTAATCCAGATGGAACAATTTCATATGACCAAGCTACTGCTGGGCGAATTATTGTTTTTATCCCTGCGGGAATAGGTCAGTTCAACAGCGGGTTTGACAAATTAAAAGCCTATGAACCTTTTATTTCAGATTTGACGTTAATCAGTACTTTTGAACGCGATCACGATTTAGATGGAATCCCATCTAAATATGAAGTAAAACCTGAAAAAATAGGGACTGAGTTAACGATTCACGATTATTTCGAATACGACACCAACAACGACAATGTACCTAATTTCTTAGATATTGACGATGACGGTGATGGGGTTCCAACGCGAATTGAATTGCAGTATAAGGATGCAAATGGAAAAATAAAACACTACCAATACGATGCGGCAGAATTAAAGAATTGTTCAGAAACACCTCGTTATCTAGACAACACTTGTAAGCCATTTATGGTTGATGGAGAATGGGTGTGGCCAAGCAAATAAACCACGTATTACAAAATATAAAAGCAGTTGATTATCAACTGCTTTTTTTACATCTATCAAAAAAAAAGAGAGGTATTACCTCTCTTTTTTTTGTCTTTCGCTTATCGCTTAAACTTTCTGTTGATAACCAATTCTGATTTTTCAACAATATTAGCAGCTTTTAAGCCATATTTTTCCATTAATTCATCTGGTGTACCCGATTCACCAAAAGTGTCTTGTACAGCTACGAATTCTTGTGGTATTGGATTGTTCAATGCCAATACACGAGCTACGCTTTCTCCTAAACCTCCTAAAAAGTTGTGTTCTTCAGCTGTAACCACGCATCCTGTTTTAGCCACCGAACGCAAAATAGCTTCTTCATCCAAAGGTTTAATCGTATGAATATTGATAACCTCTGCTGAGATTCCTTTGGCTTCTAATACTTCAGCTGCCAATAACGCTTCCCATACCAAATGCCCTGTCGCAATAATGGTTACATCTTTTCCTTCTTGTAAAAGCACAGCTTTTCCAATTTCGAATTTCTCGTTTTCTGGCATAAAGTTAGGCACAACTGGGCGCCCAAAACGCAAGTATACAGGACCATCATGCGCTGCAATAGCTAATGTTGCTGCTTTGGTTTGATTGTAATCACACGTATTAATTACCGTCATGCCAGGTAACATTTTCATCAAACCAATATCTTCTAAAATTTGGTGAGTAGCACCATCTTCTCCTAATGTTAATCCCGCATGTGAAGCACAGATCTTAACATTTTTCTCAGAATAGGCAACCGATTGACGGATTTGATCATATACGCGACCTGTTGAGAAATTGGCAAATGTTCCCGTAAACGGAATTTTCCCTCCAATAGTCATCCCTGCCGCCATACCGATCATATTAGCTTCCGCGATTCCCGCTTGAAAAAAACGCTCTGGATGATTCTTTTTAAAATCGTCCATTTTCAATGATCCGATTAAATCAGCACATAAGGCAACTACGTTTTCGTTTGTTTGCCCTAATTCTGTAAGTCCAGCTCCAAAACCTGAACGCGTATCTTTACTTCCTGTATTTATATATTTTTTCATGATAATTCTAAAGTCAACAGATTAATAATCTCCAAATGAAGTTTCTGGATTTTGTTTTAACGCTTCTTCTAATTGAGCATCATTAGGTGCTTTTCCATGCCAAGCATGTGTTCCCATCATAAAGTCAACGCCATTCCCCATTTCGGTGTGCAACAATACACAAACTGGTTTTCCTTGTTTTGCCAACCCTTTCGCTTGCTCATATCCTTTTAGAATCGCATCAATGGAATTTCCTTCTTTGATTTCGATTACACTCCAATCAAAAGCTTCAAATTTCGCTTTCATCGAACCTAAATTCAATACCTCTTCTGTTGGTCCATCAATTTGTTTTCCGTTTAAATCGACTGTTGCAATTAAATTATCTACTTTATTAGCAGAAGCATACATAATCGCCTCCCAGTTTTGACCTTCTTGAAGTTCTCCATCACCTAAAAGTACATAGACTAAATGCTCGTCTTTATTCAATTTCTTAGCTTGAGCCGCTCCAATACCTACAGACAACCCTTGCCCTAAAGATCCTGAAGCCATGCGTACTCCTGGTAATTTATCGTGAGTACAAGGGTGTCCTTGTAATCTCGAATTTAATTTTCTGAAAGTAACTAATTCTGATACTGGAAAATATCCACTACGTGCTAATACACTGTAAAATACAGGGGAAATATGCCCATTAGATAAAAAGAAAAGATCCTCTCCTTCTCCATCCATTGTAAAAGTCTCTTTGCGATCCATAATCGCTTGATACAATGACACTAAATATTCAGCACACCCTAATGAACCACCTGGATGCCCAGAATTCACCGCATGTACCATTCTAAGAATATCTCTTCTTACTTGTGTAGTTAACTCCGTTAGTTGTTGTGTGTTCGGTTTCATTATTTCGACAATCTAAATTTATTATGCAACAAATATAAAACTTATTTACTGTACTCTATGGTATAATCCGACGAATCTAATAGTGATCTTCACCTTTTTTACTGTTGAATCTTACCTGCTAAAAAGAATGTAGTAAGTTTGTATTTGGTTACTTAAAAAAGAGGATTATGTTACATACAAAAGCGCTAACAATTGGTTATTCGACAGGACGAAGACAGACCAAGGTCATCCAAGAAAGCCTGACCTTCGAGCTTACGCCCAATTCATTAACCACCTTATTAGGTATCAACGGCATTGGTAAATCAACCTTACTGCGAACCTTGACAGGGCATCAACCTCCGTTAAGTGGAGGGATCACCCTTGGTGACAAACCACTTACCTCCTATTCTGCACATGAATTGGCAAAAGAGATTAGCGTTGTCCTCACCGAACCTATTCCTCAGTTGAACCTTCGCGTAATAGAATTACTGCAAATCAGTCGAACACCTCATGTAAATTGGCAAGCAAAATTGACAAAAGAGGATCAATACTGGATTGAAAAAGCCGTAGATCTAACTTCAATCACCTCTTTAGTACATCAACCGCTAATGAATTTGAGCGATGGCCAATTGCAACGGGTGTTAATCGCTAAAGCCCTTGCCCAAAACACACCGTTGTTGATTTTGGACGAGCCCTCTAGTCATTTGGATCTCAACCACAAAGTCAAGTTATACCAACTCTTACACCACCTTACACGAGAGGAAAATAAAACCATTTTATTTTCCAGTCACGATATCGAATTAGCTCTGCACTTTGCAGATGAAGCCCTAGTTCTTCAAGCTGATGGGTATACAAAAAACACCATTGATGCCTTAATTGCCAATGGTGTTTTTGATCGCTTTTTTCAAGAGGATTACTTGCGGTTTGACAGGCAAAACAAGCGTTTTACTCTTGTCCAGTAGTACTGGTATGTCGTTTATTTTTTGAAACATTCTCTATGGTCCACTTGATTTGTCTTTCAAATGGTTCCTTGCGGAATGGACAATCTTGTTTGCTACATATTTTACACGAAAACGTCTTACAGTCGTCCATGTGAACAAATAGTTCTAAATCAGAACCAAATTGATCACTGATCTCCTTTTCTAGCAATTCTACTTCCTTATGCCCTTCTACAATGGTAAAATACCAGGGAACCGTCATGTGACAATCAAAGTGCAGCACACTGCCATACTTTATGATGCGCATATTGTGTAGGTCAATCCAGTTCTCTTTTCGGTTGCTTTCTAAGTATTCTATTACCTCTTCTAATAAGGCTTCGTCAGTTTCATCCATAATTCCCGATACTGCACCTCGAACAATTTTATACCCTGTAACAATAATAATCAAGGCAAAAATAAGGGCAACCCCACTATCGATCCAATGCAAGTTAGTGAAGAACAACAAGAGCAATCCTAAAATAATTCCGACAGTCGAATAGGTATCAGATTGGAGGTGTTTTCCACTCGCTACTAGCGCAAGTGATTTGTTTATTTTTCCTTTTTTGATTGCGTACCACCCCAGAACATAGTTAACTACCGCAGTAACCGCGACTAAAAAGATTCCGTAATCGAGTTGTCCTATCGGTTGCGGATTAATGATGTTGCGTACCCCCTCAAAAATAATGGCTATTCCCGCCATGATAATCAATCCTCCTTCGATAGTTGCAGAAATAAATTCTACTTTTCCGTGGCCATAGGGATGGTTTCGATCTCGAGGTTGTGCCGATAAATACAAGCTGTACAAACCGATAAAACCGCTAATGACGTTGACCACACTCTCCAAAGCATCTGTAAAAATAGCGACAGATCGAGTCATATACCACGCAACTAGCTTTATCAGAAACAACAGTACACCAACAATTGCTATAATTTTTTGAAATTGGTAATTCTCATTTGCTTTACTATGCATACACTTAGTTTTACAACGTTGTTACTTCTTTTACCTCTCCCACTTTCAAACCAGCCAGAGCAATATTTCCGATTCTCACACGAACCAATCGCAAGGTCGGAAATCCGACGCTAGCAGTCATTTTTCGCACTTGTCTAAACTTACCTTCTGTCAACACAAGGCGAACCCAACTGGTTGGCCCATGTCTTTCGTCTCGTATTCTCCTTCCTACACCAATCCAATCCGGCACTTGATCCAAAGCTTCGACTTCGCATTCTTTGGTGAAGTACTTTTCTCCCTTTACACCAATTTCCACGCCCTTACGCAATATTTCAATTGCTTCATCTGTAATTCGTCCATCCACTTGTGCGTAGTATTCTTTTTCATATTTTTCCCCGCGTATACGCTCACTCATCATTCCATCGGTAGTCAATAGCAACAATCCTTCTGAATTTTCATCCAATCGCCCTATAGCCATAGTTCCTACTGGAAAATCAAATAACTCTCCTAATTTTCTTTTGTTTCTTTTCTTTTCGTATATAAACTGACTGATATACCCGTGTGGTTTGTAGAGAAGAAAGTGTCTGTGTTCCATTATGTGTTAGTTATTTTTCAAATGTCTTAGTGTAAAAAGCGTTAATTGCATCGATATAACCTTCACCGTGATAGGTTTTAGTCATGGCTTGAAACCCTTGTAAGTGTCCTCCTTTATAGGCAACCACTTCGCTTTTGGGATTTAGTGGTTTCACTCGATGGCTGTCTTGCATCGTGGTCAATCCATCGCGATCGCCAACAATAAATAAAACAGGAAGCGTTAAACGCGTCAAGGCTTTGTCATACGCATTCGCACCCGGAGGTAAGTGGATTTCTTTTTCCAAAAAATGATACAAGCGTTCAATAATTATTTTGGGATCCACCACAAAACCATCAGCGATTAAGTAGTCATACGGTTGAACATTATGTGTAATAACTGCAGAAATTGTTCCCATAGACAGGGCCCAAACGCCTATTTTTGTATTGAATTTTTCTTTCGCATAAGCAACAACGGCTTGCAAATCAATAGCAAATTCGTCGTAATACAGCATATCCTCTTCCATTTCAAAAGCATCACTTGCCCCAAATCCACGATAATCAAACATCACTACTGTATAGCCCTGGTTGACTATTTCAATCCCCTGCCTGAGCCAATACGACATATTACCCGCATCGCTATAGGCGAGAATTAAGGTTCGATTCAATCGATTAGCATCATCGGGATATATCGTCCAGGACTGTAAGGCATACCCATCCGCAGTCTCAATCTGCACTTCCTCATAGCGAAATTTAGAGTTTGCCGGCGTGTCAACATATTCTTTTATTGGATTTACAGCCAGTACAACTTGTGCAAATAACAAGCTCAACAAACAAAATAAATGCTTCATTACGCGTCTTTTTTGAATTGAAATTCAAAGATACAACAATCCTTCTTTACAGATTATTGCCTTGCCGTGAAAATAGCGTTTACTAATGATATTCTAATTTTTTTAAACTAGCCCCAAAGAGCAGGGTAAAACTACTGCCGTGAAAAAGCCTGGACATTATAAGGCTTTCATTTAATAAATTCATACTTTTGTTAGATATAAAATTTAATACTATGCAACATATTATTGATCGTTTCATCAGTTATGTGACTGTTGATACAGAGTCTGATCCTTCTTCTCAAACCTGCCCTAGTACTGAAAAGCAATGGGACTTAGCAAACAAACTAGTTGAAGAATTAAAACAAATTGGTCTAGAAGACGTAACAATAGATGAGAACGCATATGTGATGGCAACTTTGCCTAGCAATGTAGAGCATGAAGTACCAACAATTGGTTTTATTGCTCACTTTGATACATCACCTGATTTTTCTGGTGCAAATGTAAAACCACAGATTGTCGAGAACTATGATGGTGGCGATATTGTTTTAAACAAAGAACAAAATATTGTACTATCTCCTTCATACTTTAAAGATTTATTACAATATAAAGGGCAAACACTAATTACCACAGACGGTACTACTTTATTAGGAGCGGATGACAAAGCGGGAATTACAGAAATCGTTTCAGCGATGGAGTATTTAGTACAACACCCAGAAATTAAACACGGAAAAATCAGAGTAGGATTCACACCTGACGAAGAGATTGGTCGTGGAGCACACTTGTTTGATGTGAAAAAATTCGGTGCAGAATGGGCTTACACGATGGATGGAAGTCAAATTGGAGAGTTGGAATACGAAAACTTCAATGCAGGATATGCGAAACTAACTTTCTCAGGTAAGAGTGTCCACCCTGGATATGCAAAAGGGAAAATGATCAACTCAATTCTTCTAGCAAATAAGTTCATCAACAAATTGCCAAAAGACGAAGTACCTCAAAAAACGACAGGATACGAAGGATTCTTCCACGTGCACACAGTGAGTGGTAGTATTGAAGAGTCTGTTGTGGAGTTAATTATACGCGATCACAACCTTAAGAAATACGAGCAACGCAAAGTATTTATTGACAAGTTAGCGAAGAAATTCAACAAAAAACACAACAAAAAATTCGGTGGACCAATTGTTTCTTGCGAGATTGGAGATCAGTACTTCAACATGAAGCAAAAAGTTGAACCTGTTATGCACATTGTAGACACGGCAGAACAAGCGATGAAAGAATTGGGGATAAAACCATTGATCAAAGCTATACGCGGTGGAACAGATGGATCACAGCTATCGTACATGGGATTACCTTGTCCGAACATATTCGCTGGGGGACATAACTTCCACGGAAAATACGAATATGTACCTGTAGAAAGCATGGTAAAAGCAACAGAAGTAATCGTTAAGATTGCTGAGTTAACCGCTTCTAAAGCAGTAAAATAATAAATGTATAGAAAAGGAGATTCGATTGAATCTCCTTTTTTTATAGCACGAGTATTGTTTCTCTTTTTAGCTATACCTTGTACACCCTTATAAAATAGGAACAGTATTACTTCTTTTTAAGGCTATAGCCAGATCGAAGTCTAGCCATGACGATTTTATCGTGATAAGCCCCCTGTCGATAGCAAGCTTCTTTCAGGACCCCCTCGACGGTAAATCCAGCTTTTTCATAGGCTTTGATGCCGCCATAATTCAGTTCTGAAACAGTGAGCATGATGCGATTCAACTGCAGGACTTCAAATCCGTATGTGACAACTTCTTGCGTAACTTTTGTACCAATTCCCTTGCCCCATTGTGATTTATCTCCAAGGAAAATGAAGTATTCTCCGCTGTGATTCAGCGTCGATATACCACTGATCCCCGCATAGCCAATTAGCTCTCCTGATTCCCTTAAAAACACTCCAATATTGTAGGTGTTTTGTTCATCAAACAAACCTTCATACCAAGCGTCTATTTGTTCTTTTGAGGTTAAACGCTGAAAGAGACTCAAAGAAAACTTGATCACTTCTTCATCATTAATCCAGGTATAAAAAGGGATTACATCCTCTTTGGACAGCGGTTTTAATTCAATCATGGCTGTTGTATATAAATAGTATCAAATAACCAAAGATAAGATCCATTCTCAAAACAATACAAGCATTCGCGATTTATCTAAATAAAAAAAAAGCCCTGACACAAAGTGTCAGGACTTTTTAGCTTGTATAGATGAAAGGATTAGTTTCCTTTTTCCATTCTTTCTTTCAACTCAGCAAGAGCGTCGATATCTCCTAAAGTTGTTTTTTCTGCAGTGTTTACAGAAGTTTCAGCTGTTTTCACATTTTTCTCTTCTTCTTCGCGGAAGATAGAAGTGTGAGAAGCTACTACTCTTTTGAATTCTTTGTTGAACTCGATGATTTTGAACTCAGCAGCATCACCTTTTTTCAATTTCTTCCCGTCTTCTTTTTCTAAGTGACGAGTTGGAATGAAAGCTACAACATCTTCTTCGAAAATTACAGTAGCACCTTTGTCAACTAATTCAGAGATTTCACCATTGTGGATTGTACCAACTGCGTAAGCATCTTCGTATTTATCCCATGGGTTAGCTGTTGTTTGTTTGTGACCTAAAGATAATTTACGTCCTTCAACGTCTAACTCTAATACAACAACGTCTAATTTGTCTCCAACGTTTACAAACTCAGATGGGTGTTTGATTTTTTTCGTCCAAGATAAGTCAGAGATGTAGATTAATCCATCAATTCCTTCTTCTAATTCTACGAATACACCGAAGTTTGTAAAGTTACGAACGATACCTGAATGCTTAGATCCAACTGGATATTTAGCAGTGATATCTGTCCAAGGGTCTTGTGACAATTGTTTGATACCTAAAGACATTTTTCTTTCTTCTCTATCAAGAGTTAAGATAACTGCCTCTACTTCGTCTCCAACTTTTACGAAATCTTGTGCAGATCTCAAGTGAGTAGACCAAGACATTTCAGAAACGTGGATTAAACCTTCAACACCTTCAGCAACTTCGATGAAAGCACCGTAATCAGCTAAAACAACTACTTTTCCTTTTACTTTATCACCAACGTTTAAGTTAGAATCTAAAGCATCCCAAGGGTGAGCGTAAAGTTGTTTTAAACCTAATTGAATTCTTGTTTTCTCGTCGTCGAAATCTAAAATTACAACATTTAATTTTTGATCTAACTCTAACACCTCGCTTGGGTGATTGATTCTTGACCAAGATAAATCTGTAATGTGGATTAATCCGTCAACACCTCCTAAGTCAATGAATACTCCGTAAGAAGTAATGTTTTTAACAACACCTTCTAACACTTGACCTTTTTGTAATTGACCGATAATTTCTTTTTTCTGTACTTCGATATCTGCTTCGATAAGCGCTTTGTGAGATACAACAACGTTTTTGAATTCGTGGTTAATTTTAACAACTTTGAATTCCATTGTTTTGTTTACGTATTGATCGTAATCACGGATAGGCTTAACATCAATTTGAGAACCTGGTAAGAATGCTTCGATTCCGAATACGTCAACGATCATACCTCCTTTAGTTCTACATTTTACGAAACCATTAACGATTTCTCCTGACTCATGAGCAGCAATAACTCTATCCCAAGCTTTGATTGTACGAGCTTTTCTGTGAGATAAAACTAATTGTCCGTATTTATCTTCTCTAACGTCGATTAATACTTCAACTTTGTCTCCTACTTTTAAGTTCGGGTTGTAACGGAATTCGTTTAATGAAATAACACCTTCAGACTTAGCATTGATATCTACAATCGCGTCTCTGTCAGTGATTCTCACTACAACTCCCTCAACTACTTCCTCGTCGTCTGTAGAAATAAAAGTTTTGTCTACTAAGCTTTCAAATTCTTTTAATTGATTTGCATCTACTGCATCGATACCATTTTCATAGTTATCCCAATTAAAATCTTTTAAAAATTCTTCCTGTGTTTTTGCGTTTTCAGACATGTGCTGATAATAAATTTGTATTCTGCATTATCTAGTTTCTTTATACAGCGATAAGGAACAGAAGTGGTTTTACATTTATAACTGTTTGACTTTTAGTGAAACAACGCTGATCTAAAAGCTGTGCAAAAGTACAACATTTTTTAAATGTAAAAAATATATTTGTACTATTTTTTAAATCAAATGACTCACCCCTAAAGTATTAGACAAAAAAAAAGCTAGCGCAATGACGCGCTAGCTCTAATCAATTTTATAATAATGAAAAAAGAATTAATTACTCATATGGAGTTGTTCTTTGTCTTGAGTGTCCATGCGACGTTTCTTTTGAAACCCCTTAAAGAACTTACTGTCTTTATAAAGGTCCCAATTCATTAATCCAACACTAAGCAAAACAACAACTAAACCGCCAATTTGAAGACTTGTAATAATATCGTCCGTAAAGAAATAGCTCAAAGCTACTGCAACTACAGGGTTTACATAAGCATACGTACTTACTTCGGTTACAGGTCTGTTTTGAATCAACCAAATATAAGATCCAAATGCCAAGATTGATCCGAAAGTAATTAAATACACTAACGAGAACCATCCTGAAGCTGAAATCTCATAGATATCAAACTGCGCATATTCACCGTTTAACAAAGCCACGATGGTAAACAAAACACCTGCTGTAATCATCTGCCATGATGTTTTCACCATTACGTGTAAATCTTCTCCTTGATTCTCATTTTTTGTTTTAGAATACTTCGAATAAAGCGAACCAACTGTCCATGCGATTGATCCCAAAATCAATAACACCATACAGAAAATATTTAGTAAACGTTGACTCTCGTCACCAGCGATTGTAATTTGTTCAGCGAATAACATGATAACGCCAACGAATCCAAGGATCAATCCCAAGATAATGGGTAAACTTGAAAAGTTGTGTTTCCATTGTTTCTTATCTAAAATAATAAACCACAAAGCTGCTGCTGCGGCCATAATAGCAGCAATACCACTTGATACGTGTTGCTCCGCCCATATTAAGGCTCCCATATCAATGAAGAGCAATAGAAATCCTGTAATACACGCTTGTTTTACTACTTGTTTATTAAAGATCTTATATCCTCTCATTTTACAATAGGTCAATAAAATCATACTAGCAGCAAAAAATCGCAAGGATCCTAAAACAAAGGGCGTAAAATCACTCAATGCTTTATGAATAAAAAAGAATGTAGACCCCCATACAAAGTATACTACTAAGTATGCACCTAAGACTAATTTATTGTTTGTTTGATTTGTAGCTACTGCTTTCATACCTATTCTAATGTATCTGGAATTATTAATTTATTATCTTCTTTTACTGTTTGTAAGACGATTATTGTTCTTGTCGAAATAATCCCTTCAATCTTTGATAGGGAGTTGCGCATTAAATTTACAAGTGCAATAGAATCCGATGTTCTTACTTTTACGATATAACCGTCATCACCAGCAATATCGTGTACTTCTAAAACTTCTGGAATTTGAGCTAAAGCTTTTCCTGTGTTTTCATCTCCAATGATCTCATCTACTTTAATAAAAATAAAAGAAAGCATTTTCTGATTGATTGCATTGGGATTTACTCTTGCGTGATAAGCTACAATCGCATCTTTGTGTTCGAGCTTCTTTACTCGTTCTAACACTGCTGAAGGCGCCATTCCAAGCTCACGAGCTAATTCAGAATTATTGATTCGCGCATTGTCTTGCATCATACGCAAGATCTTTAAATCAATTTCATCTAACTTATATTCCATCGTTATCTAGTTTTACACGGCAAAGATAATACAAAAGAATAATATACGGAAATATTTAATGTTTAATGAATATTATTCGGTAGTTAAATATTTGTAAACATAAAAATTCTGACATAAATTCAAATATTACGAATAATTCAATGAAATTAGATAAAAAAAACGTTTTTGATAATTATACTTGAGGAGAAGTGAGTGCTAAGTTGTTGTTCGCGCTTTTTGTTGTTTGCACGGTTTATCTCACCTAGTTTACAATTGTTTTGGTGTTCGATGAATCTACGATTTGTTAGTTGCGCGGTTTGCGCGGTTTGTTAGTTGCGCGGTTTATCTCACCTAGTTTATATTTTGTTTTGGTGTTCGATGAATCTACGCTACGCTACGATTTGCACGGTTTGTTTAGTTTCTTCATTTGTAAGATAATTGTGCTTTACAACGAGCATCGAACGATGAGCATCGAACGACGAGCATCGAACGACGAGCATCGAACGACGAGCATCGAACGACGAGCAAAGAGCGACGAGCAAA
>NZ_JACAKI010000001.1:0-32493 GCF_030326445.1 Myroides sp. DF42-4-2
CGAAGACCACCGTTCAATACGTGTTGTCAAAAGGCATAGAGCCTTATCGCCTAGAATCCCAAGGATATGGCGCTAGTCAGCCGAAAATCGATTGTAAATCAAACTGTTCCGAAGAGGATCACGCGATCAATAGACGCAGTGAATTCGTCATTCTTAAATAGTTAAAGTAGTAAGTTTAGGATATTTTAAGAAGCCCTTACCATATCGGTAAGGGCTTTTTTTGTACCTTAGTTAAACATTTGCTGGCACAATAGTTGATTTACAGCAAATGTTTAACTAAAAAAGTGGATAAAATGAAGTTTTTATATTATATAATCGTCGCTTTGTTTTTTGGTTTTGCTACACAAGTGCAAGCGCAAAGAGCAGTAGTAACAGCCACTAATTACGATATTAGTGATAACTTAGATTTACAGGCAGTTGCTTCTATATTTGGGGATTCAAAAGACTTAGGAGATTTTGAATACCGCCTAAATGACCCTAGTCTACGCATCAATAATTTAGATTTAAATAATGATGGCTATGTAGACTATTTACGCGTTATCGAAATAGCTGAGGGAAATACCCATTTAATCGTGATTCAAGCCGTTTTAGGACGCGATATGTATCAAGATGTGGCAACGATTGAAGTTGAGAAAAATAAGCGCCGTAATCAAGTTTCTGTCCAAATTGTAGGAAATAGTTATCTCTATGGGCCAAACTATATTTATGAACCAGTTTATGTCGTTACCCCACCTGTCTTCAGCTTGTTCTGGGGTGTATCCTATCGCCCGTATTACTCTTCGTGGTATTGGGGCTATTATCCATCCCATTACTCGTATTACTCGCCTTATCCTACGGCAACTTATGTCGTTCACGTACACAATCACATTAACTATAACAATAGATATGTGTACACCAATAATCACTACAGCAGTAATTCAAGATCGATGTATAGCGAGGTAAGAAGAGATTATTACGAGCGCTCAAATCCAAATAACTCGTTTTATGAGCGAAATAATGGCTACTCCAATAGCCGTGATTTAGCTGAAGCAAGATCGTCTTACACTAGAGAAACAAGTAATTATTCCCGTTCGAATACTACTTCAACAACGGGCTCAACACGCGATATCAATCGAGTAGATACGAATAACTATTATTCAAGAAGCTCAAATTCTTCCAGTGGAACAGATGCTTACAAACGAGGAGAAGCCATAAGCGGAACCAATAATAGCTCAACAAATTCAAATTCAGGTTATTATTCGCGTGGTTCAGGTTCGACTACGTCAGAAACAACCAATGCAAATTCAGGGTACTATTCACGTAGTTCGGGATCATCCACTAGCAATTATGGAAATAATTCAGGCAGTAGCAACTCCAATTACTCCCGTAGTTCAGGATCGTCTAATAGTAGTACTTCAGGCAGTAGCAACTCCAATTACTCACGCAGTTCATCGAATTACAATTCAGGAAGCAGTAGCCCAAGCTATTCAAGAAGCTCATCGAGTTATAATTCAAGCAGCAGTAGCCCGAGTTACTCGCGTAGTTCATCGAGTTACAGTTCAGGAAGCAGTAGTCCAAGTTATTCGAGAAGTTCGTCTAGTTCTAGTTCAGGCAGTAGTCCAAGTTACTCTCGCAGTTCATCAAGCTCAAGTAGTAGCGGATCTTCGTCCTCTTATTCAAGAAGTAGATAATCATAACACATAAAAAAAGAGCAAGTGATAAACTTGCTCTTTTTTGTTATTTATAAAGCTCATTCAGCAATTTCGCCAAACGAAGCCCTCCTTTTAATAGCTGTTCCTCTACAGTATCTTTAAAGTCAAAATGATAGCGATAACTTAAATTTTCACTTTCTTCTACACTGTTGTAAATCGCGTTAGCCGAAGTATACGAATCATAGATCCAGTCCTCTAAGCTACCCGAAACTAAAGATTTATTGTGCTCTTTACCGTGAATATCTAGTACAGTAGCATATTCTGTATAGCTGTATTTGTCAAAATCTACTAAGGCAGAATCCCATAAACTGTGTAAGTTCGTCGGCTTTCTAAACCATTCAACTTTAATTCTATTTCCTCCCAAATCCTCTGATCTTCCGATGTGTAATGGTTGATGTGCGTCGCCAATAATGTGGATCAAGAAGTAGAGCTTTTGTTGTTTTTCCTCTAGCGTAAGGCTGTTACTCTTCAATTCTTCCATCAAAACTAAGGCGCGTTTGTACAAGTTTTCGTCAGTAGAATCAGCCAATTCTTGGTCAAAAGCAGCGCGACTTAAATTTCCAGGTAAGTTTAGGTAATGCCAGCTGTCTGCGAATTTCCACGTAGGATCAGACTTAATGAAATCAGGCCAATTTGCCCAATACGCTAGTTGCTGTTTACCGATAATCTTCTGTAATTCTTTTTTAGCTTTTTTGTTTAGGTTTCTCTCTGCTATTTCTGCAATAACGCGATGTCCCGTTGTTCCCCACGCGAAGATCGCCGTAGTTTGCAAGAAGCAAAAAGTAAGGGCTAAACCAAATAAAATTTTTTTCATTGTTTGTTTTTCTATTAATTAAAAAGAGCTTTTAACTCTGTCGCATCGCTCGGTTTCATCTTACCGGCTAGGACTAAGCTCAATTGTTTTCTTCTTAATGCCGCCTCATAACGTTGGTGTTCTAGTTCTGTTTCTGTGATCAATTCAGGAACTGGAACGGGATTACCCATATCATCAACAGCAACAAAGGTGTAAATTGCTTCATTGGCCTTGGTTTTACTTCCCGATTCGCGGTCTTCAATCCAAACATCAATATAGATTTCCATCGATGAAGTAAAGGCTCTTGATATTTTCGCTTCTATGGTCACTACACTTCCTAAGGGAATAGGCTTGTTAAAAGCAACGTGATTCACTGATGCAGTTACGCAAATTCTTCTTGAGTGTCTTCTTGCAGCAATCCCTGCAGCTCTGTCCATACGCGCTAATAATTCCCCTCCAAACATATTGTTTAAAGGATTTGTTTCTCCTGGGAGAACTAAATCGCTCATGATAGTAGCTGATTCAGATACTAATTTTGCCTTCATAAAGAATGTATTTTTGACAAAGATAGCGACAAAGCAAAAAAAAACCGAACGTTTTGCGTTCGGTTACTATATTTAACGTATTATTTAATAAAAATCCATGCGTCTTTATTAGTAGTACGGTGAATTTCTTTCAAAGCTTCTTTGGCCTCTTCATGGGAAGCATAGCTTGCATATAAAACAGGATACATGCCATACTTTGTTCTTCCTAAGAAAGAAGCTTGCTCAAACCCCTTTTTTTTGAGGATGCCCACTTCTATTGCTGCATTTTCTTCACTTCTAAAAGCAGCTGCTACCAAGTGATACGGTGTCTCTAGAACGGTGTTTTCATCTTTTACAGGTAATGCAATAGACTCACTCGTAGGTTCAATGATAAACGTTGCTTGCTGAATCCTATTTTGAACTTGGGTTTGTACGTTGTTCTCAATGAATAGGGTTTGATCGTTGACATAAGCTGTGTAGCCATTTTGTACTAAAACACTGCCAATACCTGCAACAAGAACCAAGACTGAAGCATACTTAAAGAAAGTAGCTGTGCGTCTTGTTCGCACTGGAGTAGAAGCTAGAGCAACAACTTGTGGTGCTGCTTTAGGTGCTCTTTCAACAGTTTGTACACGCACAGAAGACAAACCGAAAGAAGTCGCTAAGTAATTTTGATTCTGAATAGGATCAAATTGTAAACTCTTCTCTTCGTTATAGCTAAATATCCCGATTGATGCTAGGTTTAGCGTTTCAAAAGAGGTTAAAGTACTATTCCAATCAGCGACCATATTCTCAATGCGTACCACTGCTTCCTCGTAAGAAATACCTTCTTGGGTAGCCAAGTGATTGGCTAATAATCCATCATTGTTTACGATATTTCTATTAAAGGAAATTCGCTTTTGGGGCGGAAAAAATTGTTGTTTTTCAGCATCGTAAAAAGACGATTGGATTTCAGTGATAAAAGCACCAAATCCTGGAACAATAACGCAGGGATAGCGATATAATAAGGCTGATATGTATTGAGTCATCTTCATACTACAAAATTAGTCGAAACCAATCGCTTAACAAATAATAAACAAGTTTTTTTTATTAACAATTTGACTAAACGACAAAAGGTTGTTAAGTGTTTGGTATTGAATGGTTAGGTTTTTGCTATTGGAAATACTAAGGTAATAAAATTTAACTAATTAACATAGTTTTTGATGGAGGAGGAAGATTTGTTTTATACGTTAGCGCTAACCAAAGTGATCGGTGTTGGACCAATAATTGGCAAGCGATTGATCGAACACTTTGGTTCAGCCAAAGGCGTATTCCAAGCCACACCTGATGCGTGTCGCTTAAAACGAGTATCGGAGGGATTAATTACAAATTTACAAGAGGTGCAGGTGCTAAGATGGGCCGAGAAAGAGCTCAAGCTCATTCAAAAGCTCGACATCCTGCCGTTATATTATCGAGCACCAACTTATCCCTTTTATTTGAAGCAATGTGATGATGCTCCTCTCTTGCTTTTTTATAAAGGAACAAAGCTTCCTGATTGGACTTCCCGCCCTATACTTAGCGTAGTCGGTACGCGTACACCAACGCCAAGAGGCATGGCTTTTTGTGCCCAAATCATGGAGGTTGTTCAACCGTTCAATCCGATTGTTATCAGTGGATTAGCTTACGGAATTGATGCCTGTGTACACCGAGAGGCCTTGGCGTTTGGATTAGAGACTTTCGGAATTTTAGGGCATGGTCTGCAGCGTATATATCCTGCAATTCACGCCAAATTGGCTAAACAAATGATGAGACAAGGGGGATTGCTAACGGAGTTTCCAATACAAAGTAGAATAGAACGCGAAAACTTTGTTCAACGCAATCGCATTGTTGCTGGAATGAGTCAAGCGACTATTGTGGTAGAAAGTGCACTAAAAGGGGGATCAATGAGTTCGATTGGCTTTGCGAATGAGTATAACCGCGATGCCTTTGCCGTGCCTGGAAGAGTAGATGATCTAATGAGCCAAGGTTGTAACGAATTGATTCGAACCCTCAGGGCCCAACTCCTACAACAGCCTAGCGAAATCATAGACGTATTAAATTGGAATCGAACAGCACCCAAAACTAAGGTTGTGCAACCCCAATTGTTCGTGCACTTGGAAGAAGAAGCACAACGGGTCTTTGATTACCTCTGCGGAGTTGAACGGGAAGTCATTGATTTAATCGCTATAGAATGCAACCTTCCCATCTATAAAGTGAGTACACTCTTGTTACAATTAGAGCTTCAAGGCCTAGTGAAGCCCTTGCCAGGAAAATATTTTGAACGCCTAAATTAAATAAAAAACGGGCACGCTCTATCTGGGTGCCCGCTTGTATTTTACTTTGCGATCGTATAGCCAAGTTTTTCTCGTACTCGTTCTAGTGTAGCATTAGCAACAACCGATGCTTTGGATGCTCCAATGGCTAACAAGCGATCTACTTCTTCTAAATTATTGATGTAGTAGTTGTATTTTTCTCGTATCTCTTGAAATTTCTCAACGATTAACTCGTATAGCTCTTGTTTTGCATGTCCATATCCATAGTTACCTCCTTGGTATTTTGCACGCATTTGCGCATTTTGTTCCGGAGTAGCCAATAGCTTGTAAATCGTATAAACGTTACAAGTGTCTGGATTCTTCGGATCTTCCAAGGGTGTACTATCTGTTTCAATACTCATGACTTGCTTGCGCAACGTCTTATCGCTTTCGAAAATATTGATTATATTATTTCTGGATTTACTCATTTTATTGCCGTCTAATCCAGGTACAATCATTACGTCTTCTGAGATTTTAGCATCAGGTAAAACAAAAGTTTCTCCCATTTGATGATTAAATCGAGAAGCAACATCACGGGTAATTTCCAAGTGCTGTAATTGATCTTTCCCTACGGGAACGAAATTTGCATCATATAATAAAATATCCGCAGCCATAAGCATAGGATAGGTAAATAATCCAGCATTAACATCAGAAAGAACTTCCGCTTTATCTTTAAAAGAGTGAGCTAATGTTAAACGTTGGAAGGGAAAAAAGCAACTTAAGTACCAACTTAACTCAGTCGTTTGCGGTACGTCGGACTGGCGGTAAAAAGTTACATGATTAACATCTAAACCACAAGCAAGCCAAGTAGCCGCAACACTATAGGTGTTTTCCTGTAATGTTTTTGCCTCTTTTATTTGCGTTGCTGAATGTAAATTCGCAATAAATATAAAAGACTCATTCTCTTTGTTATTAGCCATTTCTACTGCTGGTAGAATGGCGCCTAAGAGATTCCCTAAATGTGGAGTTCCTGTACTTTGAACTCCTGTTAGAATTTTAGCCATTGCGTGTTTGTATATATAATAACTACAAAGATAGCGCTTTTGGAGGTATTGTTTTTTCTTTTTTTCTTTTTCCTTGGGTTCACTTACCTTTATTTTTTATTTTTGATGAACTTCATGCAAAAGTTAAATGCATTGTTTAATGAAATACATTCGCATCTTTTTTAGCGTATTATGGCGAGCTTGGTTTTACCTCTGGATGCTGGTTGTAATCCTTTTGTTATCGCCTTTGCTCTTAGCAACGATTTGGTCCGATTCGACCTATCCTACTTTTTTCAAAGTCGCGCGCTTATGGGCTAAGCTTACTTTTTTTGGTATGGGGATGTCTTATCATATTGAGTCTGCTTATGCACTAGAAAAAGGAAAAAGCTATATGTTTGTTGCCAATCACACCTCGATGATGGACATTATGATGATGCTGATTCTAGTTCCAGATAATCCCTTTGTCTTCGTAGGGAAAAAGGAGCTTGCCAAGCTACCTATTTTCGGATTTTTTTATAAGCGAACGTGTATTTTAGTGGATCGCAAAGACTCAAAGAGCCGCTATCAAGTGTTTGAAAGCGCACAAGCCAAATTAAATCAGGGGTTGAGTATTTGTATTTTTCCAGAAGGAGGAGTACCTGATGATCGCACAATTGTATTAGACCATTTTAAGGATGGTGCCTTTCGTTTAGCCATTGACCATCAGATTCCAATAGTTCCCCTGGCCATGGGATATTTGAAGTATTTTTTCCCCTTTCAATGGGGATTGGGCAAGCCTGGAACAGTGCCTGTGGTGATTCAACCACCGATTTCCACTGCGGGTTGTACCCAAGAAAACAAAAAAGTACTCAAGGAAGCAACACATCATAGTATCCTAGAACAATTGCTGACTTGGGAGGAAAAGAGGGCTAGAAAAGATATAAAATCAATAGTGAATCCCTAATTTTTTTACTATATAAACATATTTTGGTATTTTTTTTGTTTAGGAAGAGGGAAATTACTAAACAAAATTTTATGCGATTCAAATCTTTCCTATGTCGTTTACTCCTTCGATGCTTATGGCTTAATGTACCTATATTATTGAGCTGGGGACTTTTTTTTGTGCTGGGCGATAGCATTTGGAGTGCTTATTCTATTGTTTATATGTATTATTTTTTACACGTATACGTAGGTATATATTTGTGTACCCTTTGCTATCATTTGTATAGAAATAAGCTTAGGGCAACGCAATGGACGGACTGGATTAGCTTAGTTGTGCTAGTAGGTGGAGCTTATGTGTACGCTAAGGGTGTTTTGTACCTCTATTAAATAAAAAAAGCCTCAAATGTCTTGAGGCCCTTTTTGATGCAAACACATTTTATTGTGCTTCTCTATTTTTGATTTCTTCTTTAATCTTTTGTTCTAATTCATCCATTAGTTCAGGATTGTCTTTGATTAGCGATTTAACCGCGTCTCTTCCTTGTCCTAATTTGGTGTCTCCATAGCTAAACCAAGAACCGCTTTTCTTTACAATTTCATAGTCTACAGCTAAGTCTAATACTTCTCCAACTTTAGAAATCCCTTCTCCATACATGATGTCAAATTCTGCTGTACGGAAAGGAGGAGCAACTTTATTCTTAACAATTTTTACTTTTGTGCGGTTACCAATTACGTTTTCACCATCCTTAATTTGCGTTGAACGACGAATATCGATACGTACAGAAGCGTAGAATTTCAAGGCATTACCACCAGTTGTTGTTTCAGGGCTTCCGAACATTACACCAATTTTATCTCTCAACTGGTTGATGAAGAATACTGTACAATTGGTTTTACTAATGGTCGAAGTTAATTTTCTCAATGCTTGAGACATTAAACGCGCGTGTAACCCCATTTTAGAATCACCCATATCACCTTCAATTTCTCCTTTTGGCGTTAAAGCCGCAACCGAGTCAATAACTACGATATCAATGGCTCCTGAACGAATTAAGTTTTCCGCAATTTCCAACGCTTGCTCTCCATTATCAGGTTGTGAAATAATCAAATTGTCTATATCAACCCCCAATTTCTGTGCGTAAAAACGGTCGAATGCATGCTCCGCATCAATAAATGCCGCAATTCCTCCTGCTTTTTGCGCTTCCGCAATGGCGTGTAGCGTTAAGGTCGTCTTTCCTGATGATTCAGGACCATATATTTCAATAATTCTTCCTTTCGGATATCCACTTACACCTAAAGCTAAGTCTACACCTAATGAACCTGAAGAAATGACTTCAACTTCTTCCACAGCGGTATCTCCTAATTTCATTACCGTTCCTTTTCCGTAGGTCTTGTCTAATTTATCTAATGTTAGCTGTAAGGCTTTTAATTTAGCTTCTTTATCTGCACTCATTTTTTTGAAGTATTGATTCTTAACTGATGTAAAAATAAGATAAAAATACTATAGATCCGTGTTTGATGTAAAGAATGCTACAAATTGTAGCAAGCTTATTCTTTTCGCTTGCTCAATTTGATTTGCTCGGCTCCACGAAATGCTCAACAACAAGCTGCATCAGCAAGCGTCGCTCTATAAATCCTATGTCTACTAGTTGTAATATAGGTGCAAATTAAAATATTTCTGCTGATAGTATCTCTAATAGAACTTGAGTCAATGTGGGAAAATAGGAATAAAGTCTACTTAAAATTTAAGAATTAATGGTGGAAGTGGGGTTTGGTTGAAAATTTCACATTGCATATGTGTTTTGTATGGTCTTACTTCCTACCTTTGTAACGCAAAGCACAGGAGCATGCAAGCTTTTGTCATTTAGTTACTTAAAAATATTTTGTGATGTCACAGTCGAAAACAACACGTCTTGATCGCGTAACCTTAGGTACTCTATTAGTAACGCTTGGAATTATTTACGGAGATATTGGAACATCGCCACTTTATGTAATGAAGGCGATTATGGGACGTGCAGTAATACGCGAAGAAGTCGTCTTAGGTGCTATTTCTTGTGTGTTTTGGACATTAACCTTACAAACGACGGTCAAATATGTCTTTCTTACCCTAAAAGCGGATAACAATGGAGAAGGGGGTATTTTTTCGCTTTTTACTTTAGTAAAAAAACTCAAAAAGCCTTGGTTAATTGTACCGGCAATTATTGGAGGGAGTGCTTTATTAGCCGATGGGATTATTACACCGCCTATATCCATTTCTTCTGCCGTTGAAGGGCTTAAAATTTACCAACCCAATTTGGCTACTATTCCTATTGTTATCGGTATTCTAATGGGGATTTTCTTTATTCAACAATTCGGTACACGTACCATAGGCAAGTTTTTTGGTCCTATGATGATGATTTGGTTTTTAATGCTTGGTGTGTTGGGATTCAGTCATTTAATTGATAATCTTAGTGTGTTAAAAGCCTTGAATCCGTACTATGCTTTTCACTTGTTAAGCATTCACTCCGAGGGCTACTTGGTTTTGGGATTTGTATTTTTGTGTACCACAGGTGCTGAGGCTTTGTACAGCGACTTGGGGCATTGCGGAATAAAAAATATTCGCATAAGTTGGGCATTTGTCAAGCTGATGTTGGTCTTGAGTTACTTCGGACAAGGCGCTTTGCTAATCGAATATGCTGGAAGTACACTGATGGATTTAAGCCCAAATTCGGATCAACCTGCCAACCCTTTTTATTTGGTGATGCCTGACTGGTTTTTGCCTTTCGGAATTGGGATTGCTACCTTAGCTGCAGTTATCGCTTCTCAAGCCTTGATTAGCGGATCATTTACCCTGATCAACGAAGCTATTCGATTAAATTTATGGCCGAAGATACGCGTGAAATTTCCAACGAATATACGCGGACAACTGTATATCCCTTCTGTAAATTTCTTGCTTTTTATCGGTTGTGTATTTGTCGTGTTACACTTTAAAGAATCGGGTAATATGGAAGCTGCCTATGGTTTGGCTATCACCCTGTGTATGATTATGACAACCATATTACTAGGTTACTTCATGGTATTAAAACGTGTGCCTTTGATTCTGATTATCCTCGTTGAACTTGTTTACCTCACCATCGAAGTGTCGTTTTTTATCTCCAATGTGCAGAAGTTTTCACATGGAGGCTATGTCACTGTGTTTATCGCTGGAATTTTAGCAGCAGTGATGACTGTCAATTACCTTGGCAAAAAGATCAGACGCAATTATACTGATTTAGTGAATATCGTGGATTATCAAGAGATATTAACCGATTTGAGTCAGGACCAATCCATGCCCAAATACGTGACGAATTTAGTGTATTTAACCAATGCCTATAGCCCATCCAAAGTAGAGTATAAAGCCATGTTTTCCATTATTAATCGCCGCCCTAAACGCGCAGATAATTATTGGTTTGTACACGTAAATGTAGTGGATGAACCCTATAAGTTAGAATATAAAGTTGTAAAGTACGGTGCCCATCAAAATATCCTACGCGTGGATTTCTACCTAGGCTTCCGAAATGAACAACGCATCAACGTACTGATGAAACAAGTGGTAACTGAACTCATGCATCAAGGAGAAATCGATATTACAACCCGATACGAATCTCTGCACAAAATTGATGCCATCGGCGATTTTGAGTATATCCTAATCGAAAAAGAATTGTCCTATGACAATGATTTGCCTATGAAAGAGAAAATTATTTTAGACCTCTATGATTTCCTTAAAAAGATCTCCTTATCAGAGGAAAAAGCATTTGGATTAGACAGTAGCGCTGTAAAAGTTGAGCGTTTTCCATTAATTATCAATCCTGTGGAAGACCTGCCTCTGAAGCGTTTAGAATAAAAAGGTATAATTTTTTAAAAGGCTGACATATAGCGAGATATGTCAGCCTTTCGCATTTTACTATTTGATTTTCAAATCAAAAGCGTATCTTTGCACCCTGAAATTCTTCCATTTTAGAATTTCAACTCGTTTTTTATATTATTCTACACTTAAAATTTATATAGCATGCAACTGTATAACACATTAAGCGCAGAAGAAAGAGCAGAACTTATTGAGCAAGCGGGAGAAAATCGCTTGACTTTGTCTTTCTATGCGTATGCCAAAATCGAAAACCCACAACAATTTAGAGATGATTTATTCTTAGCATGGAATGCGTTAGACGCCCTTGGACGTACTTACGTGGCCCATGAAGGAATCAATGCGCAGATGTCGGTGCCAGCCTCGAAGTTCGAAGCCTTTAGAGACACCTTAGAAGCCTATGATTTTATGAAGGGTATTCGCCTGAATGTTGCCGTGGAACAAGATGACCTGTCGTTTTTAAAACTAACAGTAAAAGTCAGAAATAAAATTGTAGCAGACGGATTAAACGATGCTACCTTTGACGTAACAAATAAGGGTATCCACTTAAAGGCTAATGAATTTAACCAGCTGTTGGAAGACCCAAATACGATTGTTGTAGACTTCCGCAATCACTATGAAAGTGAAGTAGGACATTTCGTTGGAGCAATTACTCCAGATGTAGATACCTTCCGCGAGTCTTTGCCGATTATCAAAGACCAATTGGAAGAGATTAAAGAGGATAAAAACCTTTTGATGTACTGTACTGGTGGGATTCGTTGTGAAAAAGCATCGGCTTACTTCAAGCACCACGGATTCAAAAATGTGTATCAGCTAGAAGGGGGAATCATTGAATATACTCGACAAGTGAAAGCCGAAGGATTAGAGAGTAAATTCATCGGAAAGAACTTTGTATTCGATCATCGTTTAGGTGAGCGTATTACCGATGATGTGATCGCCAATTGCCACCAATGTGGGAAGCCTTGTGATGTTCACGTGAACTGCGCCAATGAAGCCTGTCATCTGTTGTTTATTCAATGTGATGCGTGTGCTGAGGCTATGCACGGTTGTTGTTCGAACGAATGTTTAGAAGTGATTCAATTGCCGATTGAAGAGCAAAAGGCGTTGAGAAAAGGCGTTCAAAAAGGGAATTTAATTTTCAAAAAAGGACGTTCAGAGGCTTTAAAGTTCAAGAAAGATGTGGAAGCGACAGCTGAAATTCAACCAGTAAAAGTAAGCACAGTGACTCAAATTCGCAAAAAACAAGTAGAGCGCAAGCAACTTGTGGGAACGGTTCAACACTATTTTACGAAAGCAGGGGTGGGTCAGTTTGAGATGGAAAAATCGGTACAATTGGGCGATAAACTTGCTATTGTAGGGCCAACAACAGGAGATGAACGTTTGGTTTTAGAAAAAATGTTGGTGAATGGACAAGAGGTTACTGTGGCAAATGTAGGTGATCGCATGACAATGGAATTAAACTTCCGCGTGCGCAAGAATGACCAATTATTTAAAATACTTGATTAAATAGATAAGCTATGACAGTTTCAGGAAGAGTTGAATTAATGGCTCCCGCTGGAAACTTCGAGTCCTTGCAAGCTGCAATTGACAACGGAGCCGATTCAGTGTACTTTGGAGTAGATCAATTGAATATGCGCGCGCGTTCAACGGTGAATTTTTCAGTCGACGATTTGCCCGAAATAGCCAGACGTTGCCAAGAAAAGAAGGTACGCACCTATTTGACGTTGAATACGATTATTTACGATCACGATTTGTCGGTTGTAAAAACATTGCTCAACAAGGCAAAAGAGGCGGGGTTAACTGCCGTTATTGCCTCTGATCAAGCGGTTATTGCCTCGGCAAGAGCCATTGGTCTTGAAGTGCATATCTCTACTCAATTGAACGTGACCAATATTGAAACTGTTAAGTTTTACAGCTTGTTTGCCGATACCATTGTCTTATCGCGCGAATTGAGCTTGCGTCAAGTAAAAAAAATCACAGAAGCCATTGAGCGAGAACAGGTCAAAGGACCTGCAGGAAACTTGGTGGAGATTGAAATTTTTGGACATGGTGCTTTGTGTATGGCGGTATCAGGTAAGTGTTACCTAAGCTTACACTCCCATAATTCATCAGCCAATCGAGGTGCATGCAAACAAAATTGCCGCAAAAAATACACCGTAATCGATCAAGAAAGCGGATTTGAAATCGAGCTTGACAATGAATATATGATGTCTCCTAAAGATTTGTGTACCATTGATTTCTTGGATCAAGTGATTGATGCAGGGGCAAAGGTATTGAAAATCGAAGGAAGAGGAAGAGCCCCTGAGTATGTGGCTACAGTGATTCGCACCTATAGAGAAGCTATTGATGCCATTGCTGAAGGTACCTATAACAAGGAAAAAGTAAGCGAATGGATGGCCGCCTTAGAAACGGTGTATAACCGTGGCTTTTGGAGTGGGTATTACCTCGGACAAAAATTAGGCGAGTGGAGTGATAACCCAGGGAGTAATGCTACCCAGAAAAAAGTATATGTCGGTAAAGCAGCACACTATTTTCAAAAAGCGTCAATAGGTGAATTCAAAATTGAAGCTTATGACATTAAAGTAGGTGATCGAATTTTAATTACCGGTCCAAGTACAGGAGCACAAGAATTAACCGTTGAAGAATTGTTTGTCAACGAACAACCAGCTGAAAAGGCAACCAAAGGAGACGATTGCACTTTAAAATTGCCCTTCCGCGTGCGCTTGTCTGATAAAATGTACAAAATAGTAACCAACGAATGATTGTAGTTACCTTACAACGCGATAAGTGTATTGGATGCAATTACTGTGTTGAAGTTGCGCCCCAACAGTTTCAGATGTCAAAAAAAGACGGCAAAACCGTTTTATTAAAGGCAGTGAATAATAAAGGGTTTCATACGCTTAAGTCGCCAGATTATACGATATTAGAGGCTTGTGAACAAGCCGAAAAAATATGTCCCGTACATATTATTACAGTTAAAGAAGTCTGAGATGAATAGGAAGATATATTATTTGAGTACGTGTGATACCTGCAAACGTATTTTGAAAGAAATGCCTCAGGTAGAAGGATTTGAATTACAGGATATTAAGAAAGATCCCGTTACTGAATCCCAGTTAGCAACAATGTATGACGCTGTAGGGAGTTATGAAAAACTCTTTAATAAAAGAGCGCAGTTGTACAAATCAAGAGGATTAAAAGATCAAAACCTTCAAGAGGAAGAGTATAAGAATCTAATTTTAGAACAGTATACCTTTTTAAATCGACCAGTTATTTTTATTGATGGGGCCGTTTTTGTCGGCAACAGCAAAAAAGTACTCGAACAAGCTTTTATAGCGGCAGCAAAATAAAAAAAGTCGAAGTTTTTACTTCGACTTTTTTGTTTTTTAAACAGCTGTTAGTCAGTATGTTGCAATAATATTTGAATTTATTTCTAAAAATCATGTGACCAAATATCAAATTTGATGTCTTAAATATGAAAAAGGGAATAATTGCTATGAGATTTTTCAGGTTTTAATAAGATAGAAGAAAATAAAGTTACACTATACTGGTTTGGATTTTTAATTGTTTATTAAGGGGTTCAATCAGAAAGAAGAGCCGGTATAGTTCTTTTATTAAAGATGAAGAATTGTTATTAAAAAGAACATTTTTATTTCATAATAGAGTGAAGTTGGTTAAGACTTAACGTAGTTGAAAATGATTGGTTTGTTTTTTAAAAAGTTACAGTTAAGTATAACGTTGGTTTGAAGAGGGAGGCTTAGGCTTCCCTTTTTTTTGTTTATGACCCTCTCCATTCATCGTAAACCGTTCACCGTTAACTGTAAAGCGTTCACCGTTCACCGTAAACCATTTTTTCTTACCTTTGCAGTCATTATCCAAAAGTATATGATACATTCCATGACAGGGTTTGGTAAAGCGTGTTTACAATTACCCACAAAAAAGATTACGATCGAAGTAAAGTCACTGAACAGTAAGAATCTTGATTTAAACGTGCGATTGCCGTTAAGTTATAGAGAAAAAGAGCTGACTTTGCGCAATCAGATTGCTCAAGAATTAGAAAGAGGAAAGGTTGATTTTTCTTTGTTTTGCGAGATTACTGCTGAAGAGACGTCGAGTAAGATCAACGCTCCGATTGTGTTAGCGTATATTGAACAGATGAAGGCGATTATTCCAAATGCAGATGAGACTGAATTGATGAAGATGGCGGTTCGCATGCCAGATGCTTTGAAGGTAGAGCGCAATGATTTTGACGAGGAAGAGTGGAAGGATATTGAAGTTGTAATTAACGAAGCCATTCAGAGCATGAAAGCGTTTCGTTTAAGCGAGGGGAAATCCTTAGAAGATGATTTTAGAGCGCGTATTGCAAGTATTTTTTCCTATATGGAACAGGTATCACTTTTAGATAAAGAACGTATCGTAAGCGTAAAAGAACGCCTTCGCAACAACTTGATGGAATTGCAATTGACTATTGATGAAAATCGATACGAGCAAGAGGTGATTTACTACCTAGAGAAATTGGATATAACCGAAGAAAAAGTGCGTCTAGCCAAACACTTGGATTATTTCTTAGAAACGTTGAATGGCAAGGAAGCGAATGGTAGAAAGTTAGGTTTTATTGCACAAGAGATGGGAAGAGAGATTAATACGATGGGATCGAAGTCTAATCATGCAGAGATGCAACAAATTGTTGTGCGTATGAAAGATGAGTTAGAAAAGATCAAAGAGCAAGTATTAAACGTATTATAAAGACACACAACACCTATGAATAAAGGGAAATTAATCGTTTTTTCAGCTCCGTCTGGTTCGGGAAAAACTACAATTGTACGCCATTTATTAGCACAAAGCGACCTAAATTTAGACTTTTCTATTTCGTGTACCTCACGTGAACCAAGAGAAGGAGAAGAACACGGAAAAGACTACTATTTTATTTCGTTAGAAGACTTTAAGAAACACATAAAAAACGATGATTTTTTAGAGTGGGAAGAGGTTTATCGCGATAATTTTTATGGAACACTAAAAGCAGAGGTGGAGCGCATCTGGGCATTGGGAAAAAATGTTATTTTCGATATTGACGTTGCAGGAGGTTTGCGCATCAAACGCAAATTCCCTGAGGAAACCCTTGCTGTTTTCGTTAAGCCACCGAGCATTGATGAGTTGAAAATCCGTTTAAAAAAGCGTTCAACAGAGAGTGAAGATAAAATAAATATGCGCATTGCGAAGGCTTCGGTTGAATTGGCAACAGCGCCTCAATTTGATATTATTATTAAAAATTACGACCTAGAAACTGCAAAAGCAGAAGCAAGTCAGTTGGTTCGCGATTTTGTAAAATAGCAAAAGATGAAGGTTGGTTTGTATTTTGGGACCTTTAATCCCGTGCATATTGGGCATGTGGTTATTGCTAATCACATGGTGCAATATAGCGAGTTAGATGAGGTGTGGATGGTAGTTACCCCCCATAATCCTTTAAAAAAGAAAAAAGGCTTGCTCGAAGACTTTCACCGGATTCACCTGGTGAATCTCGCTACGGCCGATTACGATTATTTACGACCGTCTGATATTGAGTTTACTTTACCCCAACCCAATTATACTGTAAATACTATGGCGTATTTACAGGAGCGTTTCCCCAAACACGAATTCGCATTAATTATGGGAGAAGACAACCTCGATTCTTTTCCGAAATGGAAGAATTATGAGGTCCTACTCAATGCCTATAAAATCTATGTTTATCCACGTATTGATCGCAACCGTGTAGAGCCAAGTCCGTTGATGCAACACCCCAATATTGTGGTTGTGGACAATGCCCCTATCATGGAAATTTCGGCTACCTTTATTCGAGAGGGGATTAAAGCAGGAAAAAATATGCAACCGTTACTAGATAAAGAGGTCTGGAAATACATTGACCACAACCTCTTTTATAAAAAATAACAATAAAAACCATCAAGAAAAAAGGGCTGTTGTACAGCTCTTTTTCTGTGTTTACCCCTTATACTAGTAGGACAAAGTATAAATTGTTTGTCTTAAGCCAAAAGAGGTGGTTTTTTGTCGAGAATACAATAGAATGAAGTAAAAGAGAAAGAACTATAACGAATTGTTTTACAGTTTTTCAATTGTTTGCATTAAGTTTTTTAGTTACTTTTGACGAAGTTATAAGCTAAAATTATGAGTGATTATCCAAAGTTTGCAGTAATTGGAGGTGGGAGTTGGGCAACGGCTATCGTAAAAATGCTGAGTGAAAACCTACAGCAAATAGCATGGTACATGAGAAATGAAAATGCGATAGAAGAAATTAAGGTAAACCATCATAACCCGAACTACCTAAGTTCGGTAGAATTTGATATCGATCAGCTGTTGCTGACCAATGATATTAATAAAGCCGTATCTTATGCGGATTACGTGATTTTTGCTATTCCCTCTGCTTTCTTAAGTGAAGAAATGCAGCAACTTTACGTCAGTCTTGAAAACAAAGTTGTAATTTCCGCTATTAAGGGAATCATTCCCGAGACGAGTTTAATTGTGGGAGAACATTTTCACCAAACCTATGGTGTTTCCTATGATAATATTGCTGTGATTACCGGGCCTTGTCATGCAGAAGAAGTAGCCTTAGAGCGTTTGTCCTACTTGACAATTGCTTGTCGCAATGAAGAGCATGCCAAAGTAATCGAAAGCTGCATCAGCAGTCATTATATTAAAGTGAAGCTTACGGATGATATTATTGGAACGGAATATGCCGCTGTATTAAAGAATATCTATGCTATTGCTTGTGGAATGGCGCATGGACTGGGATATGGGGATAACTTCCAAGCTTTGTTGATGAGTAATGCTATACGCGAGATGAAGAAATTCATCAAGAAAGTACACCACATGAAACGCAATATTAATAACTCCGCTTATTTAGGAGATTTATTAGTAACGGGATATTCGCTTTTTTCTCGCAACCGCATGTTTGGCAATATGATTGGCAAAGGTTATACAGTCAAGTCTGCACAGATGGAGATGAATATGATTGCAGAAGGATATTACGCAACAAAAAGCGCCTATGAGCTCAATGCTCAATACGGAGCTAAAACGCCGATAATCAATGCGGTATATGACATCTTATACAATGGAAAGGATCCGAAAAAGACCTTTAGAAAACTCACAGAGAAATTAGATTAAAAAAAAATACAAAAAAGACCGTTATCGGTTTTTTTAGACAAAAAAGCAATATAATAGACTGATTGTCAGTTTGTTGTGTTGCTTTTTTTGTTTTGCTGTAGTTTGAAAAATTAGTTGTAAATTGTTGATTTATAGTTGCTTGTGAAGATTTGCCTAGGGGAAAAATAGATCAAGTAGTTTTGTGCTGTTAAAAAAAGAAATATAATGGATCATTTAATTAATCACCCAGGCCTATTGGCCGTTTTTGGAATTGTAGTTTTAGTCATGCTCTTGTTGGATTTAGGTGTTTTCAATCGAAATAGCCACGTTGTTTCCACCAAAGAAGCACTTATTTGGACGGTAGTCTGGATTGGTCTAGCCATGGTATTTAGTGGAGTTATATACTACTACATGGACTTTGAGAACTTTGCCCGTTTCCAATCGGCTTATTGGATTGAAAAAGCCCTCTCTGTTGATAATCTCTTTGTCTTTATTTTGGTGTTTACCTTTTTTAAAGTACCCAAAGAACTACACCATCGCGTTTTATTCTGGGGAATTATTGGAGCCTTAGTCTTTAGAGCTATTTTCATCTTTGCGGGTGTGGAATTAATTAACCATACATATTTACCTGCTTTTGAACTGTTTGGTCAACAAGTGGAAATAAATGTTGTACTAACGGTGTTTGGGGTATTCTTGCTTGTGTCGGGAATAAAGTCGTGGTTTGCCAAAGACGATCACAGCGAAGAACAAGATTTGACTAAGAATTTTGCTGTGCGAATGGTACATAAGTTTTTTAAAGTAAGCAATGAATACGACGGAGATAAGTTCTTTACAGTTAAGAATGGGGTAAAAATGGTTACTCCCTTGTTTGTCGCTTTAATGGTTATTGAGTTTACGGATTTAGTTTTTGCCGTCGATAGTATTCCTGCTATTTTCGCAATTGCACCAGATGACCCATTTATCCTGTATACATCGAATATTTTTGCGATTCTAGGATTGCGCTCGCTTTACTTCTTGTTGGCGAATTTTATGGACAAATTCTCTAAGTTGAAATACGGATTGGCGATCATTTTATCGTTTATTGGAGTGAAGATGATTATCTCGCCATTCGTTCATATTGAATCTATGGTATCTCTAGCTGTAATTGCAAGCGTACTAACCCTATCTGTAGTGTTATCCCTTCTTTTTCCACCGAAAAAAGAAGTGTAAATATCCAAGCAAATAGCTTATAAACAATTGTACAATTCTATCAGTTATAGAGGACATGAGTCCATAATGCGTCCATAATGCGTCCATAGTGCCTCTATTAAAAAGTGGGTTTCCTATAGACTCACTATGGAGGAACTAAGGAAGTATGATGGAGGTAGGATAAGCTGAACAATACAAAAACAAAGTGGGTGTCCTTTTGGGACACCCACTTTTATTTTATGCTGTTGCGGTAAACAGTTAGCGATTTACTTTGAAGCACTAGTATTTCCTCTGTGACACATGGTACAAGTAACCACATTAATGTTTTCTGGATTTGGATCGTTCTTCCAGTTGAAGTGCTCCGCATTAATTTGACGGGTCATCACGATCATGTGACGCGCAAATTCTTTTTCTTTTTTCGCGTCAGATGCAAAGTCCAATCCTTCTTTGTCTTCTGCAGGGGCATGACAGTAGCTACATTTAACACCCAAAGCCGCATTATAGCCTTTCATCACTTTTTCCAAATCTTCTTTGGAAATATCTTGTGGAAGTACCGTGAGGTTTTTCCATGCTGTTTGAACAACGGTGGTTTCTGTTTCCGTTGTATTATTTTTAAATGAGAGTAAACTGATCATCAAGCAAAAGAAGCCTAATATAATTCCTGTGTTTTTTAGTTTCATATCTTGTCGCATTTATAGTTGATAAGCAAGATATAAAAAGTAACTTTTGGAATTAGTATAAATAAGGATTAACTATTTGGTTTATAGTTATTTCGCATGGGTTATCCCTTTTTTGTCTGCAAAAGGCAGGTTTTTTAACGCTTTGTCTGATATACTCTTGGCAGGGAACACGAAATTTTTATCATAAAGCTTAGCACCCTGAAAGTACGTCAACATAAACGTATTAGACAATTCAAAAATAGCTTCGTCCAACAATTCAACTTTGATTGATTCTCCCGCAGCTAAAGAAGGAAACGCATGTCTAAAAATACTTGAGTTTCTCTTTTCACCATTGAGTTCTCCCTCTGCTTTGGAAACAATCATAATAGCTTCAATTGTTTCTGGCGAATTATTAAATAAGTAAGCGTACCAAGCATCTTGTAAAAAATCCTCGTTATATTCTTTTACAACCGCCACTTCCACATCTTTCACTTCTGGTATTTCTATGTCTTTTTTCATTCGAATAAAATTTGAACAAAGATAAAATTATTTCTACGATTCCACTTTTTGTTTTTCAAAACAAAGTTTGGTTTGAAATTTGATATACTCTAATTGATCATGATAGTTTTTTGGTTTTTAAGTTTTGAGTTTAAAGATCTTCTGGGGGTATACCAGAAGATCTTTTATTTTAGGATATTTTATGATAACTTGTAACGTTTAGATCCATCGCTATACTAATGTAGGAGTACAGCAAAAAAAACAGAAGCAAAATGACATATCAATGGTTTATCACCTTAGAACGAAAACGCATAGCTCGAGGAAATAAAAGTAGCATGGATCTCGTGGTCCGTATTTTTAAATGGTTGGGCATAGCCTATTTAACGGCAATGATGTTTTTGTTGGGATGGATATCCTATTACGCCATCGTTGAGGACGAGGTAGGGGTGCCTCCTATAGCGTTTGTAAGTCGCTACTTACTCTACTATTTTGCAATTGAATTAATGATGCGTTTTTTTCTGCAAAAAGGACCTGTAGCGAGTATTAAGCCCTTTTTGATTCTCAACATAACCCGATCAAAAATCGTAACCTTTTACGTAGGAAAAACCTTTTTGAGTGCTTTTAATATCATTCAGCTGTTTTTTCTCATTCCCTTTACGGTGATAGCAATTCAGGCAGAAGAGAATGCATTAGCTATTTTGGCTTGGGCCTTGTCGATGTATTGTATCGTGTTTATCATGCATTGTGTTGGTATTTTGATGAGTGCTTATGCCCCTGTTTTTTATTGCGTAATTGGATTCGTCGGACTTTGTTTTGGGTTGCACTACTTCGAGATCGTAGACCCTACGGTGTACACCGTGCATTTTTACCAACTCGCCTATCAATATCCCCTGAGCCTGTTTGCCTATCTATTGCTCTTGGCGGGTTTCATTTGGAGTACCCATCGCTTTTATTTAAAGCGCTTGTATTTGGACGATTTAGAAAAAGTACGGGTGAAAGAAGGGATTGCACTAGAAATGAAGTGGTTGGATAGATTTGGACGTTACGCTGCTTTCCTGCGCAATGATATTCGATTGATTATCAGAAATAAAAGGGCGAGAATAACCGTGCTTATGAGTTTTTTATTTCTCTTTTATGCCCTGTTTATGTTCAGTGCAGAAAATATGAGTTCCATGTCTGTCTTTTTTGCTTTTTTTTCAACTGGAGGCTTTTTGATGCTCTTTGGACAATATGTGCCAAGTTGGGATTCGGCTTATTATCCGCTTTTGATGACGCAAAACGTGATGTATCGCGATTATCTAATGTCCAAATGGTTGATTATTGCCTTGGGAACATGTATCTCAACGTTGTTGTGTTTTTTCTATTTTTTCATCGATCTACAGCTGTTCTATTTGATGATCGCTATGGGAGTGTTTAACATAGGAATTAATGGCTATTTAGTCCTTTGGGGTGGCGCTTATCTCAAAACACCTATGGACCTCACCGCAGCTAAGAACGTGTTTGGCGATGCTAATTCATTTAACTTACGCGTGATGTTGATCAGTATACCTAAAATAGTATTACCCTTTTTATTTTATGGCCTAGGCACGTGGATTTATCCGTTTTGGGGAGGCTTTGCTCTGCTTATTCTAGTAGGAATAGCCGGTTTGTTTATACACCGTTTTGTATTCCAGGCTATTGAGAAAATTTATCAAAAAGAAAAATATGCGACATTGGTCGCTTTCAAAAAATAAAGATCCGTATGATACAAGTAGAACTTTTGCGTAAAGTGTATAATGGAACAACCGTACTAGCGCTTGATGCGCTAACTATCAGCTCAGGAGAAAGTATTGGTTTAGTTGGGAATAATGGAGCTGGAAAAACCACCTTTTTTAGTTTGTTGTTGGACTTAATTCAACCTACTGCTGGTAGTATTCTCTCCAAAGGACTCAATGTAACCCTTTCCGAACAATGGAAAAATTACACCGCTTCTTTCTTAGATGAGACCTTCTTAATCGGATACCTAACAGCAGAAGAGTATTTTGTTTTTCTAGGTAATTTACGCGGTTGGTCAGCCACTAAAGTAGAGGAGTTTGTTAAGGGACACGAAGATTTCTTTAACGGAGAAGTGCTAAAACAAAAAAAATACATCCGTGATTTCTCTAAGGGAAACCAAAAGAAAATTGGTATTATAGGTGCTTTTATTGGTGATCCAGAACTAGTGATCTTGGATGAACCGTTTGCCAACCTTGATCCGTCAACTCAAATTCGATTGAAGGAATTAGTCAAAAGAAAAAGAGACATGCGCACCATGACTATTATTATTTCGAGCCACGATCTTCAACATACCTATGAAGTATCGGATCGCATTATTGCCTTAGAAAAAGGCCGCATGATCCACGATGTACAAACCGATGCAATTACCTATAAAGAACTCGAAGGCTTTTTTAGCGTAGAAGCTTAAAAAAACTAGAATAAATCAAAATAGCGCTCCTACTCGGGCGCTTTTTTTAGGTTAAATCTCTTGTAATTTTATCAGTATCATTACTTTATAATAAAAGTTTCTTTTGTAATTTGCAGCCTTGTATTTTTAGTTGTGCTAAAGCAAGGATGCACACTAGAGCAAGAATAAAAAAGGAAAAGGTATTGTCTAGCACAAAAACAGGAGACCACCGCGACAAAGCATGTTTTAATTTTTAACAAAATTTGCAAAAAGTATTAAAAAGTGGTGTATTTTTACTGTTTGGTGTATACTAAAAGAGAGAAAAAATAGTTGTTATATAAAGTTTAGCCTACATATTGAAAACAAAGATTGTCATTCGGTTTGGTGGAATTCTTCTGCTAATTATGTCTTTTATAGCGTGTTCTGTAAAGAAGGATAAGATGTTGAATAGGGGGTATCACGCTTTGACAACAAAGTACAATATTCTCTTTCACGGCAACGAGTCCTATACAGCGGCACTTGACGCTTTAAAGGAAGGCTATTTCGACGATTATTGGGAAATTTTGCCCGTAGAGCGAATTGAGATCGAAGTTGACCCAGAGCGAGAGTTCGAAAAGGGTACTTCACTAGAATCGAAACAGGGCAGCGTTTTAGATAATTTATCCGTTGGGGGAAACAATTTAGGTGGACCCGAAAGCACGGATGGGGAAGGATTTACCCGAGCAGAGAATAAGGCAACCAAGGCCATTCAAAAACACTCCATGTACATCAAGGGTAGAGAGCGAAACAGCCAGATGGCTAATGCGTATCTTCTACTTGGGAAATCGAGATATTACGACGGTCGATTTGTTCCTGCTTTAGAGGCCTTCAACTACATTTTATACAAATATCCAGACAGTGACTTAATTGGCGAGGCTAAGGTGTGGCGTGAAAAAACTAATTTGCGCCTGCGCTATGATGATTTGGCCATTAAAAATTTAAAAGAATTGTTGCGCGAGCGCAAAGGCAGGTTGCCCCAACAAGTGGAGTCTGATGCTTATGCCATGCTCGCTCAAGGATACATAAACTTAGAGCAATTAGATAGTGCGAGTACGGCCCTAAAATCTGCAGTTGATCTAGCGGGCAATAAGGAAGAACGCGCGCGTTACCACTATATCTTAGGACAGCTCAACGGGCGTATCGGAAAGAAAGACGAGGCTAGAAGTAATTTTCAGGCGATTATTGAGATGAATCGCAAGTCTCCTAGAACCTACACCATCCATGCCTACGCAGAGCTATTCAACCTAGAAGGAGCAACAAAAATTGACTCAGTGGCTTTTCTAAAACAATACAAAAACTTACTAAACGACCGTGAAAATAGACCTTATTTAGATGTTTTAAATCGTCAAATAGGACTCTTTTACCGCGATGTTGGCAAGCAAGAACAAGCGTTGACCTACCTAAAGATTGCAACCAAAGAAGGCAAACAAGACAAGCAACTCAAAGCGAAAAACTTTTTGAGTATTGCCGATATCTATTTTAATGATGCTGGCTATGCCATTGCAGGACAGTATTATGACAGTGCTATTGCCTTACTACCACCCAAAGCAAAAGAAACATTCCGCATCACCAAGCGCAGAGAGTCTCTGCGTGAGGTTGTTGACTTGGAAATTCTAGCCCATAAAAACGACAGTATTCTTCATTTGGTGGCTTTGTCACCCGATGAACAACAAGCGTATTTCCAGACGTATGTCGATGCTTTGCGCAAGGAAGATGCAAGAAAACTACAGGCAAACTTAGGCCAAGGGGCAAATACTGGGGCAGACTTTTTCAATGTTCCCAATTTTGGAGATGCCATCGAAAAGTCTTTTGGCGAAACGAACTTGGGTAGTATGGGAGGAAAAACGACCTTCTATTTTTACTCCAATCAGGCCTTAACTCGTGGGCGACAAGATTTTAAACGCCGTTGGGGCAATCGTGCCCTAACCGATAATTGGAGGTTGAGTTCGATGCAATCCAACGCCAATGCTGGAACAGGGGAGGAAGAAGAATTGGCAGCCAATGAGGGGAATGTAGGAAATAATAGCGGAGGGAAGGACGATTTTGTCGATCCGCGTTATCAACTCGATACGTATACAAGTAAAATACCAACGGATAGTACCCAAATAGCGAAGATGAAAGAAGAGCGCGACCTTGCTTATTTTGAGCTTGGTGCCATTTATAGCGAGCGTTTTGGCAAAATTTCCGAAGGAATTAGTCGTTTGGAGCAATTGTTGTTATTCGATCCAAAAGAACGTTTGATTCTTCCTACGCTGTATAAATTGTACAAGTTATATCTAGAGGTTGATCCGGCAAAAGCAGCTCAAATGAAAGCGCGAATTATAGCCGAACACCCAACCTCTCGCTATGCAAAATTAATGCAGAATTTGAGTGTGGCTAGCGATGGAGATTTATCACCAGAACAAATTTATGCTTCTATTTATCAGGTGTTTAAAGCAGAGCGTTTCGAAGAGGCAATAGCGATGATGAAAGATGCCTTGGAGCGTATAGATGATGGGTATGTCAGCAAATTCGAGCTGTTGAATGCAATGATTATTGCGCGTACAGAAGGGGTGAAACAATACAAAGAAGCGCTGAATTATTTGGCGTTGACGTATAGTAGCACGCCAGAAGGAAAAGAAGCAGCACAATTGTTAGAGCATGTTATTCCAGCATTAGAGTCAAAAGGATTTGCAACGAAAGATTCGAACAATTGGAAAATAATAGTTGCTGTACCAGTTGATCGGGTAGCTGATTTTGCAGCAATTAAGGCCAATATGCAGCGCCTGTCAGGAGTAACGGCAGGGACGGGGCTAAAGTTTACCGAAGACTATTACTTAGCCTCGACGAAATTATACGTGTTACACGGATTCAAATCTAAAGCAGAAGCTGAACAAATGATTGGTCGTTTAGGTGATCATCCTTCTCTTATACCGATGATGCAAGAGGATTATGCCGTGATACAAATTAAAAAGAATTTACAAGAATACCAGGCTCCAGGAAATATAGAGCCTTAATAAAAGCGTTTTTACATGTTTGAAAAATCGAAAAAGAAAGGAACAGGATTAGATTTGTTGGGACAAACAAATCGAATTGTAGAAGGGACGATCATCAAAGGTGATATAGAGGCGATTGCCGATATTCGTATTGATGGCGTAATTGAAGGGAATATTGTGGTAAAAGGGCGACTTGTACTTGGGCCAATAGCAAAGATTAAAGGCAATATCACCTGTGAAAACAGTGAGGTAGAAGGTGAGATCGAAGGCAACATCACGGTAAACGATTTATTGACGGTAAAGTCAGCAGCGCGCATCAAAGGCGATATACGCGTGGGACGCTTGGCTGTTGAACCAGGAGCCAAAGTTGATGTCAAATGCCAAATGGTCGGCAGCTCATCGGCTTCCGAATAATGGACGACAAGAACTCACCGCGAAAGTGGCTGTCCTTGATTAATATCCCCATTCAAATGGGGGTAATCATTTATTTAGCAAACCGATTAGGCGTCTGGTTAGATGAGAAATACAACTTAGAACACGACATGGCAAATAAAATTTGTACTTTATTGGGAGTAGGATTAGCTTTGTACCAAGTAATTAAACAAGTCAATCAGTTAAATAAATAAAAAAATGGATAAAGAAACGGTGCAAATGGGGGTAAAACTTTTAGTGGGACTTATCGCTGTGTTTGCTTTGCATTATGCTGTGGTCACTTTTACTAATGCAGGGGATGCTTTGAGTGTTTTGGGATACAGTATAGAACAGTTTTATGGCTTTGAACTAATTTTTACAATTGCAACCTTTTTTGCACTTGTTGGAATTAAAAATAGCCTACCGAATAACCTGGGATTTGTTTTTTTAGGATTCATTACTTTGCGATTAATTGCAAGTTATTTATTCGCAAAAAAAGGATTAGATCACGAAATGATAGCAGAGGGATTTAAGTATAATTTTTTAGTGATTGTACTCGTTTTCCTTGGAGGGGATGCATTTGTAGCCTATTCTATTTTAAATAAGAATACTACATCAAATGAAACTAAGTAAAAAAAGTTTGATATAAAGGTATGATAATACAAGAATTATTGTACTTTTGCACAAAATTTTAGGAACCAAAATATTCAAGAAGTTAAGATATGGTGACTCTCAAGAAATCACTGAATTTATTAGCAGCTGTTTTATTTACAGCCTCGTCGGTATTTTCGTACGCGCAAACAACTACTCAAAAGCTTGAAAATTCTATTCAAGAAGCTGAGCAATCTATTGAAAAAACCCTGGAACACGTAGAAGGGGAAAAGATAGAAAACCCTGCTGAAATGACTCAAGCTGAGAAAGTTCAGGCCCATATTACCCATCACTTGGCCGATGATTATTCTTTTGTTTTCTTCTCAGATGAAGAAACAGGTAAAAATTACGGGTTCTCTTTGCCTGTTATTTTAATCGACAACGGTCTTAAAGTTTTTATGTCTTCTGAATTTGACTACGGTAAAAAAGTAGTAGAAAAAGACGGACAGTTTTACAAATTATACCACGGTAAAATTTACAAAACAGATGCTGAAGGTACAATTACCTATGATGAGGCACACCACCCTACCAATGAGAAACCACTTGATTTCTCTATCACAAAGAACGTAGCTTCTTTATTTTTCACTACAATTTTAATGTTTATCCTATTCTTAGGGTTAGCTAAAACATACAAAAACGGACCGAACAACTTGCCAAAAGGTATTGCTAGAGGATTAGAGCCTTTGGTGCTATACGTTCGCGATGAGATGGCGGTGCCAAATATCGGTAAAGCGAAATACAAAAAGTTTATGCCGTATTTACTATCGGTATTCTTCTTGATTTTTATCTTGAACATTTTAGGGTTAACTCCACTAGGATTTAACGTAACAGGTAATATTTCGGTTACGGTTTGTTTAGCAATTTGTACGTTCATTATTGTGCATTTTTCTGCAAACAAAGATTACTGGAAACACATGTTTTGGATGCCTGGGGTTCCAGTGCCAATGAAAATCATGTTGATGCCCATTGAGATTTTAGGAGCGATTATTAAACCGTTCTCGTTAATGGTGCGTTTATTCGCAAATATTACAGCAGGTCACTCGGTAGTATTCGGATTAATTGCTATCATCTTCGTGATGAAAGAAGCATTAGGAACAGGTGGAGCAATTGGAATCGGATTCTTCTTGTCAACGTTCTTAGTCGTTTTAGAAATTTTAGTAGCTTTCTTACAAGCGTTTATCTTTACTATGTTGTCGTCTTTATTCATTGGAATGGCGGTAGCAGATCACGATCACGAAGAAGCACACTAATCAAATTAGAAAAAATAAGAGTATAAATAAATTTGTTTAATTAATATTAAATTCAATACTATGACAATTCCAACTATCATTGGTGCAGGTTTAATCGTAATCGGAGCTGGTTACGGTTTAGGTAAAATTGGTTCTTCTGCAATGGACGCTATTGCTCGTCAACCAGAAGCTGCTGGAAAAATCCAAACTGCAATGATCATCATTGGAGCTTTATTGGAAGGTTTAGCATTCGGTGCTTTAATCTTAGGTAAATAATCCAAGTCAGTACAAAGAGTTTATCTGTAACGGTTGGTTACAGGTAAACTTCTTATTTTAATTAAACAAAATCAGGTATTAAAAAGTATAATTTTAGATAATGGATAAGTTAATTAACGATTTCAGTTTTGGACTATTTTTCTGGCAACTAATTATTATGATAGTAATTGTTGTTATCTTAGGAAAATTCGCGTGGAAACCAATTGTAAATGCTTTAGAAGCTCGTGAAGAGGGTATTACTGATGCATTAGCAGCGGCAGAAAACGCTAAAAGAGAAATGGCTAATTTAAAAGCGGATAACGAGAAGTTATTAGCAGAGGCACGTGCAGAGCGCGATACTTTACTAAAAGAAGCTCGTGAGATCAAAGAAAAATTGATTGCAGACGCTAAAACAGAAGCGGAAGCTCAGGGTGAGAAATTAATCGCTCAAGCAAAAGCTACAATTGAAAGCGAGAAAGCTGCGGCTATTCTTGATTTAAAAACTCAAGTTTCATCAATTTCAATTGAAATCGCTGAAAAATTATTGAAAGATCAATTATCTAACAAAGAAGCTCAAACACAATTGGTTGAGAAAATGTTAGATGATGTAAAATTAAACTAATATCACTATGGTAAGCACAAGAGCTGCGGCACGTTATGCAAAAGCAATGCTTGAGGTTTCTTTAGAAAAAGGAAATGTTGATGCTATCAATACTGATATGATCCTTATTTCTCAATCAATATCTCAAAGCGCTGAGTTGAAAACGTTCCTGACAAACCCAATAGTTAAAGATCAGTTGAAATTAAATGCTTTATTAGAAGTATTTGCAACAGTAAACGACGGGACAAAAGAACTTTTCAAGGTATTAAAAGCAAATAATAGATTTGGCATCTTACAAGCGACTGCTGAAGAATTCCAAAAGCAATATGATTTGCACAACGGTATTGAGAAAGTAACTGTTACTACAGCAATGCCAATTGATGCTAGTATAGAGGCTAAAGTACTTGACAAGGTAAAAGTTTTAGCACCTGGAAAAAAGGCTGTCATTACGAATGTTGTCGATGAGTCAATCTTAGGAGGATTCATTTTAAAAATTGGCGATATCCAATACAATGCGTCTTTAGCAAATCAATTACAAGTATTAAAAAGAGAATTAATTAAGTAAAAAAAATCACCGCACGAATTTTTCGTGTATAAACATAGATAAAAATGGCGGACATTAAACCAGCTGAAATTTCAGCGATTTTAAAGAAACAATTATCTGGATTTAGCTCTGAGGCTACTTTAGAAGAAGTAGGTACAGTACTAGAAGTTGGAGATGGAGTTGCTCGTGTTTACGGGTTGACAAATGCAGAGTACGGAGAGCTAGTTGTATTAGACAACGGTTTAGAGGCAATGGTACAAAACTTAGAAGAAGATAACGTAGGTATTGTATTGTTAGGTTCTTCTGTTGGAGTAAAAGAAGGTACAACTGTGAAAAGAACAGGTCGTATCGCTTCTCTACGCGTAGGAGAGAAAATGGTAGGACGTGTTGTAAATACGTTAGGATTACCAATTGATGGTAAAGGTCCTATCGAAGGTGATTTGTACGAAATGCCATTGGAGCGTAAAGCACCAGGTGTTATCTACCGTCAACCAGTAACTGAACCACTTCAAACAGGTATTAAAGCGATTGACGCGATGATCCCAGTGGGACGTGGACAACGTGAGTTAGTTATTGGTGACCGTCAAACTGGTAAAACAACGGTTTGTATCGATACAATTCTTAACCAAAAAGAATTCTATGATGCAGGTCAACCGGTTTACTGTATCTATGTTGCTATTGGACAAAAAGCGTCTACTGTGGCTGCGATTGCAAAAACATTAGAGGAAAAAGGTGCAATGGACTATTCAATCATTGTTGCGGCTAACGCTTCAGATCCTGCTCCAATGCAAGTTTATTCTGCTATGGCAGGTGCGGCTATCGGAGAGTATTTCCGTGATACTGGTCGTCCAGCTTTGATTATTTATGATGATTTATCTAAACAAGCTGTTGCTTACCGTGAGATGTCTTTGATCTTAAGAAGACCACCGGGACGTGAGGCTTACCCTGGAGACGTTTTCTACCTTCACTCAAGATTATTAGAAAGAGCGGCTCGTGTTATTGGTGATGATGAAATCGCTAAAAACATGAATGACTTACCAGAATCAATCAAACCTTTCGTTAAAGGTGGTGGGTCTTTAACTGCTTTACCTATTATTGAGACACAAGCGGGTGACGTTTCTGCTTATATTCCAACAAACGTAATTTCTATTACGGATGGACAAATTTTCTTGGAGTCTGACTTGTTCAACTCAGGTGTACGTCCAGCGATTAACGTAGGTATTTCGGTATCTCGTGTTGGAGGATCTGCTCAAATTAAATCAATGAAAAAAGTAGCGGGTACTTTAAAATTAGACCAAGCTCAATTCCGTGAATTAGAAGCATTCGCGAAATTTGGTTCTGACCTAGATGCTGCTACAATGAACGTTATTTCTAAAGGTCAACGCAACGTTGAAATCTTGAAACAAGCGGTTAACGATCCTTATACTGTAGAAGATCAAGTAGCTATTATTTATGCTGGATCTAAAAACTTGTTGAGAAACGTTCCTGTTAACCAAGTGAAAGCGTTTGAAAAAGAGTACTTAGAAGCGCTTAACTCACGTCACAGAGATGTGTTAGATCAATTAAAAGCTGGTAAATTCGGTGACGAACAAACTAGTGTTTTAGAGAAAGTAGCTAAAGAATTAGCTTCAAAATATTAAGAATTTTTTGAAAGAGTTTAAGCAGGTCTAACTGCTTATTCTCTTTCTGAATTATATACGTTTTCAAATGGCAAATCTTAAAGAAATACGCAATAGGATTTCTTCTATTGGATCTACAATGCAGATCACATCTGCAATGAAAATGGTGTCAGCAGCTAAATTGAAAAAAGCGACTGATACGATTACAGCTATGCGTCCTTATTCAGAGAAGCTAACTGAGATTATTCAAAATGTTAGTTCTACTTTAGAAGGAGAGAATTCAAGTGTATATTCGCAAGTTAGAGAGGTAAAAAATGTATTGTTTCTAGTCGTAACTTCTAACAGAGGGTTATGTGGTGGTTTCAATGCCAACATTATTAAACAAGTTAATGTATTAGCGAATACGGAGTACAAAGGAGCTACAATTGATTTATTGACGATCGGTAAAAAAGGAAATGACATCCTTAAAAAATCGTTTAACGTTGTTGATAATCAAAGTTCTCTTTACGATCATTTCGACTTCGATCACACAGCTGTTATTGCTGAGCACGTGATGGAAGCTTTCGTCAATGGGAAGTATGACTCTATTCAAATTGTATATAACCAGTTTAAAAATGCAGCTACGCAAAACGTAGTTACGGAGCAATTTTTGCCATTATTGCCAATAGAAGCAGAAGCAACTGCAGCAGCATCTGATTATATCTATGAGCCTTCAAAAGAGGAAATCATTGAGATGTTGATTCCTTTGTCGTTAAAAACACAATTGTTTAAAGCTATTGCAGACTCTGTAGCATCAGAACACGGTGCGCGTATGACTGCGATGCACAAAGCGACAGATAACGCACAAGAATTAAGAGACGCGTTGAAATTAACTTACAACAAAGCTCGTCAGGCTGCGATTACAAATGAAATTTTAGAGATTGTTGGAGGTGCAGAAGCATTGAAAAACTAATCAATAAATATTATACTTTTTTAAAAAGACGCTTTTTAAGCGTCTTTTTTGTTTTGTAGTATTTGGTATGGACTGTGAATAGTTTCGCCTTTTAACAAAGGAATAAATAGGAAGGAGAGTCTGTTTAGGCGCCTTTCATCCATAAAAAAAGCTCGACTCGTTCGAGCTTTTAAATTTCTATTTACGATTCAACATTCACGATTCAC
>NZ_JACAKI010000001.1:32593-237414 GCF_030326445.1 Myroides sp. DF42-4-2
CATTCACCATTCACGATTCACGATTCACGATTCAGGATTCACCATTCACCATTCACGATTCACCATTCACGATTCACCATTCACCATTCACCATTCACGATTCACGATTCACGATTCAGGATTCACCATTCACCATTCACGATTCACCATTCACGATTCACGATTCAGGATTCACCATTCACCATTCACCATTCACTATTTACTATTTACTCAAAGTAAATGCTGTCTATTACTAATTCATAGGTTGAATTACTTCCTGTTTTAAGGGAGAATACATCTCCAGCTCCTGTAGCATTGTAGGTTGTTTCGGATAGATTAAGGGTGAGTTTGACCCAATTGCCTCCCGTATCTATTGATCCGTTGTATTGGTTGGTTGTAAATTTTGCCAATTCTAGGTCTTGTGTTGCTACGGTGCCTGCATTGAAGGGATCGAAACCACCACCTGCTTTGTTGACGTTGAAGGATAGAGACTTGTTGTTTGAGGTTCCCTTTATCCATACGATCAATCTTGACTTTCCTTCTGGAACTTGTTGACCTGTTATGGTAAATACATAATCGTTTGCTGTTGTGGTACCCGATAGTTTAAGGGCGTCTTTACCGTCTCTACCTTGACCTGGAGCATGTGTAGCATAGGGTTTTAGTCCAAAGTTATTTAGCGTGCTTGTAAAGGCTTGCCAATCGTTAAAATCTGCTATAACGAAAGGTTCCCCTGGCTCTGGATCTACAGGACCTTCTCCATTATCTTCTACCGGGGTTCCGTCCTCAAAGCGAATCTCGTCGATAACTAGGTCATAGTTGGCGTCATTTCCATTTCTGAAGCTGATGAAGGTTCCTGTGCCAGTTTGGTGATAATCTCCGTTTAAAGCGCTTAAATCAAGGGTTATTTTCACCCATTTTCCACCTGTATCAATCGTACCTGTGTATATATTAGTCGTATTGCCTGATGGAACCCCTTGAAATGAACTCTCATCCATATTCGGTTGTATTACTTTACTCGCTGTTACATTTTCTAGATTGTACGCATAGTAATTTGTCCCATTTGCTTTGTGAATATTAATCGATAGGGATTTTGCCGATGTTCCTTTTACTAAAAACGATAGTTTGGTTGCGTCGGTTGGCATTTTTACTTTTTCTACGGAGAACAAGTATCCATTTTTATCGCGTTGTCCTTCTACAGCTAATCCAGTTGAATTTTCCCATCCTTTATTAGGCGCTTTTTGGGCAGTTGCATCACTCAATTGATTTTTGAAAATTACTCCTAAGAAGGCATCCCAATCTTCAAAATCAGCTCCTGGAAAAGCTAAGAATTTACCTAATGTGATGTCTTCTGGTTCAGGGTTGACTTCTCCATCACCAAATGGCTCTTCTTTTAGGTTTATGTCCTCTAATACACGGGGATAAAATTGTACGTTATTGCTAAATACATCAACAATTCCTGTTATGGAGCCGCTGTGTTTTGGAATCTCATAGGCCACAAAATCTCGTGAATATTGACTTGTACGCACAAAAAAACTGCGATTGTCTTTGTCAACCATTTCTCTCAAGGTTTGCCCTTGACTGTCGACATCCGATTTGTCGTATAGCTTTTTGCCCACAATAGCACGGTTGAATTGCACGTCTTTAATCGTTACTAATTTTCCTTTGTAGAAGTCTTTTTTCGAAAGTAATTCCTCCAGCGTGATTGTCGGATTGTAGGGGGTAAAGTCTTTCACAGGTTTACAGAACTTACCTATAAATTTATCGATGGATCCTTTGGGAATCGATGTGGTGTACTTTCCATTCGTTCCCCCACCTAGGTTGACTAGGCCATAGCTGTTGTTGAAGTACAACCCCCCTAAGCGAACATAGATAATCGTACCAGGAGGATATTGAACAAATGAGGCACTATTATCAATATTTAGCACCAATGGTTGCTTTGTGTTTTTATCTAGGATGTGTAGCTTGTTGTGAAAGTTTCCACCTTTGTCGCTTGATACTACTACACCTTCTAGGATATCCTTTGGATCGCCACTGTAGGGTTTTACCGTTTGTTCTGCCAGAGGATATAGTTCGTCAATAGTTTTATTGATGACAACCTTTGGTTCTTCACAGTGTAATGAGGGAACCGAAAAATCGTCGTTCTTTGCACAACTCCCAAAGAAGAGTGTCGATAGTGCAATAAAAAGTATAGATTTAAAAATTGTTTTCATAGGTACAGAAATTAGAAGTTGTAGTAAACATTTACAAAGAAGTTACGACCATAACCATAGAAGTACTTGTTTCCAAATAGGTTGTATGGACCTTTATTGTTTTTGACTTCTTCGGCATAATTAGCATTTCTAGCTTGTTCAAATCCTCCTGTTTTATATTCTTTGTTAAACACATTGTTAATCGAGGCAAAGAATCCCACAATGGTTCTATTGGGCAATCGCCAAGATTTTCCTCCTGTGATATTGACGATAGTAAAGTCGGCTAGTTTTTCTTGTTTTAAGATTTGGTGTAGCTTCTCATCCGTTAAGTCAGTAAAAGGTTGGCCAGGTGTACTTGGATTGATGACGAAATTACGGGTTCTACGCAGGGCAGAAATATCCGTATAAGCATCGGCCATATAGTTTAGGTTTGCACCAACAAACCAAAATTTGGGATCCCTGTATTCTAGACCTAGTGAAAGTGCCGTTTGAGGACCATTAGATAGCTTGTACTTTTTTAGGGCAGCTTTGCCATAGTCAAACATATTCGTTTGATTGTCGGTTGTTAAATGTACATTGGGATTGCTGATGTAAAACGCTTGTCCCAATGCAGCCGCAGCCGTTGCCTTAAGGGTTGACGTAATTTGGTATTCTGCCCCTAATTCAAAGCCTAATTGGCGCTTATCTATACCTGTAAGTATTTCAGAAACAAAGTTATTACCTGAATTTTCAAGATTGCCTTCTGCATCCTTTATACCCGAACCGTTGGCAAAGTAGAAATTAATTTCTGTACCGTTTCTAATTTCAGAAAAGTATCCTGTAGCTCTAGCTTTTAAACGAGGTGTTCTCAAAATATAGCTCCCATCTACACTAAAAATATCTTCTTTTTTGTTGGCGGGCACAAGGTTGTTGTTCACCCTGACATTAGCAAAGGTATTTTTGATTGAGGGCGCCTGATTGTGGTAAGAAATGTTCAAATCCAAAGCGTGTTTACCTGTAATTTGATAGGTTGCTCCTCCTTTGAAACCAAAGGTTGTATAATCCGTATGCCCACTCTTTCCGTAAGAATTGTTGATGTACACCGGATTTTTATATAATCCTTCCCTTTGGTAAGTGGTATAGCCTATGTTTTGAGCGAGGTAAAAATTCAATGCACCATAATCAAAAACAAATTGGGTAAATACATCGACAACGTCTGCATATAATTTATAGTTGTAACCAAAGCGATCCCCTTCTTTTACTTTTCGATCTGGATGATTTACGTCTTTGTCCTGTAGCTCTGGCTTTTGGTAGGTGTCTTTATCGAGATAGTACCAGCCGCCCAATAGATCAGTTAATTTTTGATAGTTTTGGGAGTTTAGCTTGCGGTAATTTGCCCCAGCATCGAAGGTGATATTGTTGTTTAATTTTGTCTTAAATGATGTGTTTAAAGACGCTATTTTTTCTTGTTGTCTATCTTCGTACTGCACGATTTGACTTTGTCCTTCAAATGCAGCATTAATGGCATAGATATCGCTCCAGTTGATTTGTCCATCATTGGCAAAGGAATTCCTATTTTGCGCTGCTAAATCTAAGTAAGATTGAGTTTCGGACTTAAAGGAGTTGTCGTCGGGCAACGCATTGAATTCTGCTTGTGACATGTCCCAGTATTTTGGGTCGATCTGGGTTAAGTAATAGCTAGGTAGTCTTTTGTAATGCGCAGGATCTGGATTTTGATTATTTTGATAGCCAAGTCGGCTGTCTGCAATGTGACCAAATTGAAAGGAGGCCGTTGTTGTTAGGCTACTTTTTTCGTTTATGTTCCAATAGTGAGTCAACATGAAAATGGGCTGTTCAATATCGCGATAACGCGAATTTCGTTTATCTCCTTCTTGCCATCCCCAATACGAATTGTACTTAAAGCCTTTGATATCAGCTTGTTCTTGAGTGATGGGGGAGTTTTTACCTCTTTTATTTTTGGCGTAAATAGCAGAGAAATTTAAACTGTGTTCCTCGTTGAATTTCTTTTCAATTGCTGTAAAGAAGGAGAGTGCATCATAATTGCTACCTTCCCAATACCCTTCTTTTGCTCCTCGATACGATCCTGATATGGCATAAGCCCATCCTTTTTTGTTTAGTCCCGAAGCATGGGTGAATGTCGGACGCCAATTATAGTTGGTATTCGAGCCAGAAAACGTTGCACGTGAGCCTTTGCGAATATGAGAGGCACGGGTAGAAATGGCCTGTGTTCCCAAAATGCTACCAAAGGTATAATCAGAAGGCGTTGATCCAGAAGAGAACTCTTGGTTTCGCATTACGTCGTTTAACCCTCCCCAATTGCTAAATTGGGGTCGACCATCCAACACCCGATTCATTACAATACCATTGATCAAGGTTTTGCCGTATTCGTTGTTCAGGCCACGTACTTTAAAGAACGATTGCCCCCAGTTGAATGCTGCAACTTGTTGGAAGGGGTCTTTGGTCGCTTGTAATAATCCCGAAGACGTATCCGAACCCGAATTGTCATCGCTAAGATCATTTTCCGTCAGTGTGATAAAGCCTATCTGAGCTTGAGCCATGATATCTTCCTCCAATAAAACTTCACCTAAATCAAAAAATTGATCGGCGTTGGGCTCAATAGGTAACTGCTGATTGACATATCCTGGATAGGATAATTCTAGCCACAGCTTACCCGTTTGCTTGTTTTCTAGGATAAAGATTCCTTCACTGTTTGTCAGGGTTGAAATATTCGTGCCTGAAACTCTCGCAGATACCGCATTGATCGGTGTTCGAGATTTGGCATCGAGTACTTTTCCCCTAATTTCGTGACTGCCTTGTGCAAACGTAAATGTAGGTAGGGCACAAAGCAAAACAATTAAAAGTTTCCTCATAAGTGAATTGATTATTAAAGTGCTAATCTAAAAAGTGCTATACTTTTATAGTAGTAAAGTTACGTTTTTAAGATAAAAACTGCTATTTTTGTATAAAGTATTTTAATAAATTACGTTAACTTATGAGTAGAGTGGTCAAAAATCTAGTTTTAACCTTGTTTTTAGTAGGACTCGGTATAAACCTTCAGGCACAGGAAAAGAAGTTTCAAATTCACACCATCGCATTCTATAATGTGGAGAATTTATTTGATACAATCCGCGATCCAAACATTTATGATGAGGAATGGACTCCTTCTGGAGCACAAGCGTGGACAAAGAAGAAATACGAAAAAAAAATTGACAACCTTACTCGGGTAATGTCGCAAATTGGCACAGACGAAAATCCGAAGATGCCCACGATCATCGGTGTAGCCGAGGTAGAAAATAGAGCGGTTTTGGAAGATTTAGTGCATGCGGCAGTGATGCTACCTGGAGATTACGGTATTGTACATTATGATTCACCCGATCGCCGTGGTATTGATGTTGGACTTTTATACAGTAAGCATCATTTTGTGCCAACTTCAACATCAGCTCATACGTTGTATATTTACGATCAATTACGCAAAGGAAGTGACGGTTCAAAAAAGCGTATTTATACCCGTGATCAGCTCCTGGTTACTGGACTATTAGATGGAGAAGAAGTCCATTTTATTGTTAATCACTGGCCTTCTCGAGTGGGAGGTGAAAAGGCGAGTAGTCCAAATCGAGAGGCTGCTGCGGCATTAAATGTAAAAATCATCGATTCCCTCCAAGCGATTAATCCACAAGCAAAAGTGATTACAATGGGGGACATGAACGACGGTCCGTTCAATAGGAGTATCAAAAAGGTTTTACAAGCCTCTGGAGGAGACAAGAAATCTGTGCAACCCCAAGGACTTTTCAATCCTATGGAAAAAATGGCGAAAGACGGTTTAGGTACATTGGCTTACCGAGACGCATGGGATATATTCGATCAGATGATTTTGACTGAACCTTATTTACAAGAAGGCTATGATTCGTGGAAGTACTGGAAAGCGAAGATATTTAAGAAGCCCTTTATTATCCAATCCACAGGACAATACAAAGGCTATCCCCTGAGAAATAGCAACAGTGAACCCGGATTTAGCGATCACTTTCCCGTTTATTTGTATTTGATTCGCGAACAAAAATAGTAAAAAGAGTGCCTATAGACATGCCCCAAAAAAGTTAGACTCTTTTTGGGGCATTTTTTATGAGGTATTGCAACAATTGGACAATTGGACAATTTTACTGCGGGAGTTCAAAGCGAATCTCATCGAGGATTAGATCATATTCGCTAGGTATTGTCGTCGTTTTACCGCCAAATCGAATGGCGAAGAAAGGACCACTGCCAGTTTGATTGTAAGCCACACCCGCAAGAGGAAGCGTAATTATGATCCATTGGTCATGGGTATCGATAGTACCGTTGTACTGATTGACGTTGCCTTCTTTATTGGTGCGGGAGGAGGGAGAAACGGATTTACTCTGCTGGACATCGCCTAAATTATAAGCGACAAAATACCCCATAGCATCGTATACTTGAATCGAAAGTGATCGCCGACTTGCTCGTCCCTTCATCAGAAAAGAGATGGCGGTTGCGGTGGTGGGAACAGTTTGGTTTTGCACAACAAATGCCATGTCTGTTTTAGTAGGTGAACCGCGAAAGGCTAATCCTGTGGAATTGTTCCACCCTTCATGAGGTACTTGGACAGCAAATTTGAGTCCTGCTCGAGTTAAGGTTGACTTAAAAGCGTCCCAATCTTCAAAATCTGCGCCAGCAAAGACTAATTGATCTCCTGGTTCTACAGGAATGGTTTCATTGCTATTATCCTCCTCACTGTCTTTTCCTTCATTATCTTCCTCCTCTCCTGAGGTAGAGCTGTCTCCTGTCAAGGGATCTTGGTTCAATAACAGATCAGTCAATAAACGGGGATACAGTTGAATTTGCTTGCTAAAAACATCGACAATTCCCGTAATCGATCCACTGTTTGCGGGAATACTATAGTCAATAAAGTCCTTACTCATCTTCCCTGTTCGGATGTAACAGACATTTCCTTGACTATCGACGAGTTTGCGCAAGGTATAGCCTTGGGCATCAACATCATTGGGGTCATATAGTTTTTTGCCTACTATATGGGGGTCGAATTGTACGTTTTCTAGGGTAACGAGTGTATTGGTGTACTGTGCTGTATTTTGCTTGAGGTCTTCTAAGGTGAGGCGACGGGTGTATGTCTCAGGAGCTACCAAAGCATCGCAATATTTTTCCAAATGTTTTCCTAGGCTGTTTTTAGGGATACTCCCAATGTATTTTTTATCTTTTGAAGAGGTGTAAATTCCACCACCTAGGGCTAGTTTTCCAAAACTATTGGTGATGTAAAGGTTGTCTAGCTTGACGAGTATTTTTGTCCCTGGAGGAAATTCTGCATATGAATCGGGGAGCTCAAGGTTAATCGTCATAGGACGTAGTGTATACTCGTCAACGATATGGAGCTTATTGTAGAAATTTCCACCTTGGTCGCTGGAGATGACTATACCTGTAAGTGCATCAGTAGGAGCAGCAGGGTAGAGGCGAATTCGTTCATCGGCGAGGGTAAATACGTTGTCAATAGTGGTGTTTGGACTCCATGATGGGTCTGTACAGTCGAAGGATGGAGCGCCAAAATGATCTGTTTGGGCGCAGCTGACTAGCGCAAGTGCTACTAGGCTAACCTTCATGCTTTTGGGGAGTATGCTTTTCATTTTTTAAAAGGATTATAGGTTGTAATACAGATGAATAAAGAAATTGCGACCGTAGCCATACCAGTACTTGGTGCCAAACACAGGTAGATCACCCGCTGTTCGCGCCATTTCTTGTGGATAAGTAGCGTTTCGCGATTGTTCAAAACCACCTGTGCGGTATAAGGTGTTGAACACATTTTGCACGGAGCATAAAACGCCGAGGGTAGCACGATTGGACAGTCGCCAGGATTTTCCTCCGGTAATAGAAAATAGGGCATAAGGAGGGAGTTTTTCCTGCTGTAAGAGTGCAGACAAATTGGAGGTTGTAAGACCTTCATAGGGGCGACCCATCTTTTGGGGATCCCTAAAGTAAGTGGAAGATCTCTTTAAAGGCGATACCCGTATGAAGGAATCCGCAAGATAGCTGAGGGTTGTTTCGACGAACCAGAATGCTGGTGCCCGATATGATAGTCCTAAGGCTAAAGCTGTTTGCGGACCATTAGCAACCCTGTATTGATTGAGGTTGGCTTGATCGACCTCTTGAGCGTTTGCCGTATTGGCAGCTTGTATGTGGAGCTGTGGATTGTTGATATAGAACGATTGTCCTAGTCCTGCGGCTGTAGTCATTTTTAGGGTGGAGCTCAGCGCATAGGCAAGTCCAAATTCAATGCCGAGATAACGCGTATGAACCGGGCTAAGTCGCTCAGAAACCAAAGTGCCTTTAGCATCTGTGAGGTCCATGCCTTCGGTATAGTAAAAATTCAATTGGGTACCATTGCGGATCTCGGTGAGATATCCAGAAAGGCGCGTTTGAAGACGCCTTGTGCGCAATCGGTAGCTCGCTTCTATGGCCAAGTTGTTTTCGGGCTTGAGCTGAGGGTTGGTGGTATTGCTAACTCTAACATTGGTGAATCCATGCTGAAGCAGCGGTGCTCTACTGTTGTACACCATGTTCAGCTGTAGTAAATGCTTACCCGTGAGATAATACGTAATCCCTCCTTTGATACCTAAGGTATTAAATTGCAGTCGCTCACTGCGGCCATAGGATGTTGTGGGGTAGTTAGGATTGCGGTATAACCCTTCTCTCTGGTAGCTAGTAAAACTGACATGTTGTCCAAAATAGAGATCAACCTGGTTGTAGTGCAAGGTAAATTGCATAAAAGCGTCCACGATATCAGCGAAGAGCCGATAGTGATATCCATAAGTGTCTCCCGTGTATATCGATCGATTTGGATGATTCAGATCGCTGTCTTGTAGTGCTTTTTCTTGGTAGGAGTCAAGGTCAAGGTAATAAGTTCCACCAAGTAAATCCACCGCTTTTTTAAAGTTAGTGGAGCGAAGATTGCGGTAATTGACTCCCGCATACACGGTGAGGTGATCGTTGAGTGCTGTTTGAAAAGCAGTGTTAGCTGAAAGGGTTTGATCTTCTTGTCGATCCTCAAACAAGATGATTTTACTTTGCCCATCAAAAAGACTGTTCTTTCTGTAGATTGTTTCCCAGTCGATCTGTCCGTGTTGAAGAAAGAACAAGCGCGCATCTGTTGCTTGTTGCAAATGAGCTAGGGTCGTTTGTTTGAAGTCATCTGATTCGGGAAGTGCGTCAAACGCCTCAGCAGACATCTTCCAATAGGTTGAGTCGATTTGTGCGAGATAGAAGCTGGGAAGATTTTTGTAATGTACAGGATCTGGGTTGAGGTTATCTTGGTAATCCAATCGACTTTGGGCTTGATATCCCCATTGATAGCCCAGAGTTGTCGTCAATTTACTCTGTTCGTTCAAGCTCCATGTATGGGTCAACATCAATAGGGGTTCTTGTATCACTTGATAGCGGGCGCTTCTTTTCTTGCTTCCTTGCCAACCCCAATACGCATTGTAATCTACGCCTTTTAATTCGGTTTGCTCTAGGGTATTGGACGAGTTTTTGGCGCGGTTGTTATTGGCGAATATACCAGAAAAATAGAGGCTGTGCTTGGCAGTGATTTTTTTTTCTATACCCATGAAAAGCGACAAAGCGGCATAATTGCTTCCCGGCCAATACCCTTCTTTTGCGCCGCGATAAGATCCTGATAGGGAGAATGCCCAACCGCGGCGAGTGAGACCAGAGGCATAGCTAAAAAAGGGTTTCCAACGATAAGAGGTCGTTGTACTTGCGAAGCCGAATCGCAGGCCTTTTCGAAATTGTGCAGCCGATGTAACGATGGACTGTGTACCTAAAAGACCGCCAAAGCTTGCTGAAGTTGGAGAGGAGCCAGAAGAAAAGACCGCATTTCTCGTGGCGTCATTTAGGCCGCCCCAGTTGTTCCATTGCGCACGTCCATGATGTATCTTGTTCATAACAAGTCCATTGATTAGAACATTGCCATAGGAGCTGTCTAATCCACGCAGGCGATAGAAGCTCGATCCCCAAGTAAAGGCTGCCGCTTGTTGAAAGGGGTCTTTGGTGGCTTGTAATAAACGAGCGGAATTTTCTACTGTGGTAGCATCGTCGTCGAGGTCTGTGTCTTCAAGGAATATTAATCCTAGCTTTTCTGTGGATTCCCAATCTTCTTCTAAGAAAAGATGCCCCAAATTAAGCTGTTCCCCTGCGTCTACCACCGTGCTTATTCGCTTGGTCGTATAGTTTGCCAAGGAGAGTTCCAACTCCCAATTTCCTGGGGAGGGCGGGGTTAAAACAAAAGCGCCGTCGGGATTCGTTAAGGTAGAAAGGGGCGTTCCAATTAATCGGACAACTGTTGTTTGCAGGGGCATCCGCGTTTTGGCGTCTAAGACTGTTCCGCTGATTTGCTGCTCGTGTTGAGCCAAAGTGAGGTGAATTGGCAACCCAACTAATAGGGCGAGTAAACATGCTTTCATAGGCAAGGGGAGAATTTTAGGGGTTCGTTTTTGAATTATTTACTATAAAGTTAAATTTTAATTAAATAATTATTTAATTTTAACGTTAAACGATGATAAATAATTAGTAAAATGAACGATATTATATATTTTTATTTGAAAACAACAATTTTTGTCTTGGGATTACTAAGCGGAACAACAAGTGTTGCCCAGCAAAAACAATATCAAATTCGCACAATTGCCTTTTACAATTGTGAAAACTTGTTTGATACCCTGCGCGATCCCAAAATATATGATGAGGAATGGACTCCAACTGGGGCAAGAGGTTGGACAAAAGAGAAGTATGAGCAAAAAATTGCCAATATCGCTCGTGTTTTGGCTGAAATAGGAAGGGAAGAGAACCCGAATATGCCAGTTATTATAGGACTTGCTGAGGTAGAAAATCGCGCTGTGTTGGAAGATTTGGTCTTGCATCCAGCTTTGCGCAAGGGAAATTATGGAATTGTACACTTTGATTCTCCTGATAAACGAGGAATTGATGTGGCTTTGTTGTACGCCAAAGATCATTTTATTCTTGAGCATGCCTCTCAACATGCGCTGTATTTATACGATCAAAAAAGACCTACTCACCGCAAGCGCATATATACCCGGGATCAGTTATTGGTTTCGGGCTTACTAGATGGAGAAGCCATGCATTTTATCGTCAATCATTGGCCTTCGCGCGTGGGAGGTCAAAAGCGAAGTAGTCCAAATCGAGAAGCCGCTGCGGCACTGAACAAAAGGATTATTGATTCCATACAAGCGATTCACACACAGGCGAAGATTATCACCATGGGGGATCTCAATGATGGACCAATGGATGCGAGTGTAAAGAAAATCCTACAAACGGAAGGAGAAGCGACCAAAGTACCGCCTATGGGGTTGTTTAATCCCATGGAGAAGTTGGCCAAAGCTGGGTATGGCACCTTAGCCTATCGCGATGCTTGGGATATTTTTGATCAGATCATCTTGACACAAGCTTTTTTACAAGAGGAGTATACGACTTGGAAATATTGGAAAGCAAATATCTTTCAAAAGCCATTTATCGTTCAGTCAGAGGGGGTGTACCAAGGGTATCCCTTGAGGAATAGCAATAACGAACCAGGGTTTAGCGACCATTTTCCAGTGTATTTATACGTGCTTCGCGCGTGGTAAAGCCCGTTTTTGGACAGCTGTGTCCACAGGGTGTATATTTAGCTTCTGTATATTGATGGAGTCACTGGATATGGAAGAGCGAATGCCATTGGACGAAAAAACCCCGTCTTTTGTAGACGAGGTTTTATCTATTTAGGCTTTTTAGATCCTTGCTGTTGGTGGTTGAAAGTGCTATTGAAAGAGGGTTTCGATAATCTCTTGTCCATATACTTGAGAGACTTTCTCAACAAAAGATTCAAAGCTAAAGCTAGCTTCTTGATTAGCTTTGTCAGAGATGGTTCGAATCACAGTACAAGGGATGCCGTATTCATAGCAGATTTGCGCTACAGCAGCGCCCTCCATTTCCACGCAAAGAACATGGGGCAAGGCTTGTTGTAAGCTTTCTTTTTGCAAATCCGTAGAAAAAAATTGATCGCCACTGCCAATTGTACCAATGTATACTTTGGGCTGGTCGATGGCGAATTTTTTCAACTCATCTGCTGCAATCTTAGTGCGCAGTACAGCAGGGTCAAGGAAGTTTTCGATGTGTTGCTTCACTTGATTAGACCTTGGTATACTGGTTTCAAAATAGGTTTTGTTGAGTAAGGGAATCTCGTATTTTGGTCGCAAAGGAGAAACATCCATGTCATACTGAATTAAATCTTTGGCGATGATAACATCACCCACTTGGATATGTGGAGCTATACCACCTGCAACCCCAATAAATATAATTTCACTCACGTGGAAATGCAACAGTAATGCCGATGCAGTTGCTGATGCAGCAACTTTTCCAATACGCGAGTAGACAACCACGACTTGTTGTTTGCCAAGAAATCCTTGGTAATAGGTGCGATTGCCAATCGTTGTTGCCGTCTTATCTTGTAAAATAGCGATAATCCCATCTACTTCCTGGGGAATGGCGCCCATAATTCCAATTATTTGTTCCTCCATATTGAATTGTGTATTAGCAGTCCAAAAGTAGAAATAAATGTTCAATATCTAGGCGATAATCCAAGACATACGCCTGAACGATCCTAACGGTTCATTGACTTGCATTAGGGATACTTCCTTTTTTTGGCTAATAAAATAGAGAAATCGGCAGTATTTTATTTTTTCAAAGTAAAAGAGCTAATTATTACAACTAAAAAATTCTTGAAGTAGCCTATAAAAAAATAGTATCTTTACAACGAAAAGTGAGAAAATAATTCCTCCTGATTAGTGGAGGATCAAATATATAAATACATAAATACACAAATGGCTTGTACAAATTGTTCAACGAAGACAGATAGTAATGGCGTACCCAGAGGGTGTCAGAGTAAAGGAACATGCGGAACAGATAGCTGTAATAAATTATCAGTTTTTGATTGGTTGTCCAATATGGTTTATCCAAATTCAGACAGCATTTTTGATATAGTTGAGGTTCGATTTAAGAACGGAAGAAAAGATTTTTATCGCTATCCTAGTGGGATGACTGTAGCAATGGGGGATATTGTTGCAACGGAAACATCACCAGGACACGATGTGGGGATCGTTTCATTGGTAGGAGAACTTGTAAAAGTTCAAATGAAAAAAAAGAAAGTAGATGAAACAGGAGAAATCTTGAAAATCTATCGAAAAGCAACACAAAAAGACATCGATATTTGGCAGGAGGTTCGAGAAAAAGAAGAGCCTGTTCGAATGAGAGCAAGAGAAATTGCAATCAACCTAAATCTTGAAATGAAAATATCAGATGTTGAATTTCAGGGAGATGGATCAAAAGCGACGTTTTATTATACAGCGAGTGAGCGTGTCGATTTTAGACAGTTAATCAAAGAATTCGCAAGAGAATTTAGTATTCGAATTGAGATGAAACAGGTGGGATTCCGACAAGAAGCAGCGCGTTTAGGCGGGGTTGGCTCTTGTGGAAGAGAGCTTTGTTGTTCTACTTGGTTAACGGATTTCAGAAGTGTGAATACAGCAGCAGCTCGTTATCAACAACTATCGTTAAACCCACAAAAATTAGCGGGTCAGTGCGGTAAACTAAAATGTTGTTTAAACTTTGAGCTAGACACGTATTTAGAGGCATTAAAAGATATGCCTGATTCGGATACAAAATTAATGACAGTAAAAGGTATCGCTTTTTGTCAAAAAATTGATATTTTCAAGGGGCAGATGTGGTTTGCTTATGCGAATAATTCTGCCAATTGGTATGTTTTGACAGCAGAACAAGTGAAAGAGATCTTGGCCTTGAATGCGCAAAATGAAAAAGGAAACGAATTAGAGAGTTATAGCGAGGATATTTCTACAGATAATGATCATTTCCAAAGTGCAGTTGAACAAGATAGCGTCACGCGTTTTGATCAGCCTAAGCGCAGAAAGAAGAATAGCAAACCGAAGGGGAAATCAGCTGAGCGAGGAGCGTCTTCTACTGCTGCAAAAGCAGGAGAAGAAAGAGAATCGTCCAACGATAAAGACGATAAAAAACGCAGACCGAGAACCCGAAATAAAAATGCAGAGGGACGAGAAAGACCAGTTGCAAAAGAGGGAGAACGCAAAGTGGAAGGTCGAACTGAAAGAGGTAAGTCTCAAGGTAAATCTCAGGGAAGATCTGAGGGAAGACCAGAGCGAAAAGCTAAAACAGAGGGAAGACCTGAAGGAAGACCGGATCGAAAAGCGGAAGATCGAGGAGAAGGAAGACCGGAGAAAAACCGCGGAAATAGAGAGCCAAAAGGAAACAGCGAACCCAAGGGGAATAATGAGGCTGGAGGAGAGGATACTAAGGGGAAGAATCAAAAACCGCGTTCCAATAAACCGAAGCCTAGAAAGCCTCGTCCAGCAAATCCAAATACAAACCCAACTAATAAACAAGACGGTGAAAATAAATAGTCTTTATTTAGCGTTAAGTCTTTCGTTAGGCCTATTGATGAGTTGTCAACACGACGAAAAAGTGGTTTTTGACGAGTTTCAGCCTACCAAAGGAGTTTGGGAAAGACAAGATGTCAAAACATTTGTTTGGGATGTTCAGGATACGCTGACGGCCAACAATCTGTTTATGAATGTAAGGGTCAATAACGAGTATCCTTTCAGCAATTTGTTTGTAATTTCTAAATTGTATAAACCCAATTCGGAAATTGTCATTGACACCATTCAATTTCAAATGGCAGATCCCAATGGCGCTCTTTTAGGCACTGGCTTTTCTGATGTAAAAGAGAGCAAGTTGTGGTTGAAAGAAAATTTCGTTTTTGATCAAGTGGGAAAACACAAATTAACGCTAGAACAGGCTGTCCGCGCGCTAGGTGATGTAGAGGGAGTGCCTGAGTTAAAGGGGATTAGTGAAGTCGGATTTAGAATCGAAAAAGCAGAATAAGTTTCTTAAAAATTGTATGAATAACAAAAAACAAACGAGTAAAAAAACACCTGGTTTCAAGAAGTATTTAGTTGCTTTTTGGATCGCTTTTTTGGGCTTAGGTGTTGCCCTTGTACTATTTTTCCTTTGTGCTTCTTGGGGCGTTTTTGGAGCAATGCCTACGTTTGATGAGTTGGAAAACCCATCGAGTAACGTTGCAACGGAAATCATCTCTTCAGATGGAAAGACGATAGGAAAGTTTTATTTAGAAAATCGCGTACCTGTCAAATACGAAGATTTACCCCCTCATTTGGTTCAAGCGTTGATCGCTACTGAAGATGAGCGTTTCTATGGACACTCGGGAATTGATGCAAGAGGAACCTTACGTGCGGTAACTTCTGTAGGAAGCAGTGGTGGTGCGAGTACGATTACTCAACAGTTGGCGAAGTTATTGTTCCACGGAGAAGGATCGCGTAACTTGGCTAAGCGTATTACCCAAAAAGCTAAGGAATGGGTAATTGCTGTTAAGTTAGAACGTCAGTACACCAAAGAGGAAATCTTGACGATGTATTTGAACAAAGCGGACTTTGTGAATAATGCCGTTGGAATTCGCTCTGCGGCCAAAGTTTATTTAGGCAAAGAACCGAAAGACTTAACCATTGATGAGGCGGCCATGTTAGTGGGAATGCTTCAGAATCCAGCGTACTACAATCCCGTTCGCAGACCCGAATTGGTGCAAAAAAGAAGAAATGTCGTCTTGCATCAAATGGCTAAAAACGAGTTTATTGCCCAAGAGGAGAGCGTTCGCTTACAAGGTGAACCGCTGTCGTTGCACTTTACACCAGAGAGTCACAGAGAGGGTATTGCCACTTACTTTAGAGAATATTTGCGTGATTATATGCGCCGTTGGGTAAAAGAAAACCCGAAAAAAGACGGAACAACTTACGATATTTATCGCGATGGATTGAAAATTTATGTTTCAATCGATTCGCGTATGCAGAAATATGCAGAAGAAGCTGTACAACAGCATATTAGCAATTTACAAGAAGAGTTTTTTATTCGTCAAAAGAAAAATAAAAACGCACCTTTTTACAATATTTCAGCCGCAGATACAGAAGCGATTATCATGCGTGCAATGAAAACTTCTGAGCGTTGGCGTCAAATGAAAGATGCGGGTAAATCAGATGATGAAATCCTCAAGTCTTTTGCCGTGAAAACGGATATGCGTATTTTTTCGTGGAAAGGTGAAATCGATACAGTGATGACACCAAGAGATTCAATTGTGTATTACAAGCATTTCTTGCAAACGGGAATGATGTCGATGGAACCTCAAACGGGTCATATTAAGGCGTGGGTTGGTGGAATCAACTACAAGCACTTCCAATATGATCACGTAGGACAAGGAGCAAGACAGGTTGGTTCCGTATTTAAACCATTTGTATATGCCACGGCTATTGAACAATTGCACTATTCGCCTTGCGACTCGATTATCGATTCACCGTTTACTATGCCGAAAGGAAGATACGGGATTGGGCAAGATTGGTCTCCTCAAAACTCAAATAGAAGTTATAAAGGTATTATGACTTTAAAACAAGCCTTAGCAGGGTCAGTTAATACGATTACAGCTAAGCTAATGGACAAAGTAGGGCCTAAAGCCGTGGTCAATATGACTCGTGATTTAGGGATTTCTGCAGATATACCACAAAGTCCAGCGATTGCTTTAGGTGCGGTTGATATTACGGTGAGTGATATGGTGGCAGCCTACAGTACATTTGCTAACCAAGGAATTTACGTAAAGCCTATTTTTGTAACGCGCATCGAAGATAAAAATGGAGTGATTCTATTTAATGCGGTACCAGAAACAAAAGATGTCTTGAGTAAAGACGTAGCATATACTGTTGTGAAATTACTCGAAGGGGTAACGGAGAGTGGTTCTGGGGTTCGTTTGCGCACAACTTGGCAAGGACCAGGGTACAAACGCGTAACAGGACATCCGTATAAGTTCACCAATCCAATCGCAGGGAAAACCGGAACAACCCAAAATCAAAGTGATGGATGGTTCATCGGTATGGTACCTAATTTAGCAACAGGAGTGTGGGTAGGTAATGACGATAGAGCAGCACACTTTGATACGATGCTTTACGGACAAGGAGCGACAATGGCGCTGCCAATTTGGGGCTTGTATATGAATAAGTGCTATGCAGATAAAACTCTGAATGTTTCTAAAAGTGCATTTGAAGTACCGCAAGGATTGTCCATCCGCGTTGACTGTTCAAAAGTGCTACAAGAAACCGATAAAGCAGACGACGAACTTGATACAAATGAATTTGATTTCTAATATTGAAAACGCCTTTTTTTAAAGGCGTTTTTTTTATATTTTAGAGCAGTTAATTAAACCAGAGATTATGATAAATAAAAAAGTAGCTAATGTTCAAGAAGCATTGGCTGATGTTCAAGATAATATGACGATAATGCTTGGTGGTTTTGGATTGTGTGGAATACCAGAAAACTCAATCGCAGAGCTTGTTCGCATGAATGTTAAAGGCTTAACGTGTATCTCTAACAACGCTGGAGTGGATGATTTTGGTCTAGGTTTGTTGTTGCAAAAACGCCAAATTGACAAAATGATTTCTTCTTATGTGGGAGAGAACGCAGAGTTTGAACGTCAAATGTTGTCTGGAGAACTTAATGTAGAGTTGACTCCACAGGGGACTTTAGCAGAGAAATGTAGAGCTGCTAAGATGGGAATTCCTGCTTTTTTTACACCAGCAGGGTATGGAACAGAAGTGGCTGAAGGAAAAGAAGTACGTGTTTTTCATGGTAAACCCCATATTATGGAGGAAGCTTTTGAAGCTGATTTTTCCATTGTCAAAGCGTGGAAAGGAGACGAAGCAGGAAATTTAATCTTCAAAGGGACGGCGAGAAACTTTAATGAGTGTATGGCTGGAGCTGGTAAAATTACGGTAGCAGAAGTAGAAGAATTAGTGCCAATCGGAGCTTTAGATCCAAATGAAATTCACGTACCGGGTATTTTTGTTAAACGCATTTTTCAAGGTGAAAAGTACGAGAAGAGAATTGAACAACGCACTGTTCGTCAAAGAAAATAACCAATCAATCGTTTAAAGAAATAGTATGTTAGATAAAGTAGGTATTGCTAAACGCATCGCAAAAGAATTACAAGACGGATTTTTTGTAAACTTAGGTATTGGTATTCCAACGCTTGTTGCTAATTATGTACCAGAAGGAATGAATGTTGATTTTCAAAGTGAAAACGGCGTTTTAGGCATGGGACCTTTCCCTTATGAAGGCGAAGAGGATCCAGATTTAATTAATGCGGGAAAACAAACCATAACGACTCTACCAGGGGCTTCCTTTTTTGATTCGTCAACAAGTTTCGGAATGATTCGCGGAAAGCACGTGGATTTGACTATTTTAGGAGCCATGGAAGTATCGGAAGGCGGAGATATTGCCAACTGGAAGATTCCTGGAAAAATGGTAAAGGGAATGGGAGGAGCTATGGATTTAGTTGCTTCTGCTGAAAATATTATTGTTGCGATGATGCACGTAAATAAAGCAGGAGAATCAAAGATATTAAAGTCGTGTTCTCTACCATTAACAGGTGTAGGTTGTGTCAAGAAAATTGTTACTGAATTGGCCGTAATGGAAGTTACGCCAAATGGAATTAAATTGTTAGAAAGAGCACCCGGTGTTTCTGTTGAGGACATTGTCAAAGCAACGGAAGTCGAGTTAATTATATCGGGAGATATCCCAGAAATGATTTTAGATTAAATAGAAAAAGGAGGTTTGTTAGCCTCCTTTTTTTTATGTTGTTTGGTACTGGATTCCCGTTTGTTGTACAATGCGATCCCCTTTTATTTCGCGATGTGTTTTCCAATCGTTATCCCCTAGTGGTGGAAGTGTTAATCCCAGTTCATTGGCCTCTTTGGAGTAATAATCCAATCGGTTTTTATACTGAGGAGACACTAGATTGTAAACAACATTAGAATCGAAGCCTTGTTCGATCAAAGCGGTGGTAAATTGAATAATATCGTTGAGGTGGATCATGTTGATCGGTAGGTCCGGATTATCGAGCATACCGCGGTTGACTATATAGCGAACCGGTTTTCGGTCGGGACCAAATAAACCACCTAGACGCAAAATACAACTCGTCAACCCAGTGGCACGATTTAAAACTTCTTCTGCTGCTAAAATTTGTCGGCTCGTCGGGTCATTGCTATATGCCGTACAAGATTCGGCTATTGGAGTCTCACTAGGCGCATAAACCGACACAGAGCTCATCATGATTACCTTTTCGACTTTATGTTGTTGTAAATAGGGAATTAAGCGCTGAAAACTAGCTTGATAAAGCGTACTTTCTTCTCCTCGAATCGGAGGAATGGTGATAATTAAAGTGTCTAGATCTTCTAAAAATTCGTGAAGCTGTGCTTCTTCTGTATCTTGCAAGTTTACGAGATAGGAATCGATGCCTATTGCCTTTAATTCCGCTAATTTAGCTGGACTTGTGGTCGATCCCTTTACTGTATAATTCTTATTTATAAGATGTTGACTTAGGTGTAATCCCAACCAACCACAACCGAGTATGCCGATATTTTTCATTTGTTTTCTTTTTTTTTAACTACCAAAAGCTAAAATTACGCAATTACTTTGTGTGTGTAAATTAATCTGTTGATATTTGATATTATAAATTTCAGTAGCCATGAAAAAATTCGCATTGTCGATGATGACCTTGTTTCTTGTGGGGGTTAGTTTTACTGCACAAGCGCAAGATGTAGAAAAGCAAATCATTATCGAAAACAGAAAAAATACAGATGAACAGCAAAAGAAGCCTTATGTAATTTTGGTTTCCTTGGATGGTTTTCGCTATGATTATATAGAAAAGCATCACGCAAATTTCTTGCGCAAGTTAGGGGAGCAAGGAACAATTGCAGAATCGTTAATTCCGTCCTATCCTTCTGTTACATTTCCCAACCACTATTCCATTGTAACCGGATTGTACCCTGGACACCATGGGTTAGTAGGAAATACCATGTACGATCCTAAAACGCAAGAACGCTATTCTTTAGGGAATGCAGCAGCAGTGACCAATGCCAAATGGTATGGGGGTACGCCTTTGTGGGTTTTAGCTGAACAACAAGGAATGTTGAGTGCTTGTTACTATTGGCCAGGATCTGAGGCTCCTATTCAGTCGGTACTGCCTACTTACTACTACAAGTACAGCGAGAAAACGAGTATAGATGATCGCTTAGAAGGAGTGAGAGCGTGGTTGAAATTACCAGAAGAACAAAGACCTCATTTTATTACTTTTTATATGCCAGAGGTGGATCATGCGGGACATCGATTTGGTCCTGACGCTAAAGAAACACTTGAGGCCGTACAACAAGTTGACAAAGCAGTAGAGCAACTGTATCAAATAATTAAAGAATCGGAACTACCAATCAATTTATTTGTAGTCTCTGATCACGGTATGTTAGAGTTGGATCAAAAAACCTTGTTAAAAGTGCCGTTTGAGGTGAATGAAAAAGAATTAACTATTGCTTCGAATGGAACTTTTGTGAGCATTTTTGTTAAAAATCACAAGGATATTAAGAAATGGTATACCCTTGCAAAACAAGAAGCCGATCCTAAATATATGCAAGTATTCTTAAAAGAAGACTTGCCGAAAGAGTACCATTTTGGCAAAGAGGATGACCGCTTTAATCGAGTAGGAGATATTGTGTTAACTGCAAATGCGCCTTACTATTTTACGAATAGACCTTTGGCGGGCAGCCATGGCTATGATCCTAACGTGGTGCGTGAGATGCATGCACTATTTTTAGCCTTTGGACCTCAAATTCGTGAGAAGAATAAAATTGCGTCTTTTGAAAACGTACACATTTATCCAATCATTGCCAAGATATTAGGTTTGTCGCTGGATTTGGATAGTATCGATGGTAATACAGATGTTGCAAGTGAAGTACTAAAAAATTAAATAAATCTATAAATCATAAAAAAAACTCGATCTTGAAAAAGATCGAGTTTTTTTATTAGAATTGATAACCAAAACCTAGGTTCAAGTATATATTGTGCATGGTAAAGGAAATGGCGTCAAAATCTCGATCTAGCAAGCTGTTGAACCCATAAGTTGCATCAGCAAATAAAAAGAAGTGTTGATTGACTTTCCACTCTGCTCCAACTTGTGATCCCCATTGGAACGTATTAACATGATTGGAAAAGTCATAATCTGCTTTTTTTCCATCTTGAAAAATTAGTTTTTGCCCTGTTGGGTCTGTTTGTCTCAAGTAACCATCATATACATACCCATCAAATGATTGATCGATAGAAGTAGAAAAATACAATCCACCGTAAACATTCCATTGATCATTAATAGTGTAGGTAGCTAATACAGGAACAGTCAGATAAGTATTGCGGATTTCAGTTTTTACATCTCCCGTAAAATGCCCCCTTACATAAGCGCCATTGTAATTAATTTCCGTTACGTAATCTTTTACTCTTGCGTCTGTTTTCATTCCTTTTCCTTCCACTCGGATTCCCAAGCGTATCCCCCATTGGTGGTCGTCAGACAACCATTTCGTCATATTGGCTTCCATTCCTAATTGAAGGGTAGGATTATAACTTTTTATTTTGCGTATTTCACGGGGTAAACCTAGAGGTGCTGCTCCACCAATACTAAATTGGGAACGAACTTGATAGGTTACGTTGTGATTGAAAAAATGTTGGTTTTTCGGTTCTTCTTGTTGAGCATAAGTCGATAGACCTAAAGAGAAAACCAATATGGTATAGATAAATTTTATATTCATTTCCGTCTAGTTAAATTAGTTCTTTAAAATTTCAACTTCATCAATATAAAGGGTACTGCCAATAGCGCCATTGAACAAACTACCTTCTTCACTTGAGGAGAATACAATGGCTAGTTTGTATTTTTTACTACTATCGTAATACTTTCCTTCTACATAAGTGAATGGTATTTCAAATAAGGTCCAAGTATTTGTTTCTTTTTTTAACTCATCTGGTACACGAGCAATAGAGACAATTTTCTCATCGATAAAATCGTGATCCCCGTATAAGAAGTCCTCCGTATCACCTTCAAATAAGATAGCATAGGCATCCCAACGATCTTCACTTAGTTTATTCTTTTCTTTGTTGTTTATTTGGAAGTCTTTCCCCTTCGTATATTTAAAGAATCCTCTAAAAACAGTTGGTTCATAGTTAAAATCATAGCCGAATTTGGTTCCTTTTAAAGGTTTTGAAACAGCAGTAGCTAAATCAAATTCTCCTAAAAACAAGTTTCCAGCAGCTAGTGGGCTACCCATTATAGGGCCTAGAGGTTCTGTAGATAAGGTAGTTAACTTAATACCATTTCCAATAAATCCATCTGGGGTAACTGAGGTAGGGAAATCACTTGGTTTTTTTGCATTATCAGGATCTCCATCAGTCAAAACATAACCTGGGTTTCCACTCGCCCAGTCAAATAGTTTTATCTCATTTCCGTCTTTATCTAGTCCCATCTCAGAAATGATATGGTAATAATCTGCTCCGTAGAAACCACCAACTTCTTCTCTGAAGGTTTCGAAGTGATAAATAGTAGAAATTTCTGCATTGATAAATTCTACGATATAGTTTTTACTCCAATTCTGATTTTCTGAGGTCACTCGATACATTAATGGACCTTGACTAAAATCGCGCACTGTTCCGTTTGCTGGTACTATGCTAGCTCCTTTTGTTAAAGTAAAATTGGGTGCTACTTGGGTTAAATCTAACGATTTGGATACCCTAAATGTTATTTTGTTGTTGGTGATTATGGGAGCGGTTAATAAAAATTCTTTGCTGATGCTCGCCGTTTCAATATCAGCTTCTGTATTTAATGCTTCATCTTTGATACAAGATGAAAAAAAGATCCCTATTAGCAATAATAGGGATAAGAAATAGGATTTGTTTCTCATCGTTGACATGTGTTTATTAATGTTTTATTCATACAACAGTAACACTGGCGTAACTAATAAAATCAAATTTACGCTATATTAACGAGAAAATACGTTTTTTGCTATTTAGGTTGGTATATTGTGTTTTTTGATGTGAATAACAAAGAAAATAGATATAAAAATCGCAGTTCCTTTGGTGTAAAACTGTTTTTTTTGACAAAATGACGTACTACGGACTGAGAATAGATACAATCTCAGTAGTAATAGTACTTGATACGTCGGATGTAGCGGCTGTAAAATTAGAATTGATAGCCAAAGCCCACATTCAAATAGATGCTGTACATCGAGAAGGAGATCGCTTCAAAATCTTTTTTAAACAGGTTATTTAAACCCCAATTGAGATCAGAAAACAAGCGCAAATGATTGTTTGCTTTGTATTCGAAACCCCAAGCAGTTCCCCATTGAAATCGATTTAAGTCGGAAGAAAAGTCGTATTCTCCTCTCGCGCCATCTTGAAATTCAACAGGAGTTCCAATAGGATTGCCTTCACGTAGGACTCCATCGTATACATAACCCGTAAAATCCTTATCGATCAAACCAGAGAGATAGAATCCGCCATAGACGTTCCAGTTCTCATTGACCTGATAGACGGCAAGTACAGGAAAGGTGATGTAGGAGTTTTTCATCTTTGTTTTGACGTTCCCTGTAAAGTATCCTTTGGTTTGCTTGCCATCATCACCATCAATTTGCGTATAGTAATTTTTAACGCGCGCATCGGTTCGCATACCGCGTCCTTCAAAACGAAGCCCTGTTCGTATTCCCCATTTGTGTTCATCTGTTAACCATTTGGTGGCATTTACTTCCAATCCCAATTGCAGCGTAGGGTTGTAGCTGTTTATTTCTCGAATTTGAGCCGGAATACCCAAAGGGGTACTACCGCCAATACTAAACTGTGCTCGGGCTTGATAGGTGGTGTTTTTTTTGAAAAATACTGAAAAAGAAGATGTGTTTTCTTTTTCAGATAAAACAGGTTCAATAGATTGAGCAAATAAGCCATAGGGAAGCGCAATAAGGCTAGCCAACAGCAGATATAGAAAGGTATTATTCTTTTTCATACACTAATTCTATTTCATCAACAAATAAGGTGCTTCCAATAGCGCCTTTAAAAGCGGCGCCATCTATACTAGAGGTCATCACAATAGCAATCATATAATCTTTATTGGGATCATATGTTTTTCCTGGTACAAGAGTAAAGGGAATGCTAAAGGTGGACCAAGTTGTCGTTTCCAAGCGATCTGCTGCTGCAATTCGCGCAATCGCAACATTTCTAGGATCAACAAAATCGTGATCCCCTGTTAAGTAGTTGTCTTTTTTTTGCAATTCAAAAATAATGGCATAGATATCAAAAGAATCTCGCGCACCCACAACTTCATTATAATCTTCATCCGTTACCTTTTCACCAGGTGTATATTTGTATACCCCGCGGAGGGTTTGTGGAAGTGCCCCTGAATAGGGTAAGCCAAAGCGAGTGGATTTTAGCGTATTAAAAGGATTGAGTTTAAATTGTCCTAAAAATAAATTGCCTGCAGCGATTGGATTACCAGTTGCAGCCGCAAAGTTTGAAGTGTATACCGTTTGCATCTTTACCGCCAATCCTCCACGACGACCTTGAGCCACTGTTGTGGGATAGTCTTCTGGAGGGGTTGAGCCTGCAATGGTCGCATAGCCTTGGTTTCCACTGTCCCAATCGTATATTTTTTCTCCATTGGAGCCAATCTCATAAAAACGGTAGTAGCGATTTCGATCCGTGAGCTCCGCATTGTTAAAATCGTAAAAAGTGCCTAATTCATCACTGGTAAAACTCACCAGATAGGTCTTTTTCCAACGCTGATCTTGGGCAGTAACCACAACCTTTTGCGCCGTAGTAAAGTCCCTTGTTACTCCATTGGGTGGATCCATCGTTGCATTGGGCGACACAATGAAAAAAGGCGTTTGCTTTTCTAAATCAACATTCGATTTTACGCGAAATTCTACCGAGGTATTGGTAATAATGGGATCCATCTTCAAATATTCCGTAGGAATATAAGCTTCTAGAATGTCTGCATCTGTGTCTAACTCCTCGTCTTTAATGCAACTACTGCACATTAAACCGAGTCCTAGCAACAAAAGTGAAATACTGTGTCTCATAAAGGGGTTGCTTAATTAACGATTGCTCACAATTATCTTGCCGTTTTTACTAAAAGTTTCAATTAGTGAATTTACTACTATTTTGTTTTTTATAATGCATTTTATTTTTATTTTTTTTAAGATATAGCTGAATTTTTGGGTTAAAAGGTGAAAAGTGTATACTGTTGCTGGAGAAAAAGAGATGAAAAGTTAAGTGGAAGTTGTGGGTGTGGTTTGGTGGAGTTTCTATCAGAGGCGTTTGTTTTCGTTTTGAACGAGTCGCAAAATTGGGAGAATCTCTCTTTATTTCTTTCGATAATAGTATATTTGTTTGATTGTAAATAGTCTGTATGAAAATCAAAGGATTCATTTGTTTGCTGTTTTTGGTGGTTACAAGTTTGAGAGGACAAGAAAACACCAAGTGGAGTAGCTATTTTTCTTATAAAGAATTAGTTGCATTAACTCAAGGAAGAGATGTTGTCTTTGGAGCAACTCCCTCTGCTTTGTTGCGCTATAATGTGAACAGTGCTAGTGTGGAGGTATACAATTCGGTTAGTGGACTAAAAACCAGTAGTATTACCGCGCTTTACTTTAGTGAGGTACACCAAAAACTACTAGTAGGAAGCGAAGATGGGAGTTTGTTGGTCTTCGATTTAAAAAGCGATCGCTTCCGCTCCATCTTAGACATAAAGAATAAACCATCCTTGCAACAATCTGAGCGAAGAATTAACGCGTTCTTGGAAGTAAAAGGAGAGGTGTATATCGGGACGAATTATGGAATTAGTGTTTTTAACCTGTCGAACAACGTTTTTGGCGATAGCTATTACATTGGACAAAACGGGAAGAATACAGCAGTACGAGATGTCGTAGCAACTAGTAAAGATTTGGTAGCAATTACTGCTGAGGGAATCAAACAAGTGGATTTGCAACATCCAAATAAAGTGGATTATAGGCAATGGACGACTTGGGAACCTAGCCCAAAATGGCAACGAGCTTATGTTAGGAATGAGGAATTGTTTCTAAGTGCTACGGAAGACCCCGTGTTGTATCAGTTGACCCAACCCAATCAAGTACGCGAAATAGCGACGTTGGAGGAGCCTCTTGTGAGTTTCAATAAAAATGAAGCGGGTAACCTTTTGGTTATTACCCCTTCCAGTGCTTATGCTCTACACGCAGGGAATCAACTCGTGGAAGTAGCGCAGCAGCACAACCTTATTGATGTGGTTGAGGTTAAAGGAGACTACTATCTCGGTAGTAGTTATGCTGGATTAGTGCAGCTGTCTAAATCGGGACAACGGGAATCACTTTCTCCTGATGGGCCAGAATCGAACCGTATTTTCTCCTTGCTTGCCACGCGAGCTGGAACCTGGTTTATCAGTGGTGGATATGATAAAAATACTTATAATCCCTATGTACCAGGGTTAACCGCAAGAGGATTGAGCTATTTTAACAAGAAAAAAGGATGGGAATTTATCTCCTTTGACCAATTAAAAGACGCTAGAGCGTTAACCTATGCGGCGTTAAATCCTAAAAATGAAAACGAATTGTTCGTGGGGTCTTATCACTCCGGATTGCTACAAATCAAATTAAATCCCAATACGATTAGTACGAGTGAAGTTAGCTTGTGGAATCACGAAAATACGGGGACTACGGGGTTGGAAAATCTGGAAATTGACCCAGAGGACCCATCCTTTCCTCCTGGTTATGCCAGTGTACGTGTAAATGGAGTTGTCTTTGATACACAAGGTAAATTGTGGATGACGAATAATTTTGTGAGACGCGCATTGAAAAAGAGAGAGGCAAATGACAAATGGGAATCCTATGCAACTACTACAGGGATGTTCGACTACAAAAGAGGTAATTACGGGCGATTGGTCATCGATAAGAACAACACCAAATGGATTCCCTCTTTAGAAGATGGATTGGTGGCGTTTAACGAAACAAAGAACAATCGACTCGCCTCGTTTAATACGGATTTAGGGACACTACCCTCTAATAATGTCAGTACCTTGGCTTTGGATAAAAACAATCAACTTTGGATTGGCACCAATAAGGGCTTGCGTGTCATCCAAAATGTCAATCAATTTTTACAGACCACTAACCTCAAGCCAACCAATATTGTTATAGAGGAAAATGGTATTGCAGAAGAGCTTTTTTATCAACAATATATCACTAAAATAGAGGTTGATGGAGCGAATAAAAAATGGGTAGCCATAGCCGATGCAGGGGTGTTCTTAGTTGCTCCAACTGGAAGGGAAATTATACATCATTTTACGAAAGACAATTCGCCTTTGCCGAGTAATACAATTAACGATATTGCCGTAGATCCAATAGCGGGAGAAGTTTTTTTTGCAACGGATTTGGGGGTGGTTTCATTTATGGGTGATTCTTCCGAAGGACAAGAGAGCAATAGCTCTTTTTATGCATATCCCAACCCTGTACGCCCTGAATATTTAGGAGAAGTACGCCTTGTTGGATTGATGGATCGCTCCGTCGTTAAAATTACGGATATCGAAGGGAATTTAGTTTTTGAAGCTACATCCAATGGTGGAACCGTGGTGTGGGACACCCATGCGTTTAACGGAAAAAGAGTGGGATCAGGGGTGTATTTGATGATGGTATCTTCTGCAGACCACAACAATACAAAAGTTAAAAAATTAATGATCATCCGCTAATGGTTGTACAAACAAAGGCCATCGTTCTGCAGTCGATTAAATATCAAGATAAAAGCTTGATTGTAAAGTGTTTGACAAAAGAAGTGGGAATTCAAACTTTTTTTGTTCGCAACGCTTTTGCAAAAGGGAAAAATGCACAGAAAATCGCGTATTTTCAGCCCTTGATGTTGTTGGATATTGCGTTCACCTATAAAAATAAAGGCGGAATGGAGTATTTTAAAGAAATTAAAGTGGACCAAGTGTACCAAACAATCTACTACGATTTCTCCAAAAATAGCATTGCTCTTTTCGTCAGCGAGATTTTGAGCATGATTGTGAGCGAACAAGAAAGAGATGAACAATTCTACACCTTTGTTGAAGCCGCTTTACTTTGGCTAGACACGCATGACGAGACGGCTAATTTTCACCTGTTACTCCTTGTGGAGTTGACAAAATACCTCGGATTTTACCCTGATGCTTCTGAGATTGATTGCCATTACTTCGATTGGATAGAAGGCGTTTTTACTGATGTACACGCCTCTAGTTGTTTTGATGGTGAGGAAACTTTTTTGTTTAAGCGACTCTTGCGCTTAGGTTTTGAATCGGATCAAAAAATATTTTCTGCCCGCGATCGAAAAACCCTATTAGCTCTTTTGATGAAGTATTATGAAGTGCACTTTACGGGCTTCAAGAAACCAAAATCCCTAGAAATACTGAAAGAGGTATTCTCTTGACCTAGTTTTGGGTAATCAACACTTGCTGTTCTTTTCTAAATGGAAGAAACTCACATGCCTAGATTCTGTTTACACAGCAATCGGCAAAGGAACAAGGGAGTATTACCCAAAGAACAAATCTCCCCAAGCTCATACGCTCTACTTTTTATTGCTTCTCAGGCTTTCAAAAACTCAAAATCATTCAAAAATGCTTTTTTTTGCGCTTTTTAGTAGCAATAATTTGAGTTGTAATTAAATGAAAATGCGTAAATTCGCCCAATTGATTAAAAAATAGTAGAATAATAACGATGAGCACTAAATTTACAGAATATAAGAATCTTGATATGTCAGGGGTAGCATCTGAGATGCTAACGTTTTGGAAAGAACAATCCATATTCGAAAAAAGTATTAGTACGAGAGAGGGTAACAAGCCTTTTGTATTTTTTGAGGGACCGCCTTCAGCTAATGGAAAACCTGGTATTCACCACGTAATGGCTCGTACGATTAAAGATATTTTTTGTCGATATAAAACGCAAAAAGGATTTCAAGTTAAGCGAAAAGCAGGTTGGGATACACATGGACTGCCTGTTGAGTTAGGTACAGAGAAGGAATTAGGAATTACAAAAGAAGATATCGGGGTAAAGATTACCATCGAAGAATATAACCAAGCTTGTAAGCGCACCGTTATGCGCTATACCGACTTGTGGAATGAATTGACACAACAGATGGGATATTGGGTAGATATGGAAGATCCATATGTAACCTATAAGCCGAAATATATGGAATCTGTATGGTGGTTGTTGAAGCAGATTTACGATAAGAATTTATTGTACAAAGGATATACGATCCAACCGTATTCGCCTAAAGCGGGTACAGGATTGTCTTCTCATGAGATCAACCAGCCAGGGGCTTATAAAGATGTAACAGATACTACTGTTGTTGCCCAGTTTAAAGCAGTTGAAACAACCCTTCCTGACTTTCTACAAGGAATGGGCACTATTCACTTCTTGGCTTGGACAACGACTCCTTGGACGTTGCCATCGAATACTGCTTTAACCGTTGGACCTAAAATTGACTATGTATTGGTTCAATCATTTAACCAATATACGGGCGAACCGATTCAAGTTGTTTTGGCTAGCGCATTAGTGGGTAAACAATTTGCTGGAAAATTTTCAGCTGTAGAAACAGCGGATGAAGTAGCAGCTTATCAAGAGGGAGATAAAAAGATACCATATTTTATCGTTAAATCCTTCAAAGGAGCGGATTTAGTAGGGATTAAATACGAGCAGTTATTGCCGTATACGTTGCCTTACCAAAATCCAGAACATGCATTTAGAGTAATTGCGGGAGATTTCGTAACAACGGAAGACGGTACAGGTATTGTGCATACAGCGCCTACATTTGGTGCCGATGATGCCAAAGTAGCTAAAGAAGCTACACCAGAAGTACCTGCCATGTTAATCCTAGATGCAGAAGGAAATCCTGTGCCATTGGTTGACCTTCAAGGTCGATTTGTCAAAGAAATGGGAGAGGAATTTGGTGGAAAATACGTTAAGAATGAATATTATGATGAAGGAGAGGCACCAGAACGCTCAGTTGATGTTGAGCTGGCTATTAAATTAAAAGAAGAAAATAAAGCATTCAAAGTAGAGAAATACGTACACAGTTATCCACATTGTTGGAGAACGAATAAACCGGTGTTGTACTATCCATTAGATTCTTGGTTTATCAAAATCACGGAAGTTAAAGACCGCATGTTCGAACTGAATGAAACAATAAACTGGAAACCCAAAGCAACAGGAGAAGGGCGTTTTGGAAATTGGTTGAAAAATGCCAACGACTGGAACTTGTCTCGTTCGCGCTATTGGGGTATTCCACTTCCGATCTGGAGAACAGAAGATAAAACCGAAGAATTGATCATCGGTTCTGTAGAGGAAATGGTGGCGGAGATTGCAAAATCAAAAGCTGCTGGTTTCCAAGAGAACAATCCATATGAAGGATTTGTGGTAGGCGATATGTCAGAAGAAAACTACGACAAAATTGACTTGCATAAAAATGTGGTTGATTCCATCGTATTAGTTTCTCCTAGTGGCAAGCCAATGTATCGTGAAGCAGATCTAATCGACGTATGGTTTGATTCAGGATCTATGCCATATGCCCAATGGCATTATCCTTTTGAAAATAAAGAATTGGTGGATCAAAATGGCGCTTATCCCGCTGATTTTATCGCAGAAGGGGTGGATCAAACTCGTGGATGGTTCTATACCCTTCACGCAATTGCTACTTTGGTCTTTGATACCAAGGCATATAAAAACGTAGTATCTAACGGTTTAGTATTAGATAAAAACGGATTGAAGATGTCTAAGAGTTTAGGCAATACCATCGATCCTTTTGAAACATTAGCTGAACATGGTCCAGATGCAACGCGCTGGTATATGATTTCCAATGCGAATCCATGGGATAACTTAAAGTTCGATTTAGAAGGAATAACAGAAGTAAGAAAAAAGTTCTTCGGAACCTTGTATAATACCTATAACTTCTTTTCACTGTATGCCAATATTGACGGATTTAACTATTCAGAGGCTGAGGTTCCAGTAAAGGACCGTCCAGAAATTGACCGTTGGATCCTATCGGAATTGAATACCTTGGTGCAAAAAGTAGATGAATGCTACGGAGAATACGAACCAACTCGTGCAGCAAGAGCAATTACGGAATTTGTAACCGAAAACTTGAGTAACTGGTACGTGCGTTTATGTCGTAGAAGATTCTGGAAAGGGGAGTATGCACAAGATAAAATTGCAGCCTATCAAACCTTGTACACCTGTTTGATTACGGTGTCGAAATTAGGCGCTCCGATTGCTCCATTCTTTATGGATAGACTTTACAGAGACTTAACATCTGTAACGAACAAAGAACATGCTGAATCTGTACATTTGGCTGATTTCCCTAAATTCGATGCGTCTTTCGTTGATGCCGGATTGGAAAGCAGAATGCACAAAGCTCAAATTATTTCTTCTTTGGTTCTTTCTTTGCGCAAAAAAGAAATGATCAAAGTACGTCAACCCTTACAGCGAATTATGATCCCAATTTTAGATGAAAATCAACGTTTGGAGATCTTAGCAGTAGAGGATTTGATCAAAGCGGAGGTTAATGTAAAAGAAATTGAGCTGTTGGATGATGCTTCTGGGATTTTGGTGAAACAAATCAAACCTAATTTCAAAACCTTAGGACCGCGTTTTGGAAAAGATATGGGATTGATTGCTAAGGAAATACAGAATTTCACCCAAGAAAATATTTCTGAGATTGAGAAAAATGGAGAAATTATTTTAAAATTAACGGAAAAAAGTATTATATTAACACTTTCGGACGTTGAGATCACTTCTCAAGATATCGAAGGATGGTTGGTAGCAAATGAAGGAGGAATTACGGTTGCACTAGATATCACCATCACAGAGCAATTGCGTAAAGAGGGAATTGCTAGGGAATTAGTAAACCGCATTCAGAATATTAGAAAAGACTGTGGTTTTGAAGTAACAGACAAAGTAAAAGTTACATTGCAAGATGTAGTAGAAATAAGAGAAGCTGTTTTAGCAAATGAGGATTACATAAAATCTGAAACATTAACTCATACATTAGAATTTGTTGAAACATTAGAAAACGGTATAGATGTAGAGTTTGATGAGCTGAAAACGCGAGTATTAATTTTAAAATAAAATTAAAATTATGAAAGAGACTGGCGAATTAGTACGTTATTCTGACGCAGAGTTGGCAGAATTCAAAGAGTTGATTCAAGCTAAAATTGAAAAAGCACAAGCTGATTTAGAATTGATCAAGAGTGCATATATGAATGATTTAAACAATGGGACAGATGATACATCTCCTACGTTTAAAGCATTTGAAGAAGGTAGTGAAACGATGTCCAAAGAGGCAAATTCACAATTGGCTATCCGCCAAGAGAAGTTCATTCGCGATTTAAAAAATGCATTGATTCGCATTGAAAATAAAACCTATGGCTTGTGTAAAGTAACCGGAAAATTAATCGATAAAGAACGATTAAAATTAGTTCCACATGCAACCATGAGTATTGAAGCAAAAAATATGCAACGATAAATCAATAAAACAACGCTCTTTTTACTAAAAGAGCGTTTTTTTTATCACCTAAAATCGTTTACATTTGCGTGTAAAAGAGAAAAAAAATGTCATTAAAGAAAGCCTATTTCCTAGTTGCTATAATTTTAATTATCGATCAATGGTCAAAGATTTATATCAAAACGAATTTTTTGTTAGACGAAGAGATTTTTGTCTTTGATTGGTTTAGAATACATTTTATAGAAAATGAAGGTATGGCTTGGGGAGTTGCACTTCCTGGTGACTATGGAAAACTAGCCTTAACTCTATTTAGAATTTTTGCTGTGTTCGGTATAGGATGGTGGTTGCAAGATTCTATCAAGAAGAAGCTGTCTAATTACTTGATTGTGGCTATATCGTTAATTTTAGCAGGTGCAGTGGGTAATATTATAGATTCGATCTTTTACGGCGTTATTTTCAACGATAGTACACATCAATTGGCAACATTGTTCTCTGATCAACCGTATGGCACCTTATTTCACGGAAAAGTAGTCGATATGCTATACTTCCCAATTTGGCGCGGTTATTTGCCTGAATGGCTTCCTATTTGGGGCGGCAAGTATTTCACCTTTTTTAATGCTATTTTCAATTTTGCTGATACTGCCATCTCAGTTGGAGTTGGAATCTTAATTGTTTGGAATAAACGCATTTTTAAAAACTAGCTTGAGTAGTTAGGGGGTGAATAGTGATGTGTTAAGGGTGAAATCATCTGACTGAGTGCAAACGTCCTAAACCAGAATCCCCGTAACGTGCAACTCGCACAACAAACAAACCGAGCAACGAACAAACCACACAACGAGCAAACCGCGCAACGAGCAAACCGCGCGACAAACAAACCACACAAAATAAAAGAATTTCACTATCTTCACTTCTCGAAAAAACACGAGTTATGAAGATATTAGAGGAAGTGATTTTACCCGGTGAGAGCAAGACCGTACACTTAGAAATTGCCAGATTACATACGGCAACTAAATTGAGAATTCCCGTAATTATCTCCCGTGCACTTGAAGAAGGACCTACTATACTATTTTCCGCAGGTTTGCATGGCGATGAACTAAACGGGGTTGATATTGTACGCCAAATTGTCCACAGTGGATTAAATCGCCCAAAACGAGGAACAATTATTTGTATTCCTGTGATTAATATCTTTGGGTTTATCAATAAGACCCGTGAATTTCCCGATGGTCGTGATTTGAATCGCGTCTTTCCAGGCAGTAAGACAGGATCATTAGCGGGGCGTTTTGCTTACCATATTTTAACGCATATTATTCCACATGTCGATTTTGTGATTGACTTCCACGCTGGTGGGCAGAGTCGATTCAATGCTCCTCAGTTGCGCATCTCGATGGATGATAAAGCCGTGCTGGAGCCTTTAGCAGAAATTTTCCATCCCCCTTTCTTATTGTATTCTAATCAAATTACAGGATCTTTTCGCAGTGCTTGTGCCAAGCGCGGAGTTAAGATGTTGTTATTTGAAGGCGGAAAATCCCTAGACATCAATGCAGAAGTGTCTAAAATGGGCGTTGAGGGAACCAAGCGTGTTCTCCGTCATTTTGATATGCTAGGCGACGAATTTGAGGTGGAAAACCGCACCGATAAAATGGTCGTTATAGCACAATCTGTATGGGTGAGAGCCAAGCAGTCGGGTTTAATGCACGATCAGGTTGCTGTGGGAACCTATGTGAGAAAAGGAGAAGCACTCGCTTATATATCCGATCCCTATGGAAAAGAAAACATGATGATTAAAGCGCCAAATAGTGGTTATGTCATCAATGTTAATGATTCGCCCATTGTATACCAAGGCGATGCTATTTTTCACCTATCAAAAAATACGATCAATGAATAAAAACACCTTACGTCAAACCTATATCCAAGCTAGGCAAGGCCTTTCTGAAGAAGAAATCGACGACAAAAGCTTAGCCATTGCCAATCAGGCATTGCGTTTGCCCATTTGGGATAAATCAAACTATCATTTGTTCTTGTCTATTGTAGCAAAAAAAGAAATTAATACCGACTATTTGTTGCAAGTGTTAGCGGGTAAGGATAAGAATATTGTGTTTTCTAAGTCTGATTTTAAAACCGGAGATATGCAGCATTATTTGTTGACGGATAATACGGTTTTGCGCGTGAATTCCTATGGTATACCTGAGCCAGAGGGGGGAATTCAAATCCAAGAAAATCAGTTGGATGTTGTTTTTGTTCCATTACTCGCTTTCGATCAACATGGAAATCGCGTGGGCTATGGAAAGGGATTTTACGATCGATTCTTGGAAAAATGCAAACCAGAGGTCATCAAGGTGGGATTGAGCTTTTTTGAGGCAGTTCCATCCATCACAGAAGTATCTGATCTGGATATTGGGTTGGATTATTGCATAACCCCTGAACATATTTATACGTTTAAATAAAAAAGCGATGCCTGATGGCATCGCTTTTTTATTTAGGGCAACCATGTTTGGACTCTTTTTTAAGCGATGAATGCTATAATTACTCAAAAGTCTGGTGGGAAACATAGTAGATGCATTCTGAGCAATTGATTTCATACAACAAAGTTTATAAATAATAATGTTGAAAATTTAACAATAAGTGTGATTTTGGCATTATAATTGTGAGTAATATTAGTAGAAAGTAGATTAAATGCGCAATATTTTTGTATTTTTCTTGATTTAAGTGTATGTGTTGTTAGTATAGTTTTCCCTTATTGTTTTTTAAATCATTTCATGAAATAATTAAACAAGCAGAATAGAATAAGTCTAGCTATTCATACTCTTTTTCTACCTTACTCTTTTTGGGATAACCGATTAGTATTGTTTGAGAACTCACTTTCTTTCTTGGTCTTTATCTGCGATAATTAGGATGAACTCTTAATCATAAGTAGAGGTTCATACTGTCTTTGTAGCTGACAACTCATCTGCTAGGTTGTGCAGTGTAATTTTTTACAGCTATAAGTTTTAAGTCTGTTTTAAAGGTGTAGAGAGAAGTGAAATTGTTGATTCGCAGTAGTCCGGAATACGACGACTAAACAAAGTGTTTATTAAGTAATTCGTTGATTCAACGTTGAAGTTGGATTGACATAAAAATTTCAAAAATGAAAAATATTAAATTTTTTGTACTACCTGTACTTTTGGCCTTTGTAATTGTATCCTGTGATAGGGAGAGTGGGACAGTAATTCATACTATAACACAGGAGACTGGTATGAATAAAGAAATAAGTACTGATTTTTATACACAATTAACTCATCATTATCTTGCTACTGTTGATGATGGTAGCAATCCACCAGATCAACTCGAAGCGCCTCGTAAGTTTTGGAGTAAATTATGGAAAGGAATAAAGCAGTTCTTAAACGCCGATGCTAATGCTATGCTTTCTATCTATAAAGATTCTCAAAATCTAGTCGGAACTTTAGTTTTGGGTGTTGGTAGTTCTATTGACGAGATCACAAAAAATGAAAAGATAACTATAGACTCAGGATTACCTGATTTACAGGTGTTAAAAGAGGCGGTTAATCTTACAAATAGGTTTGATTCAATAGGATATAACCACTATGTTATTGTGAATAAGGTTTTAAATAATATGGACGAATATAACGGTATTACTGATGTAGGAGCACGTGATGCGGCTATTATTCAGAGCGTAAAGAAGGAGGTTTTAAACTTGTATCCTAATGCTCAAATTGGAGAGGATATAGATTATACAACGTTCTACAATTTTTTAAAACTGCAACATGGTGAGAGCTATACTGAAGACTCGATCTATTATGATCGGATATTTTCTTCTACTAGCAAAAAGACAGATCCTACATTGCTTTCTATTTTGCAGTTATATGCGCGATCATATGAAGCTGTAAAAGAAGGTTATATCGATTCTTTTATCGCTTATTCTAAAAAGATGGAGCAAGCCGTATTAGAGGATAACAAGTTGACAACTGACGTGAAAGAAACCTTACTTATTAGGATGGCTACTTATCGTTATGGTATAAAGTACTATGCTAGTTTAAATTAATAAATACTAAACCCAAGGGTAAATCCTAGATTTACCCTTGGGTTTAAATAAATGTATAAATGAGAGTACTATTATTTTTAGAGTGTTTTTTATTTTTAATAATCGACAAATCTCTAGGTCAAACGATTATAAAAGACTGTAGTGCAGGGCAATTTGTTGCTGATGTAGTGGTTTATGATGCAGAAAATAATACCATAGTAGGCATTTCAAACGCGGATGGAATAGTGGAGATCGATCCGAAGGTTTTAGATCTCTCCCTTGTACATCCAGACTATGGAACTATTAAAACGACGAGACATGAAGTGATCTGTATTGATCAATTGCTAAATACAATTGTAATTGATCTGCATTTTGACGCCAAAAAAGAGTTATTGGGAATTCTTGAGAATACCTATGATCTATATCGTATTGATCCATATGAAGAACAGGTGTTTAGCTATATAGGAAAGATTTATGAAAACAACAATGAAGGAGAATTATTGATACAAGAGAAAGGAGGATTCAATAAAAATTCAACTTTTTATGATACCTCTTTTTTTATGTCCGATCGTTTAGTTGATTTTTTCGATAACATGAGTTTGGTTGCCTTTCATCCTCTAATAGCAGATGATAAAATATATTTTTTTTTCAACAGTGAAAAACATTTCAAAAGGTTGATTAAAAAGGTTAAAGCGTCGGAGGTCAATAAGATTAATTCGGATTATTTTGTTTACGACATTACGGGGATTAATTATTGGCAGTTTGAGATTGATCCTATAGAAAAACGAGTAATACGGTTTGTAAATTCAAAAGAGGTGCTTCTTTCTTCTGATAACAGATGGCAGAGCCCTATAGTGCAGCGGTTGATTGAGGTCCGCTATAGCTTGGTTGGAACTAAATTGGAGCAGCGTTTAGATTTATTCGAATTGTATAAATCAACGCGTTCAGGACAGGCGATGGCTAAAAATTTGACGATAAAGACCGTTAATTTAGCAGATGAACCATTTGGAACGATTAATTCTCTTTCTGAGTATTCTAAATTGAAAAGGTATAAAAGAAGGCAAGTTATAGAATTAGCTGATCGGAAGAAAGAATAACATATAGTTGCAGTATGCAGCTTGAATACAGCGGGTGACATTTGGGTACACCCGCTTAAACAAATATATAAATGAGAGTACTATTATTTTTAGGATGTTTTTTATTTTTAATAATCGACAAATCTTTAGGTCAAACAACTATTAAGGACTGTGGAAAACAGCTACTCATTGCTAATGTTGTGGTTTATGACGCGGAAAACAAAATAGTAGGAGTAACGGATGGAGAGGGAAAAGTAGCCTTAGATCCAAAGATATAAGACATAACCCTTGTACATCCAGAATATGGACATGTTACCACCGTAAATCAAGGAATCATTTGCTTGGATGAATTTTTAGATCCAATTGTTATAACATTACACTTGGACGCCAAACAAGAATTGATGGAGGTCCTTCAAAATACCTATGAGCAATACCGTATATACCCTTTTGACAAGCAGTTTTTTTATTATAAGGGAATGATTTATGAAAATGATAGGAAGGGGGAGTTAATCGCTAATGAAGAGGGGTATCTAACGTATAACTCCTATTTTAATACATCGCTTTTTATTTCTGATAAACAAGCGGATTATATGGATAGTAGTGATGCTGTAGTCGATCTTCCAATGAAGAGAGAACATCGGGATTATTTCTTTTTTAACAGTAAAAAACAGTTCAATGCGTTGTTGAAAAGCCTGAAAAAACTAAAGGTCAAAAAAATCAATGCCGCTTATTATGTGTATGATGATGCTTGGGATAATTATTGGTTGTTTGAAGTAGATTGCCTTGAAAAACGAATAGTTCGATTTATTAACACGGCACGTGAAACGACTTACTTTAATCCTAGAGCGAACTATATTTTTAAAAGAAAGAGTACATTAGTTCAACGGCTCATTGAGGTGAATTATGGGTTGGACGGGGAAAAACTTAAACAAAAGCTCGACTTATTTGAGGTATACAGGCTAACTAATTCAGAGGTGAAGTGGGTGAAATATTTAAAAATAAATACCGTTGATAGGCAAGACGTGACGATAGAAAATAAATATTCGTTATTTCAATATATTCGATTACATGTGAAAAGAAGGTTAGAATTACATAATTTAGCCGAATTGAAAGAGAAATCAAAACCATGATTGCAAAGCTCTAGTGAGCGATTGAAAGAATATGGTGATAATACTAGGTGAAGCATTTGTATTGATCGAGAGATTGTATATTGAAAAACTAAAGCGATGAATTTCAATATTTTTTTTACGATATAGTAGTATTGTTATCCATTTCTTTAAAATCTTCATCTTGTTGACGCATCTTAATAAAATCGGTCACCGATAGCTTGGTGATTTCTTTAAATGCGGTAGAAAAGCTTTTGGAGTTTCCAAAGCCAAACGCTTCAGCTAAACCTGTTAGATTGAGCAGATGTAACTTAGGATTATAAGTCAATTCATGCACTGCGTGCTGGATTCGAAGTTGCTTCAAATAGTCAGAGAAGTTAATCTGTTTTTCTTCATTAAAAAACTTGGATAGGGTATTGCGATTGGTTCCGAATTGACGGGCTAATTCATCTTGCGTAATTTTTTGCAAGAAACCCTTTTTATTTTCAAAGTCCTCTAATTTCTTTGCCAAAACCTGTGTTGTGTGGAGTGGTTGGCCCCATTCAGGAGTTTCTATAGGCAAAGCTGCTGGTGATTGTTTTAATCGCTCAGTAAGTTGGTTGGTCGTTAGAGGCGCGCGCTCAATAATCTGTCTGTATTGTTGTTGTAGTTTTTGTTGCTTCTTTTGGTAGTATAAAAGTCCTATAAACACAATAAAAATCAATACAGTTACTAGACCATACAAGCCTTTAATCTTCGAATGACTTTTGGAGAGTTCGTACTCCAACTTTTTTTGAGAAGCTTCTAATTTCTTTGTATCTAAATGCACGTGCATATAGGTGCTTAGCTTGCTGTTCTTTTTGTGTAGTTCGGAAGAAAGCCCCATTAATAGCTTGGTATAGTACAATTCTTTCTCTAAGTTCTTTTTGCTCTGATAATAGGTGATCAAATAGTCAAAAGCCTCACTTAGTTCGGTATTGGCAAACGTCGTTTCGAGATAGAGTTTTTCTATCTTTTCGAAATAGGGCAATGCCTTTTCTGGTTGACTGCTTTCCCATGCATTTTTCCCCAAGTAAAGGTAAACTAGGTGTTCATTGGCAAAATCTCCATTGGTTTGTATTGGCGTTAGGGATATAGTAAGCAAGGAATCAGAAGCAGAATAATTTTTCATGCGGTGATTATACATCCCGTTGATTAAATCAAAATAGGCCGTTTCTAATGCTTTATCCCTGGAGTTCAGCTTGTCGATGGCTGCATAACCCTCACCTAGTAAAAGTTGGATGGTATCCGTTTTTTGCTGGCGAAAGTTGGTTTTGCTTAAGGCGAAAACATTGGTGATATAACCGCGTAAATTGTTATATGCATTACTTGTATCATGGAGTTTGCTTTGGTAATAGTCAATAATCTCTCTGGTTACTTTTTCGGATTTTTCATAATCGTCTAGATGGTAATAAATGGAACTAATTGAACTTTTAACTTTGTTCAAAGTATATTCATCTTGGGCTCCCTTTAAATAATCTTCTGCTTTTAGTCCGTGTTCTAAGGCTGTTTTATAGTTTTTGTTAATGTATTCCACATAACTTTTTACATTATAGGCTGTGCCTACCGCTTTGATATCATTTAATGTTAGCGTATAATTAAGTAAACTATCAGCGTAAAGCATTTGTTGATCATACGCTTTTTCTAAAAATACCTTTTTGCGATAACCCACGATAATAGCTTCGGATACTTGTTCTTTTTTTGCTTTTTGCAAGTAATATTCGAGATATATTTCCTTGTCTGCAGGGCTTAATAAGTCGGAATTAATGCTAAAAAGGAGATCTTGTAAGGACCAATTCTTATAATCCGCATGATTTTGAGCAGGCAATGCATAGGAAAGTCCGCCACTAAGGGTTACAACAAAGAGAAACAAGAGTTTTTTTACACCCATTTTGTAAGGTTTTAAAAGCGTTTTCTTAAAGGTAGTGTTTTTTTGTGTTTTATAAAACATTGATGTTCAGTGTTTTTTACAAATTTTCCGATCCATTGACAAATTTTCTCTCGTTCTAATTTTAAGGAATTAACCCCTTAGTAATCAGTGTGTTTTACAAATCCTCCTTTTCGATTTACAATACTTCCGCTATAGGAATGATCGAAATTTGTGATTTTTTCTCAAACAACCTAAGTTTGCTTTGAAAATCATACGAAATCAAATTTGTTCCCATGAACAAGATTTGAATTCAAAAAGGAACTTATAGTAAAAATTAAAAGGCAAAACTATGAAAAAGATTTATATCTGCGCAGTATTCGGCTTGTTGTTCGCTTCATGTAGTACAGATGACGGACAGACTGAACCCTTAAAATATACAAATGAGGTTCATGCGGTAACGCCGACAAATTGGTTAAGTGTGATGACTAGTGTTGAAAGCGCAGTTGAAAATCAAAGCAGTTATACTGACTTAAAAGAAATGATTGCACATGTAGAAAGCAACGCTTTGGCTACTGCTGGTTTTGTTGCTATGTTAGACGCATCGTATAAAACACCAAAGGCATTTGAAGTAAAAAACGTAATGCATACGGATCAGGCCAAATTGATTGGTGGACTAAACTATAGTGCAACAGCAAAAACGTATTTGAACGAATTGATCGTGGATAAAAAAGCGTGGGCTGTTAGTCCTGAAGCTAATCCATTATTAAGTGCTAAGGAAGTAAAATTGTTGCAATTTGTAAAAGATATCAACGATCCAGATGACGAGTGGAACAGATTAAGACCGCTTGCTTTTGCATACGGTTATCAAACTAGTGATGCAACTGCAATAGTATATGCAGTGCTTGCGGGCGAATATAAAAAAGTAAAATAAGAAAAAACGTGTTGTTTCTGTATAACTGGCAGTCCGGAATGCTGGTATGAAACAAAACATAAGATACACTAGAAAGAGGGTATGAAATGAATGTATAAAAACAATAATCACAATTGATTATATCCTTAGAAAGTAAAAATAGTAATGGAACTTATAATTACCTATCGGTTTAAAATATTTGCAGTGTTATTGCTACTATGGGCAGGGATGAACTTTTGGGTATTTCCTCCTGCTTGGTTTTGGGTTGCCATTGTTTGTATGGTTCTGGTTTTGGGGATCAGTGTTAAGTTGTTTAAGGCCAAACCTTAGCTTTAACATGATAGACCAGCCATCGGATAATTCGGCAAAAATAGTTGGCTTTATCTTTTAAGACGATAAAAATAGAGGAGTTATATCCATTATAATTGATTAATTTAAATGGAAAAAAGCGATGAATTTTCATCGCTTTTTTGTTCTCATACATTTTAAACTTTAATTTTGTACTTTAATCATGGAGCGATGCAAGTAAAAGAAGAGTTAGCCTTACAGATACAATCCTTACCGGATCAACCTGGTGTATATCAGTATTTTGATAAAGAAGGGAAGATTTTGTATGTCGGTAAAGCAAAAAATCTAAAGAAGCGTGTGAGCTCCTACTTCAATAAAGTGCATGACAATGCAAAAACGAATGTCTTAGTTCGAAAAATTGTAAAAATTAAACATATAGTTGTTCCAACTGAAACCGATGCACTGTTGTTGGAAAACAACCTGATAAAACAACTCCAGCCCCGATACAATGTTTTGTTGAAGGACGACAAATCTTATCCTTGGATTTGCATTAAGAAAGAAGCCTTTCCCCGCGTTTTTACTACGCGTCGCATGGTCAAAGATGGTTCAGAATACTTTGGTCCTTATACTAGTACGAAAACTGTCGCAACCCTATTGGATTTGATCAAAGAGTTGTATGCCATACGCACTTGCAATTATGATCTATCCCAACAAAATATCCGCAGTGAAAAATTCAAAGTTTGCTTAGAATATCATATTGGCAATTGTGGGGGGCCTTGTGAAGCCTATGAATCAGCTCAACAATACGATAAAAAAATTACAGAAATACGCGATATTCTCAAGGGGAATTTCAAGGAAAGTCTCAAAGGGTTCAAAACCTATATGTTGGAATTAGCTGCTGATATGCGTTTTGAAGAAGCACAACAGATCAAAGAAAAGATTGAGCTGCTTGAGAACTATCAAGCCAAATCTACTATTGTCAACCCCAAGATTGGCAATGTAGATGTCTTTACCATTCTTTCGGATGAAACAAATGCCTATGTCAATTTCTTACAAGTTTCTTATGGGGCGATTATTCGCTCACACAATATGGAACTAAAAAAGAAACTAGAAGAAACTGATGCAGAGCTGCTCGAGCTGGCTATTGTTGAAATACGAAGTCGATTTGAACTATTGACCAAAGAGATACTCGTTCCCTTTGATGTAGAATTAGGAGAGGACATTAAAGTAACGGTTCCAAAGATGGGAGATAAAAAAGCCCTGTTGGATTTGTCCGAACGCAATGCTAAGTTCTATCGTCTAGATCAGTTGAAGCAAATTAAGATTGTAGATCCCGATCGACATGTTAAACGCATCATGCAACAGATGATGAAAGATTTGCGATTGCCAAAAGAACCTCGCCACATCGAGTGTTTTGATAACTCCAATATTCAAGGAACCAATCCCGTTGCCGCTTGTGTCGTGTTTAAAGACGGAAAACCGAGTAAAAAGGACTACCGTCATTTTAATGTAAAGACCGTAGAAGGTCCCAATGACTTTGCTTCCATGCAAGAAATTGTTTTCAGACGATACAAACGCCTACTCGATGAGAAAGAACCTCTGCCTGATTTAATTGTTATTGACGGTGGAAAAGGGCAATTGGGGGTAGCGTTAAAGAGTTTGGAAGATCTAGGGTTAAGAGGAAAAATTCCAATCATCAGTTTGGCAGAGCGACTCGAAGAGATTTTTTATCCAGGAGATAGCTATCCTTTGTATTTGGATAAGCGTTCAGAGACAATGAAAGTGATCATTCACCTTCGAGACGAGGCGCACCGATTTGGATTGACGTTTCACCGCAACCAGCGCAGTAAAAATGCGATAACTAGCAAGTTAGACGATGTGCCTGGAATTGGTGAAAAAACCAAAACCAAATTGCTCAATCACTTTAAATCAGTGAAGCGGATAAAAGAAGCAGAGCCAGCAGAGATAGAAAGTATCATAGGAAAAGCAAAAACACACGTTTTATTGGAACATTTGAAGTAAATTAGTAGGGCGAAAAAAAAGGGAAACTATGTTCAGAATTATCGTTGTATTAGTACTAGGTTTACTCGGAGCTCAGGGATTTGCTCAAGAGCCCACTCAACCGACCGGCCGACCGAAAGTGGGAGTGGTTTTGAGTGGTGGTGGTGCCAAGGGATTGGCCCATATTGGTGTGCTGAAAGTACTAGAAGAAGAAGGTGTACAAGTAGACTACATTACTGGTACAAGTATGGGAGCTATTGTTGGGGGACTTTATGCTGCAGGATATACGGCGACTGAATTAGATTCTATATTTAGTAGTATTGACGCCACAGCTTTAATACGAGATTATATTCCCCGCGTATCCAAATCATTTTACGAAAAGAAAAACGATGAAATCTACGCGCTAACTTTGCCCTTTGATAAGTTTAAAATAGGATTGCCCAAAGCTTTTTCTCGAGGAATGTACAACTACAACTTGATGAACAAGCTTTTAGCACATGTAAGACACGTACGTGATTTTAATGATCTGAATATTCCTTTTTTGTGTATTGCTACCAATATTGAAACAGGGAAGCCCGTTTTGATTGATTCGGGTTATTTGCCGCAAGCTATCTTGGCTAGTGGTGCCTTTCCGTCCTTGTTTGCTCCAGTCTTAATTGACGAAAATCACTTGATCGATGGAGGTATTGTCAACAATTATCCCATAGACGAACTCCGAGCCTTAGGGGCGGATATTGTCATTGGCGTCGATGTGCAAGATGGACTTAAATCCATGGAAGATATCAACGGCGCTGCCGATGTTCTGCTTCAAATTTCCAACTATTCCACCATTAATCAAATGAAAGATAAGGTCGAAAAAACGGATATTTATATTAAACCCGATATTTCTGGCTATACTGTTATTTCTTTCGAAGAAGGAAAGGCAATTATTGAAAGAGGAGTAGAAGCTGCGAAGCTGAAAGTAGAAGAAATTAAAAAAATAGGCGGAAGAAAAGATGTTTTGCAAAAGCAGTTTGTGCCAAAATACACCGATAAATTGTACGTTAACTCGATTGATATTAATGGGTTAAAACACTATACGCAGCGTTATGTTCACGGAAAGTTAGGGTTTAAACCTGAGAGCTATATCACTTTTGACGATTTAGAAAAAGGTATCGATCAACTCAATGGATCCGATAACTTTAGCAGTATTTCCTACCGTTTTGATGCGAATGGAGACGGAGATGCCTTGGTGTTGGATATGGTAGAAAACCCAATTAAGCGCTATCTAAAACTAGGTGTACATTACGACGGACTATATAAATCCGCCGCCTTGGTTAATGTGACACAAAAAAATCTATTGCTCAAGAGTGATGTCGCGTCATTGGATGTGGCGGTAGGGGATAATGTGCGCTATAATTTCAACTATTTTGTAGATAATGGTTTTTATTGGAGTGTGGGAATCAATTCCAAATTCAACCAATTTAGCAGTGATTTACGCTTTAAAATGTTGACAGATAGCGATCGAGTTATTGTGCCAGGACAAGGCGATTTATCGAATTATCCATCTAAATTTAGCGTTGACTATAAAGATTTTGAAAACCGTTTAGTCTTCCAGACCTTTTACCAACAAAAATTTTTAGTTGCCGCTGGATTGGAACACCGCTATTTTGATGTAAAGAGCAATACGCTTGCAATTGAACATAACAATTTTGACCGAAGTACCTATTTGGGAGGATTTGCTAGCTTTACCTTTGATACTTATGATAATAAGTACTTTCCACGCAAGGGGTTTATGTTTAAAGGAGAATATAAAAACTACTTCTTGTCTTCGGATTATCTAGGTAATTTTCAGAACTTTTCGACCATCACGGGGCAAGTAGGTTATGCTACTAAGATCACAGATAAGTTGAATGTCGATCTGCGTTCGCGTATGGGAGCAACTATTGGAAATACACCTTCAATCGGCTTTGTTTATTTCTTAGGCGGGTACGGATTTGCAGAACGCGATAATATTATCCCATTTTATGGGTATGATTTGTTGAGTATTGCTGGAAACTCCTACATTTTGGGATCGATCGATCTAGATTATGAAATTTTCAAAAAACACCATATTAACTTTTCGGCCAATTTTGCAAATGTTGGAGAAGATATTTTTTCTGGCTCAGAGTGGTTGTTTAAATCGAAGTATTCTGGATACTCTTTGGGATATGGAATGCAAACCATGATTGGACCGATTGAAGTTAAATACAGCTATTCGCCAGATACGGGAAGTAGCTATACTTTTTTCTCTGTAGGCTTTTGGTTTTAGTTAAGAATTCAAGGAGGTCAAGAGGGGGTGTTTTAGCAATACGTAAATAAAATTTGGTTATAAAGTTGGATATATCATTTTTATTTCGATATTTGTGACATTATGAATATACAATGGGACGGTTTATTGGCTTATATTAAGTTTCTGATCAAGAGAAATCCTGAATGAGAGACTTTTACTTATATTATTTTTTTTCCAACCTTAAAACTATAAGTAATTATGCCTTTATATCATCGCTTAGGGAGTATTCCCCCTAAACGTCATACGATTTTCCGCAAGGAAAACGGTGACTTATACTATGAACAATTGTTTGGTACAGTTGGTTTTGACGGAATGTCAACAAATATGTACCATGTACACCGACCAACACAGGTGAAAGAAATACGCAAACAGTATTCTGTCGCACCTAAAATTGCGAAAGCAAATAACATTCAATCTTACCGACTAAGAGGATTCCAAGTAGAACCCGAAAATGATTTTTTAGAAAGCCGAAAAGCAGTTTTGACCAATAGTGACTGTACCATTGTATTAGCGGCTCCTAAACATTCAATGGAGGATTATTTCTACAAGAATACCGATTCAGACGAATTGATTTTTATCCATAAAGGATCGGGTACGTTGCGTACTTTTCTAGGGAATATACCCTTTAAATACGGAGATTACCTTGTTATTCCACGAGGAATGATTTACAAGATGGATTTCGACACCGAAGATAATCGACTATTTATCGTAGAATCTAAACACCCGTTTTATACGCCGAAACGCTATAGAAACTGGTTCGGACAATTGATGGAACACTCGCCATTTTGCGAGAGAGATATCCGTCTTCCTGAAAATTTAGAAACCTATGATGAAAAAGGAGATTTCTTAATTAAGTTGAGAAAACAGGATGAAATCTTCGAAATGATCTATGCGACTCATCCTTTTGATGTGGTTGGATACGATGGATACAACTATCCGTATGCGTTTTCGATTCACGATTTTGAACCCATTACTGGACGCATTCACCAACCGCCTCCTGTACATCAAACATTTGAAACTGCTGGTTTCGTTGTTTGCTCTTTTGTACCGAGGTTATACGACTACCATCCGGATGCTATTCCTGCGCCCTACAACCACAGTAATATCGACAGTGATGAGGTATTATACTATGTAGATGGTGATTTTATGAGTCGTAATGATATTGCACCAGGGCATATTTCACTTCACCCTGCGGGTATTCCACATGGACCGCATCCTGGGGCTGCAGAACGTTCGATCGGAAAAACAGTAACCGAAGAGTTAGCCGTTATGGTTGATACCTTCAAGCCTTTAATGGTAACGGAAGAAGCCATGAAAATTGCCGATGAACAATACTACCAATCTTGGTTAGAAGAATAAAAATTCAAAAACAGAATAAACAACAACTAAAACTATAATTATGAGTAAAGAAGTAAAGTCAGTTGAATTTGGCTTAGAAAAAATATTTGAAGGAGCACAAGATTTCTTACCTTTATTAGGAACAGATTACGTTGAATTTATCGTTGGAAACGCTAAACAAGCAGCACATTTCTACAAAACTGCTTTTGGATTTCAATCGTTGGCTTATGCTGGATTAGAAACAGGTGTAAAAGACAGAGCGTCATACGTTTTAGTACAAGATAAAATTCGCATCGTTCTAACAACACCACTTACTGCTGAGTCTGAGTTAAATGATCACATCGTTAAACACGGAGATGGAATTAAAGTAGTGGCGTTATGGGTAGAAGATGCACGTAAAGCATACGAAGAAACAACAAGCCGTGGAGCTAAATCGTATATGGAACCTGTAGTGGAAACAGACGAATTTGGTGAAACAGTTCGCGCAGGTATCTATACTTACGGAGAAACTGTACACATGTTTGTGGAGAGAAAGAACTACAAAGGAGTGTTTTTACCAGGATTCGTTAAATGGGAAAGCGATTACAACCCAGCGCCAGTTGGTTTGAAATACGTGGATCACATGGTAGGAAACGTGGGATGGAACGAAATGAATACTTGGGTAAAATGGTATGAAGACGTGATGGGATTCGTAAACTTCTTATCGTTTGACGACAAGCAAATTAATACAGAGTATTCTGCTTTAATGAGTAAAGTAATGTCTAACGGTAATGGACGTATCAAATTCCCTATCAACGAACCAGCAGAAGGAGCAAAGCGTTCTCAAGTAGAGGAGTATTTGGATTTCTACAACGGACCTGGGGTTCAGCACATCGCAGTAGCTACTGATGATATCATCAAAACTGTAGGTGAAATGAGAGCTAGAGGTGTTGAGTTTTTATCTGCTCCGCCACAAGCATACTATGATGCAATCCCTGGACGTTTAGGTGTACACATGGATATGATGAAAGAAGATATCAAAGAACTTCAAAAATTAAGTATCTTAGTGGATGCGGATGAAGAAGGATATTTATTACAAATCTTCACCAAACCAGTAGAGGATCGTCCAACTTTATTCTTCGAAATTATTCAAAGAATGGGTGCTAGAGGATTCGGTGCAGGTAACTTTAAAGCACTTTTCGAATCAATCGAACGTGAACAAGAGTTACGCGGAACATTATAATCTGAGTTAATAATATCTTAAAAAGCCTCATTTTGAACATGTTATAGTTAAAGTGAGGTTAAAAGATGCAGGATATATGAATAATCAATAAAAAACTGTACATTTGCACTCGCAAAAATAAAGATGTCATAAGCTTTATTTGAGTGTAATAAATTTTTCATAATTTATAGTTTTTTGGTTGGTTAATAGCATAAAAACTCAGTCAATTATTTGACTGGGTTTTTTTGTTTGTTATTTTTGAATAAAATTAGCCGACTATGAAAAAAGTATTATTTGTTATTTATATCTTCTTAGCTTGTGTAACTGTTACTTTTGCACAAAGCAAACCCAAAGCATTTAAAGCGGGAGAATACCTAAAGTTTAGAGTTTCCTATGGCTTCCTCAATGCAGGAATAGCCGAACTACAACTAGCTGAAACTTCATACAAAGGAAAAAGTATGTATCACGCAAAAGGTATTGGCTATACAACAGGACTTTCAAAAGTATTTTTTAAAGTATACGATGATTATCAAAGTTATTTTGAGAAAGATCAAGTTGTGCCTCATCGATTTGTTCGAAAAATTGACGAAGGTGGCTATACCAAAGATCAAGAAGGATTCTTTGATTATTCCAAGAAAAATGTCTTAGTTAAAGACTACGAAAAAAATAAAGAAAATACCTATCCCATTGTAAAAGAGGTGCAGGATATCGTATCTGCTTTTTATTACCTTAGAAATCACCCTAAATTAGACAGTTTAAAAAAGAATGAAGCCGTGGAAATCGATATGTTTTTCGATGGAGAGGTTTTTCGTTTTAAATTACAATACTTGGGAACCTCTGAATTAAAAACTAAATTTGGTAAAATTAAAGCCTTGTCTTTTAGACCTTATGTGATGGCAGGACGTGTATTTAAAGAGAAAGAAAGCTTAACTGTTTGGGTGTCAGCAGACAGTAATAAGGTTCCTTTGCGAATTAAAGCAAGCTTAGCTGTTGGGTCATTAAAAGCAGATCTAGAAGAATACAAAGGATTAGTTACCACCTTAAAGACCGAATAAACCATGAACGACTTAACCAATCAACACATAAAAAATTTAGAAGAAAAATTTACCCAAATGGGACAAAATCCCAATGTACATTTAGAAGGGTTGTTGCATGCCAAGCCCCTTACGTACTGGGATTATATACAAACTGATGCTTTGTTAGGCCTGCAAATCCAGCGTACCCTATACCCAGATGAAATGGTGTTTATTATGTATCACCAAGTCAATGAGTTATTGTTTAAAATGATTTTATGGGAAATTGAACAATTGGCCGTTACAGCTAAAATTGACGTCGAGGTTTTTACTGATAAATTGATGAGAATTAGCCGATATTTTGATATGTTGACTAATTCTTTTAGCATAATGGGGGATGGAATGGACGTAGAACAGTATAATAAATTTAGAAATACACTAGCGCCTGCAAGTGGTTTTCAAAGCGCTCAATATCGTTTGATCGAATTTGGATCAACAGATTGGAAAAATTTGATCGACAAGCGATTTATTGCTGACTTACCGGAAAATATTTCAGCAGAAGAAGCGTTAGAATTTATGTATTGGCAGGCTGCTGGAAAAAATTATAAGACTGGTGAAAAGTCCTACTTGCTCGATGCGTTTGAGAAGAAATACAGTCAAACTTTTGTTAAAGCAATGAAAGATTATGAAAAAACAAATTTATGGCAGAAATTTGTTGAACTTCCCAAAGAAGAACAAGAGCGTCCAGCGTTAATTCAAGCCATGAAACATTACGATTATACCGTCAATGTTACTTGGGTGATTGGACACTATAAAACAGCATTAAAGTACTTAGAGAGTACGGGGGTAACGAAGGAAGCCACCGGCGGTAGTGATTGGAAAAAGTACATGTTGCCAGAATATCAAAAAAGAATTTTCTTCCCTGCATTATGGTCAGAAGAAGAAATGGAGAATTGGGGAAAAGGATTGGTTTAAAATAGAAAAAAGTTAGGTTTGAAGTATAAAATTTTTATGTTGTTAACAGGACTTCTTTTGTTCACTTCTTGTAAAAAGGAAGCAGAAATGGAAGTAAGTACAGATACTGAAGAAGAAACAGTAGAGGAAATTGTAGCCGAATTATATGGGTTTAATTTGAAAGATTATGTCGTAACGGAAGATACGATACGGTCGGGCGATAACCTAGGTAAGATTTTTGGCGATTTCAACCTCAATGCTACAGATGTACACAATATTGTTACCAAAGTAAAAGACACAATCAATGTAAGAGGTATCCGCGCCGGACAACCTTATACGCTGATTAAGTATAAAGAGAATCCAGACAAGTTAGCAGCGTTTGTTTACCACCCTAATATTTCGGGTTATCAGGTTATCGACTTACGCGATACAGTTACTGCTTATACGAAGACCTATCCGGTTACCATCCGAAGAAGAACAGTAGCCTCAACTATTGAGGGCTCACTTTCTGTTAGTTTGAGCAATGAAGGGGTGGATCAATCCTTAGCTACGCGTATGTCTCAGATATTCGCTTGGTCGATTGACTTCTTTAAATTACAACCAAACGATCGCTTTGCGGTAACTATAGAAGAAAAATACATTAACGATACGGTGTATGTAGGTATTTCAAAAATTGAGGCTGCCTATTTTAATTATAGAGGAAAGGACTTGTATTCCTTCCCGTATCAAAGACAAGGAACTAAAGGAAAAGATTATTACGACGAGGAAGGGCGCCCGATGAAGAGTATGTTCTTAAAGGCACCCCTAAAATTCTTCCGCATTACCTCGCGCTATACTAAAAGCAGATTTCATCCGGTTCAAAAAACGTGGAAATCTCATAATGGAACAGATTATGCTGCGCCAACAGGTACGCCAATCATGACCACTGCTTCGGGTGTGGTAGAGCGTACAGGTTATACAGCTGGAAATGGTAATTACGTAAAAGTAAAACACAACGGTACATATTCTACACAATACCTACACATGTCTAAAATTCTTGTAAAAAAGGGACAATACGTAACGCAAGGACAAACGATTGGATTGGTAGGAAGTACAGGATTGGCTACGGGACCACACGTGTGTTATCGCTTTTGGAAAAACGGAGTACAGGTGGATCCGCTTGGTCAAGTGTTGCCAAACTCAGAACCGATGGATAAAAAAGATATTCCTGCTTATAAAGAATATATCCAACCGCTTAAAGCAGAATTGGATGCTGTGATAAAAGAAAAGTTTAATAAATAATTGCTGTTTTTACATTATAATGTTACAAACTATAAATCCTACTAGTACTGCTGCATGGAGTAAACTACGTGAGCACTTTGAGCAAATGAAGTTGATCCAAATGCAAGACCTCTTTAAAGAGGATTCTAGTAGAGGGAGTTCATTTAATATTCAATTCGATGATTTTCTGCTTGATTACTCTAAAAATAAGGTAACGAAAGAAACGTTAGCTTACTTGTGTGAGTTGGGGGAAGAAATGCACTTGAAAGAAGCAATCGAAGACTTATTTACAGGAAGGAAGTTAAATAAGACAGAAGATAGAGCCGTATTGCATACAGCATTACGCGATTTTAATCCAAATGCCTCAATCGTTGTTGATGGTGTGAATATCTTGGATGAAATTCGCCAAACACGTGATCGCATGAAGGACTTTGTTGAACGTGTGATACAAGGAGAATATACTTCCAGTACAGGAGAGCCTTTTACGGATATCGTCAATATTGGTATTGGTGGTTCAGATCTTGGACCTAAGATGGTGGTGCAAGGCTTGGCAAATTACAGCAATCAGTTGAATGTTCATTTCATTTCAAATGTCGATGACGATTATTTGTATGCGGTGTTACGTAAACTAAACCCGGAAACTACCTTAGTACTTGTTGTTTCCAAAACTTTTACGACGCAAGAAACAGTTTTAAATGCGGATAAAGTAGTAGAGTGGTTAAAGACCAAAGTGAAAAAAGAGAAGCTCGGTCCTCATTTGGTTGGGGTAACTGCCGAAATTGATCGAGCAGTGGCGTATGGCATTCAACCGGAAACTATTTTTCCCATGTGGGATCATATTGGAGGGCGTTTTTCGCTGTGGAGTTCAGTAGGGCTATCGATCGCTTTGGCAATTGGGTATGAGAATTTTGAACGCTTGCTGAAAGGAGCTAATAAAATGGACGTACACTTTCGTACTGCTCATTTTGAACAAAATATCCCCGTAGTTTGTGCTTTGTTAAGCGTGTGGTATAACAATTTCTTTGGTTATGAAACAGAAGCGGTTGTTCCATATAGTCAATTCTTAGAACGTTTTCCTGCACATTTGCAACAAATGATCATGGAAAGTAATGGCAAAGATAAAAACCGAGAGGGAAATCCAGTGAATTACGAAACTGGAACATTAATTTGGGGTGATGTAGGAGTATCTGCTCAACATGCCTTTTTCCAATTGTTTCACCAAGGAACTAAAGTTGTTCCCGTGGATTTTATAGGTTTTATTAATCCATACAGTGCCTCAGATTGTAACCATACTATCCTAATGTCCAACTTTTTCGGACAAACGGAAGCCTTGTTAAATGGAAAAGACACAACGAAAGAAACGGAAACAGAAAACCCTTTAGTGCAAAATTTTAGAGAATTTCAAGGAAACAAACCTTCTAATACTCTTTTAATTGACAAGTTGACACCAGAATCACTAGGGGCCTTAGTTGCATTATATGAACACAAGACTTTTGTTCAAGGTGTGATCTGGAATATTTATAGTTTTGATCAATTTGGTGTGGAATATGGCAAAGTTTTAGCAAAAAATATTCAAGGCGAAATAATTTCGAATAATGTACTGAAACACGACAGTTCTACAGCGTTTTTGCTGAATTATTATTTGAGAAACAGAACTGTTTAGAATTCAATAAATTGGGCTACAAGTTAAAATTAATAATTTCGTAACATTTGAGGAGTATCTTTTTGTACATTTGCGGTGAAATTAATTTATCACTTACACTTACAAAATGAGAAACTTGAAGAACTGGATGTTGTTTTTCGTAATGGTTATTACGTCAACATCTGCATTTTCACAAAACAAAGTAAAGGGTACGGTCATTGATGGAGAGCTAAACATGAGCTTGCCTGGTGCGACTGTACTAGTGAAGGGAACGCAAAATGGAGTATCTACTGATGCGAATGGAGCGTTTACTTTAACTGTAAATAGCGATAAAGGAGAGGTTGTTATCTCTTTTATTGGTTATCAATCGAAAACAGTTGCGTTTAAAGTTGATGCAAACAACGTAGCAAATGTTGGAAACGTTGTATTAAACCCAGATGAGAATATGTTAGCAGACATTGTGATCATGGGAGTTGCAGACGTTGCAAAAGACCGTAAAACACCAGTTGCTGTGTCTACTATTAAAGCAGCTGAAATTCAAGAAAAGCTTGGTTCTCAAGAGTTTCCTGAAATCTTAAACACAACACCTTCTGTTTACGCTTCTAAAGGTGGAGGAGGATATGGTGATTCTAATATTAACATCCGAGGATTTGATCAACGAAACGTGGCTGTATTAATTAACGGTATGCCTGTTAATGATATGGAAGGTGGAGCTGTATATTGGTCTAACTGGGCTGGTTTATCAGACGTTACATCTGCGATGCAGGTACAACGAGGATTAGGATCTTCTAAAATTGCAATTTCTTCAGTTGGAGGAACGATTAACGTTTTAACACGTACATCTGATGCAAGAGAAGGAGGATCTATCTCTGCAGGTGTTGGAACAGGAGACTATTTCAAAGGATTAGCTTCTTATAATACAGGTGTATTAGAAAATGGACTATCTGCTTCGGTATTATTAGGTTATACTAGAGGAAGTGGATATGTGGAAGGAACAGGATTCGAAGGGTACAACTACTACTTAGGTTTAGGGTACAAATCGAAAGATTCTCGTCACAATGTTCAATTCACTTTCACTGGTGCTAAACAAGATCACGATCAACGTTCTACTTCAGTTTCTATCGAAAACATCCAAAAATGGAATGGTGGGAAAATGAACAAAAGATTCAATCCTGATACAGGATTTTACAATGGTGAACGTTTTAACTTTAAATCAAACTACTATAACAAACCAGTAATGTCTATCAACTACGATTTCAATATCAATGAAACATGGACATTAGGTGCAGTATTCTACGGATCTTGGGGACGTGGTGGAGGAACTGGAACAATTGGTGGTGGACCAAATGGTTACAGAGATTTCGGACCTGAGGTTAGAGATGCAAACGGACATATGCGTTTTGATGATATCGCTGCTTGGAATAGAGGTGAAACAATCGCTGATTGGAATAATACAAGTAATCCTTTAGTAGATGATCCAAACAATCCAGGTCAACAAGGTCATTATGTTATGGCCTATGATCCTAAAAATAAAAATAGAGGAGGTTGGGCACGTCGTTCAAGTATAAACTCACATGACTGGTATGGTACGGTGATTAATTTAAATGCGAAAGTAAATGAAAACTGGACTGTTGATTTTGGTTTAGATGGACGTATTTACAAAGGATACCACTACCAATTATTAGATAATTTATTAGGTGCTGACGGATATTACGTGAATAATAATAAAAATAATGGAGGTCAACACTATATCGTAAGTCAAACTTATGAAGCAAAAGCTACAATGAACCCTTGGGTAAATTGGAACAATAGAGAAAAAGTAGGATACCACAATGATGGTAATGTAAAATGGTTAGGTGGATTTGGACAAGTTGAATACTCTAAAGATGATTTATCTGTATTTGTACAAGGAGCTATTTCTAACCAATGGATGCAACGTGTTGATTATTTCAACTATGACCGTTCGACTGCTCAAGGAGCAAAAGATTACAAAACGGATTGGGAAAGTATCTTAGGAGGAAGTATTAAAGGGGGAGCAAACTACAATATCAACGAAAACCACAATGTATTCGTAAATTCTGGATATTTCTCTCGTCAACCTTTTATGAACAACGGGGTTTATTTGAATAATACGAATACGCTAAACCCAAATCTTACAAATGAAAAAGTTTTAGGATTTGAAGCTGGTTATGGATATAGAAGCCATAAATTAAGAGCAAACTTAAACTTATATAGAACATCTTGGAAAGATAGAGTAACTCGTGCGACAAGTAGATTTGATACAGACGAGATTGGATCAAATGGAAAGCCACTACAAGTTAATGGTTATGCTACTTTAGTCGGAGTAGAGCAAATACACTCTGGAATGGAAATGGATTTCATCTACTATCCAGTGGATCGTTTAACTATTACAGGATCTTTCTCATGGGGTGATTGGAAATATGCTTCTAATGTTACAGGAACTTTCTATAACGAAGAAACAAATGAACCTATTTATAATGAGCCAGGACAACCTGAGTCAGGATTTAAAACGCACACATTATATATCGATGGAGCTAAAGTGGGTGGAGCACCACAGTTGATTGCTAACTTAGGCGCAAGCTATGAAATTGCAAAAGGATTGAAAATTGATGCGAACTACAGATACAATGATAATTTCTATGGTTCATTAGATGTTGATAAAGCAAATGCCAAAGGGAAAAGTGGATCAATGAAGTTACCTGCATTTAACTTATGGGATGCTGGAGTATCTTACCGTATGGAACTTGGTAAAGAGAAACAAAATGCTTTAACAATGCGTTTCAACGTAAATAACTTATTCGATACAACCTATATTTCTTCTGCAAGAACAAATATTGAAGCAACTCCTGAGAGTACAACTTGGAAAGGTGTTGATGTTCGAAACGAAGTAATGTTAGGAGCGGGTAGAACATGGAACTTTACAATGAGATTCAATTTCTAGTAAATTAGTCAATATATAGAAAGAGCGGTTATGAAAATAACCGCTCTTTTTTTTATTTTGTATCTTGTACAAACGCTTTATTATGGAGAGTCACTCCATTACAACTAAACATTTTTATGTACAAAAACACTGAGGATATGAAGAAAAAGAAATTAACCAATGAACTGAGCATCGCTGAGATTTGCTTTGGAGGCAATGTATTTGGATGGACTTTAGATGAAAAAGCATCGCTGCGCATGCTAGATGAATTACACGATCAGGGTATTAATTTTATTGATACAGCAAATAGTTATTCGCATTGGGTTGAAGGTAATGTGGGAGGAGAGTCTGAACGCATTATCGGAAAATGGTTTAAGGAGAGCAAGAAAAGACAAGATGTGGTTTTGGCTACCAAAGTGGGTGGTGGTATGCAAGGCGTAGAAAGAGGGTTGACTAGACAACAGATTATCGATGGCGTTGATGCGTCTTTGCTTCGCTTGCGCACGGATTATATTGATTTATACTATTCCCATCACGATGATGTGAATGTTGGAGTAGAAGAAATCATGGGAACATTTCAAGAACTGATTCAAGCAGGAAAAGTTCGTGCACTTGGAGCGTCTAACTTAAGTGGAGAGCGCTTACTTGAAAGTAATCAAGTTGCAGAAGCCAAAGGATGGACCAAATATATTGCCCTACAACCGCTGTATAACCTCTATGATCGCGTGCAATTCGAAACGGAGTATAAAGATATTGTCGAGAAAGAAAAGCTGGCTGTAGCGCCTTATTTTGCTTTAGCTAGTGGCTTCTTATCTGGAAAGTATAAAACAGCCGCAGATTTAGAGGGAAGCGCTCGCAAAATGATGGTGGAGCATTATCTAAATGAGCGAGGGTTAGCCATTTTAGATGCGTTAGCAAAAACAGCTCAAAAACACGAGGCAACAAGTGCGGAAATAGCGATTGCTTGGTTGTTACATCAACCTGTAGTTACAGCACCAATCGTTAGCGCTACGAGTGCCAAACAATTACAGCATTTAGTTCGCGCAACTCAGGTGAAATTGGATTCGGATGATTTAATGCGTTTGGATGATAGTAGCCGATGGGAGTCATAATCAAAAAAAAGCCTGCAATTTGCAGGCTTTTTTTTATAAAATTAATTAATCGTTGCTCCATTTTTTACACCTTCTTCATCTGGGTTGACAAATACCAATTTACCGTTGGCATCTTCTGTCATTAAGATCATCCCTTGACTTTCTACACCGCGTAGAGCACGTGGTGCTAAGTTGGCTAAAACCGTTACGCGTTTCCCGATGATATCTTCCGGTTTGAAATGCTCAGCAATTCCCGATACAATCGTTCTTACATCCATTCCCGTATCCACTTTTAACACTAAAAGCTTATTGGCTTTTGGCATTTTTTCTGCTTCTACAATCGTTCCAACACGCAAATCCAATTTAGTGAAATCGTCATAGGTTGCTGTTTCTTTTTGAGGTTCTACCACCGCATTGGCCACTTTATTCGCTTGTTTAGAAGCTTCTAAGCGATCCAATTGTTTTTGAATCTCTTCATCTTCAATTTTAGCAAATAACAACTCCGCTTCTCCAATTTGGTGTCCCGCTTGGATTAACGGTTGATCCACTTCAATGGCAGACCAAGCTAATGGAGTCTCTAGGCGCAAAATTGATTTTAATTTTGCTGCAGTGAAAGGCAAGAAAGGTTCTGCTAGCGTACTTAAGGCAGCAGCAATTTGCAAGGCCACATACATTTGCGTTTGTACTCTTTCCTCATCTGTTTTAATCAACTTCCAAGGTTCTTCATCCGCTAAGTATTTATTTCCTAAACGCGCTACATTCATCATTTCTCCCAACGCTTCTCTGAAGCGGTAACGATCAATAGAACTTTCGATGACAGCTGGATAGGCTCTTAATTCTTCTAAAGTGGCAATATCTACCTCAGAAAAAGCATGCGGTTGTGGAACTATACCGTTGTAATATTTATTCGTTAAAACGACAACACGGTTGATGAAATTTCCAAAAATAGCCACTAATTCGTTGTTATTTCTCGCTTGGAAATCTTTCCATGTAAAGTCATTGTCTTTTGTTTCTGGTGCATTTGCTGTTAAAGCATAACGCAATACATCTTGTTTTCCTGGGAAATCTTCCAAGTATTCATGCAACCAAACCGCCCAATTTTTAGACGTTGAAAGCTTGTTACCTTCCAAGTTTAAAAACTCATTTGCTGGTACGTTATCTGGTAAGATATAGCTTCCTTCTGCTTTTAACATAGCAGGGAAAATTACACAGTGGAATACAATATTATCTTTTCCGATGAAGTGAACCAATTTAGTATCTTCTGATTTCCAATAGGGTTCCCAGTCTTTTCCTACGCGTGCTGCCCATTCTTTCGTGGATGAAATATACCCAATAGGCGCGTCAAACCATACATACAATACTTTTCCATCTGCACCTTCTACAGGAACAGGGATACCCCAGTCTAAGTCACGCGTTACCGCACGAGGTTTTAAACCATCGTCTAACCACGATTTTACTTGGCCATAAACATTGGGTTTCCAATCGTTTTTATGCCCTTCTAAAATCCACTGACGCAAAAATCCGTCGTATTGATCTAGGGGTAAAAACCAGTGTTTGGTCGATTTCAAAATCGGCGTACTACCTGTAATGGTGGATTTAGGGTTTATCAAATCCGTTGCATTTAATGAAGTTCCACATTTCTCACATTGGTCTCCATAAGCCTCTTCATTGGCACATTTAGGGCAAGTTCCCATAACAAAGCGGTCCGCTAAGAATTGCTGTGCTTGCTCATCGTATAATTGTTCCGTGATTTCTTCGATAAATTTCCCTTCGTTATACAACTTCTTGAAAAATTCAGAAGCCGTTTGATGGTGAACAGAAGAAGAAGTACGCGAGTAATTGTCAAACGTAATGCCGAAATCTTCAAAAGATTGTTTGATGATTCCGTTGTATTTATCGATTACCTCTTGAGGGGTAATGCCTTCTTTTTTTGCTTTCATAGAAATAGCCACCCCGTGTTCGTCGCTTCCACAGATGAAGGCAACGTCTTTGCCTTGCATTCGCAAGAATCGAGCATAAATATCAGCTGGAACATAAACACCTGCTAAGTGTCCAATATGAATTGGCCCATTGGTATAAGGCAATGCCGCCGTTAGCGTATATCTCTTCGGATCTTGTATCATAAACTATTCTATATATGAAATTAATAAGACTGCAAAAATAAGCAATATTGCTGGAAGTTATACGGATTATTTTGTCGTATTAATTGGCCTTTCTCAAGTGATAATAAGATAAAAAGGGCAAAATCAAGATCGATTTTGCCCTTTTTACGGATATTAAATAGTAAAATAATTTGCTTATGGAAGAGGTTGTCCCACTTGTATGTCACAACGATGCCCTGGTTGTCCATGGGGTGGATTGATTTTTCCACTGCTTGCTGTTTGACCTTGCTCTTGTGCAATACGACTTTTCGCGGCATCATTCACTAGGAAAGGTTGTCCTTGACTAGCCGTTGATGCGGGAGTTGCAGTCGCAGACATTCCACCTCCTGGAGGAGTGTCTAAAGGAGCTCCTACTTGAATATCACAGCGGTGACCCGGCTGTCCATGTGGTGGGTTTAGATTGCTCTTCGCTCCAGTTGCTTGTGTTGTGCTTGCCTGGTTTGTTGCAGGTTGTGCTGCTGTATTCGGAGCAGGTGTTGCTTCGGCCCCCGTTGCGGGTGCTGCACTCGCTGGTTGTTCAGTTGCTGTCCCATCAATCGTAATATTCGAGGGCTCTTTACCTGTGTCTTTACAAGCGGTTAAACTTAAAATAAACAGGGATGATACTGCTAATAAATAGTTCTTCATGATTAGTTAATTGGTTTTGTCAGGTAAACTTAACTATTTTTATTAGGAATAAAAACAATTAGACGTTAAACCTTATTCTGCAATCGCGTTTTTTTCTCTTGCGTTTTCTTGTATCTCTTGCTTCATTTCTTCCTTGATTTTAAATGAAGTAAGACCGGAAGAACTGTTGTCTTTGGTTCCGTGCATCGGAATTTGAACAGGTTGTGCCGTGGTTGTGGATGATGGCTGTTCTATTTTGATGCGCTGAGGTTCTTGCGTTTCTTTGCTTTTATCTGTACAGTTGGTCAAGGCCAACGCCACTAAAACCAAAGGGAAGAAATAGAGTGTTTTCATGTGTATTGTTGATTTAAGAAAGTGATTCCGTTTCCGAATTTGTTGCTTCTAATTCCGTTAAGACTATTTTCTTTTTCTTTAAAAATAAAAAGAAAATGGCAGAAAAGATCCAAGCTCCCCAAAATAAATAAAAACCCGTGTGAAAATTGCTCTTCATGTGTTTATGAGAAGTAGTCGTAAAATCAAGGTAGGTGTAATAAGCAGCACCCAATCCGATGAGTATCGTTATAATAGCCAGTGTATTAGCTATCTTGGCTGGAGTGAAATACTTGAAAAAAGCGAGTATCACAATGAGAAAGAGCTGAATGATAAAAATAAGCAGGGCCGTTTTCCAAGGGGATTTTAAAACGAGGTATTCTCGGTAAAAAAAAGTAATGCCCATGCGTCCAATAAACGACATTTTACCAATCATAAACGCCATTAATACAGCGAGTAAGGCTTGTATTAAAATCAAAATAAATATATTCTTACCCATGGGTTATTTTGTAATTCTCCAACCTGTTTCTTCTGTGTACTTCATCTTGAATTTTCGAGTGATAAATTCGGTATTAGGCGATTTATCCTCCTTTAAAAAATGAAAAGGCGTTGGATTTTTTTTCAACATAACTGTTGCAGTGGCTGTTTTTTTACCTTTGGCATCCAACTGAAAACCATTGTCTTTATCGACTAAGTATTCGATCGTCTTTACTTTTATCTTATTGCCCTTTTGTTCTAAGACATAGGGATGTGCTTTTCCCGTTAATTTGATAGTTCCTTGCCAAAGACTGTCTTTGGACATAAATCGTTTTTTCGTATTAAAATCTGCAAGGTTGAGGTAGCCTTCATCTGCTAATTGTTTGTACTGCTCAATGAGCGCTGCATCTTTTCTCGTTCTTAGTTTAGTATCTCCAACGGTAAACGTCGTACTTTCATAAATGGGTTGGGTTTCCATATACGCTTCTATGGCAGTGATCGCCTTAGATGAATTCAAGGACTTACTGTCACAAGAAATAAAAGTGACCGTTAATAGGATTACACTTATAAATGATAGGGTGATTTTGTGCATTTTTTATTTCAAATGTACAAAAAACTCAGGGTCTAAACTTCATTTATTCAAAAACCTATTGTTTTTTGTAAACCAAAGATAGTCAGTAAGATAAATAATGGTGTTCAGCAGTAATGGATCAGGTTATTTCAATTCTGTAGGTCTTTTTTTTTAGAATAATCCTTACCTTGTGAGCTAAACGAGAAACAATGAGAAAAATAAGTGTTTTAACCGTGCTGAGTATGGCTTTATTGGGTTGTACTCCCAAAGAAAAGAATGAGGTGGCTGAGCAAGTAGTAGAGGCGACCTCTCCCTTGGTGTTGACTGTAAAGGAAGCACAAAAGATAATTGCTTTGCCTTTGCATTGCATTGAACAGGAATACCCAAATAAACTGGGACAAGTGCTAGGGGCAGACTCTGATTTAAAGACACCGAAACAACTACGTCCTATTTTTTACGGTTGTTTTGATTGGCATTCTGCTGTGCACGGGTATTGGTCTATTATCGAATTGATGAAGCGCTTTCCGGAATTGGATCAAAATGGTGAAATTCGCGAGCGTTTGAATGGGTTGATTACCCCAGAGCACGTTCAAGTTGAATTGGCCTTCTTTGACGACCCCAACAACAGAACCTTTGAACGTACCTATGGATGGGCTTGGTTATTTCAACTGCACGGGGCGCTATCCACTTGGGAGGATGAAGACGCACAACGCTGGGCTGCCTTACTTGAACCTTTAGCCAAGGTATTAATGGATCGCTATACTGCTTATTTGCCTAAGTTAAATTATCCTATTCGAACGGGAACCCATGATAATACAGCTTACGGCTTATCGCTGTCTTTGGAATATGCCCGTTTGATGAAGCAGACGGATTTCGAAAAGTTAATTGTAGAAACAGCGAATCGTCTATATGCGAAAGACATCAACTGCAATCTTGCCTTTGAGCCTAGTGGACATGATTTTTTATCTCCTTGTCTGGAAGAAGCTCGATTGATGAGCAAGATTCAAGATACCACTGCCTTTACAACTTGGTTGAAGGCATTTTTACCAGAAATATTTGAACCAGATTTTCAGTTGGAAATAGGAAAGGTATCGGATCGTACCGATGGCCACTTGGTGCATTTGGATGGCTTGAATTTTAGTAGAGCAGCTTGTCTAAGCGACTTGGCTAAGAAATTACCAGAATTAGCACATGTAAAAGCTATTGGCAAACATCATTTTGAATCATCTTTCGGCAATATTACAAACGATGATTATATGGGAAGTCACTGGTTAGGTACTTTTGCTTTATACGCTTTACTCCATCAATAATATAAAAAAGGTTTCGTATGCGAAACCTTTTTTATTATCCTATTCTCAATCCGTTTTTAACCGGTTTGTCTAAACTCATTAGGGTTACTTCTTTACCTTCTACTGCACCCATGACCAAACATTCACTCATGATATTGGCAATTTGCTTTGGTGGGAAGTTAACGACCGCAATCACTTGTTTTCCAATTAATTCTTCTGTAGTATACAATTTTGTGATTTGGGCAGATGTTTTTCTCAAACCTATCTCTTCTCCAAAATCTACAACTAATTTATAAGCTGGATTGCGGACTTCTTTGAATTCTTCGGCTTGAATAATCGTACCCACGCGCATTTCAACTTTCATAAAGTCATCCCATGTTAGCGTATTGGTAGTGTTTTCCATAATTGATAATTTGTGTGAACTCAAAAATAAGGAAAATAATAGGAAGTGAATTTGTCAATTGGCAAAAACCAATTAAAAAAGGGACTATTGAATCGCTTTAACCTAGGGTTGACTGTTTTGGATGACAAACTGAGCAACGCAGAACCCATGTGACAAAATGAAGCAGAGGGTGTACAACAATGCTTACAAAAAACGAACTGCGCAAAAAGCAAACCGTACATCAATTAAAAAAACGCACGTAATTGCACACTTCCCGTGTGAATCGTCGCTGTTGATTCATTGCTTCTTCCTTGGTAATGCAAACTTAAATCCAAGTAATTCGTTAGATTTTTCTGAAACATGATGCGCCATGTCATATTTTTTCCAGGTTGTAATCCTTCTAACATCTGATAGCCAATAGGAGAGAAGGCATTACCCGTAAAGGTGTTTTGAAAAAAGGAGAATTCTCCATTCATCGTAAATAATTTCATCTGGTTAACGGAAAATGAAGCCCCAATGCGGTGTTGTTGTAAATTTTCAAATTCGGCAGTTTGGTTCTTTTTCTCTTGAAAGACATAAAACACATCTACTTGTGTTTGTGATGAAAACAAATAAGATAGTTTTGTTTCAAAGCCTTGAATCTTGAGTTCGTAGTTTTTACTTGCATAGGAGGGGGATTGGGTTTCTTGTTGAGTGGTTTTTCCCCACACATCGATCAACCACGTCTTTTGGATGAGGTGGTTGTATCCCAATTGATGGGTTTTTATTTTGTTTGTTGTAGTGCCATAAGACAATAAGTTCCTATTCTTTGATTGAGTATATCTATAGGTCACGCTGTGGCGTTTTTTTCCGCGATTGTAATAGAGGTAATTGTTAAAACTTTCGGTTAGCCCCACCATTTGTGATTCGTCCGAGGTAAAGGGATGTAGTCGAAGTTGATTGCCCTCTTTCAAATCTTTGCGGTCAATGCTATAGGAGGTTTGATTGTAGAAATAAGCCAATATACGCTTGATTCCAGTTTCATTTTGCCAAGTTGCCGCTGGATTTAGCGTTAAGGTTTGGGTAAGCTTGTTTTGATTGGTTGGCAAGAAGATCTGACTCGGTAAATACAAACGTACATATTTCCCTAAATCGGGATAAGGAGCAAGTTCAAATTCTTCCAATTCCTGTATGCCGTTGTTGTTGTAATCAATCCACATGTATTGTCCACGTCCCGGTTCAACCTCTAAGTAAGTAAATTCTTGTTGGGCAATGGTTCCAGAACTAATTTCATATAAGGTATGGGACTGTACAAATCCCTTAAAATACTGATCGCGGTAGGTTAATACGCTATTTACTGTATTTTCGGTAGGTTTTGTTTCATCCACAGGACGTACTGAACGATAATTGGCATAGAGGTTCAAATCGCGCGTCTCCGATTTGAGCAGTTGGGATTTCACATAAAAGGTGTGGGCCTTTGAGAAAGAGGCTAACGTATTATTTTGCAGACTGTCCGTAATTCGATATTGGTAGCCTAGTTCGATATTCTTTCCAAGTGAATCGCCCCGTCCTACAAATAAATCTAAGGAAGCATACCGATGACTGATGGGGTGTAGACGTTGTGTCTCTTGATCCGTTTCTTTGTTCTGTTCAAAGTCGACCCGAGTACCCACATAGTTTTTATCCCAATAGTATTTAGCTAGTGAGTGACTCTGAATAAAGGTGGTTTTTTGGAGCAGCCCCTTTGCTTGCATAAAACTATTTTGCGTTTGGATGTACCAAGGTTTAGCTTGCCAAGTTCCCGATAAGTTTTGTCGACTTCCCTTGTAGTCCGATCCGAAATTCAGCTGTTCCACTAAATAAGTTGCACTTCCCTTTCCAGGAGCGATTAGTTCTAATCCACCGGTAAGTAAACTTTGATTTCCTTCTGCGTATTGTAAATTCCAGTTGCGATCAAACTCAATGGAAAATAGATTTTCTAGGGAGTGAAAGTTTTTGTGGATAAACTGTACGTCTGTTAATACGTTTAGTTGGGTTTGGTCGTTTGTCCACAGGCGTTGTTTGCCCTTTAATGCAGTTGCCCAGCCTTTGTTTTCTTCTTGGTCTAAAGGGGAAAATAAGTTGGCATCGTGGTTGCTAAAAGCAAATTCAACATCTAAGGAGGTTTTCTCTGAGGGATTATACGCTGCATTGAAGGTCGCAATTGTGTTTTGTATAGGCGCAACGAGATTAACTACTGGAGCGTAATTTCCTTGGGGCTGGCCGTGGAGTGGAGCAACATATTCGTATATACGCCCTATAGATTGGGTGCTCTTCAAAATATAATCCCCCTGATTATTGCCTACTGCCGTAAAGGTAACATGGTATAGGTCTGCCTCAGGATCTGTTGAAAAGGCAAAATACACCTGGCCTTCTGGCGTTTGCTCTTGGGTATAGAGTATTTTGTTCTCCGAATACGTATCGCGATAGGCAGAAGGTGCAACCATACGACTAGGGTCATTTCCCGCTTGTTTGAGGATGTCAATCTGCTCTTCTGTTAAGTTTTGTTGGAGGTTTTGATTCTTTAAATCCGTTTCCGTAAATACAGTTAACCCCATTTGCCAAGCTTTTGTTTCATACTGAATATTGCCATAGCCTACAAAGCGTGTGTAGTTGCGATCGGTATATTGGTATTCAATGGAAATGCGCATGTCGGCAGTAATGGGATAACGCGTGGTAAAACGCAATTCACCCGAGTTGTAATCCATGACATAATCCTTTTCCTCCCCTCTTTGGAGCAGTAAACCATTGACGTATACTTTTTCAGAACCCGAAATAATAAGAATGTATAACTCTCCATTGCCTCCCTTTAATTTGTAAGGCCCTTGATTGCCTTCCTGACCGTTAAATACACTGCGGGTATATTGCCCTCGTGCTAAGGCAGCAGCAGCTTCAATTGTGGTTTTACTATCGTCATTTTCAAAGACAAAACGCGTGGATAATCCCTGTACTTTCTTGTTGAAATTTAAAAAGCGGCGCGTTCTGTTTTCTAAAAAGATATCCCCCGCCCGAATCGACCATGTATCTGAAAATAATTCAATAAAAATCTGATCAAATTCATTGATCTTTTGAGAGTAACCACCGTATTGTAAGGGGAGGTTGTTATCTTGAATGGAGGCGCGAATCTTGACGCGATCCGATAAATTTCCCGTAATTTGTAAATCTAAATTCGATGAGGTAACCGCACTTTGGTTGGTTCCCATGGTTAATCCTCTCGATAAACTTCCCATGGTATTTAACCCCTCAAAAGGCACAAAAGCAGGGCGGTTGTTCGTCTGATGTTGATAAGTAAAACTACCCGCTTCATTGGGAACAATGCGAGAGGTATCATAATAGCTAATTGGCGTAGTTAGGAAAGAGGGGAGTTCTAAATAGTAGACCGTTAACGGAAAATCGAGAGCAGATTGGAGTAAAGTAACGGTATTCGTCTCAAAATTTACGTGGTAAGCAGTGGGAGATACCACTATTTCATTTGCATCTCGTATTTCAAAATAACTGTTGTTCAGTGGGGTGGGGGGTAGCTGAAAGGTTGTCTGTTCAATTTCCCACGTCCGTTGTTGATATAGCGAATTCCCTTCTTGTGCATAACTGCAAGAATACCAAAAAAGGAAAAAATATAAAAATCGCTCTAGGTTCATCTATGTATAAACTCCAATTCATCAAAAGTAGTGTATTTATCATAATATTTAACAAAGATATCTACAGGTGATGAATGAGGTAAAATAGACATATATTGTACGTCCTCTATTGAAGAGGGGAGGTTAACGTTGCGTCTTAATTATTTCCAAATTGATTTCTTTTGTTTTATAAATTAAGGGTATTCTGTCATTTATAGTACTGTTCTACTTCTTTAAAAGGTACTTCTTTTCCTTCTTTGTTGTAAAAAATTTCATCTTGATCTTTTTCTTTTTTCCTTAGTATTTTTCCGTCGTTATAATAATAAAAACCTTGACCCAGTGCATCATACTTGGTTCGTAATTCTCCATTTTCATAATACGATCTAGATTCCCCTATTTGAATGTCATCTTTATAGGTTGCTTCTGTTTTCAACTGACCATTTTCATGGCAAGAAATTGATTTACCCTCAAGTAAACCATCTTTTCGATAGCTCTCATAGTTTAGTTGGCCACTGTAAAAATAATACCTCCAAAAGCCATTTTCTTTGTTGTTTTTAAATTGAATGTCGTATTCTTTGTTTCCATTGGGATAGAAGGTAGTGGCTTGGATGTGTTCTCCTTGTTGATACAGATGAACAGCTAATACTTTTTTACCTAGGTAGCTTCGTGCTTCTCCTGTATAAGGTTGGTTGGTGTCTTTGATATAGCATAGTCCTTTAGTTTCCACCAAATCGTCTAAGGTGTATTCTTTTTTTTGGCAACTATGAATGAGTAGGATGCAAAGGAAAAGTGCAGTAGCATGTTTCATCTTTTCTTCAGAAAAATTTCGTGTTTTGTTTCGACAAAATCGTTACCTGCAGCAGAGAGAAGCGGAAGGGTAATATAGATACTCAATTTACTGTAATTGCTAATTTTTAAATTGGACAGTTTAAATGATTTCATTACGGAAATACCCTGTTTTACAATCGTTGGTTCAATTAGGGAATAATCGTGGTATAGGTAGTTATTTAAGTTAGGATTGATAAGTAATATCCTTTTTCCATTAGATTGTATATTTTCCTTATACAAATAACTCAATGTATATCCTTTTAGGTCATTGTTCCCTTTCACGGATACTTGCACTCGGATTTCCACGGTATCATTGCTATATACTTCGTAGAATCCGTGAACATAGGAGGTAAACTTATTAGATTTAACTCCGCGTTCAGTGGTTGGTGTGGGGTATTTTAAGTTTATGGCACCCGCAGGAGTTGCTTTAAGGACACCTTCTTCAGAATTTATAAATCCAGAATAAACAATTCTCTTGGCATCGAGATAGCCAAACTTCGTGTTGTGCGAAGGCATTTTGTACGGTAAAGTCATCACTTAGTTTTGAAAGATTTGTATACTAGTGACGTAGCAATTTCTAGAAAAACTAGGCTAAGTCACTCTTTTCAGGAAGTGTATTCCCGAAAAGAGTACTATCATTTACCGTGCCAAATAGGACTTATTCTTTGGTGACAATTTGCATGGTTTCTCTATTCACCTGTTTTAACAAAAGCGTGCGATCGAGTAAGATGCGATCCGCTGAAGCATCGTCAAAATGGCGAATGGTATAGAGGGAAACATTTTCATTATAGCTCACGCGATATTGATCGTTTAGTTTTTGACGCAATTCTTCAAAGTGGTTGAATTTATCCTCCACACAAACAGAAAAACTAATAGCCGAGTTTTGAATCACATTAACTTTGATATTGTATTCGCAAAATAGCTTAAAAATATCGCTGATATTTTGTTCCATGATAAATGAAAAATCCTTGGATGATAGTGAAATCAACAGTTGATTTTTCTTGACGATGAAACAAGGAATAGCTGGTTTTAAATCCGCTCCTTTTGAAACAGAAGTTCCCGCTAAGGTTGGGTTGACAAAAGATTTCACATAGAGTGGAATTTCCTTTTGACGCAGCGGTTGTAGTGTTTTAGGGTGTATCACTGAGGCACCGTAAAACGCTAACTCAATGGCTTCTTGGTAGGAAATTTGTTCCAAGAGGGTTGTTTCTTCAAAATAACGAGGGTCTGCATTGAGTACACCTGGTACATCTTTCCAAATAGTTACGCTTTCTGCATGTAGTGCATAAGCGAAGATGGCAGCAGAATAATCCGATCCTTCTCTACCTAAAGTTGTGGAAAAACCATTGTAGTCGGATCCGATAAACCCTTGAGTGATATACAATTCTTTTTTATCGATGGCTTGAATAATAGCTTCGGTCGTGATGTCCCATTGTACATTAGCGTCGCGATACGTGGTGTCCGTCTTAATTAAATTTCGAGCATCAATCCAGGTGTTTTCAATCCCGGCAGCGCGTAAATAATGATGTAAAATGACTGTCGAAAGGAGCTCCCCATAGCTGACAATTTGATCATATACAAAATTGTAGTTAGGCGATTTATTGTTTAACAGAAAGGACGTTAGTGTTTCAAATAATTCATCTACTGCTTGGTATACAGGATGTTCCAAATCTGGAAACAAAGCGTGTAAAATAGTCAAGTGATAGGCTTTTACTTCTTGTACGGATTCGGCTAAATCAAATCGATTTTGAAAGTAGTTGTGTACAACAACTTCGAGTGCATTGGTCGTTTTTCCCATGGCTGAAGCGATGAGTAAACTATCCGAATATCCTACTGTGCGCAGTACTTGAGCCACGTTTTTTACATTGTCTGCATCTTTTACAGACGCTCCACCAAATTTATATATTTTCATAGCTAACTAATTTGCAATAAAGGCATTAATTCCTTGTTCATTCATTTGAACGGTATACCAATCTTCCAAAACATGAGCGCCTGTTTTTTTGTAAAACTCGATTGCAGGAGTATTCCAATTGAGAACCACCCATTCCACGCGTTTGACTTGTTCTTCTTTTGCAAGGGCAATCACCTGTTTGTACAAGGCAAGACCCGCACCTGTTCCTCTTGCTTTTTCAGTAACGATTAGATCTTCTAAGTGGATGGTTTTTCCTTTCCACGTAGAATATCGGTAGTAGAACAACGCCATACCTATAATTTCACTGTCTTGTTCGGCAACCCATACACGAAATAGGGGCTGGGGCCCAAACCCATCGCGAATAAGATCCTCTACTGTTATGATTACTGCATCGGGCTCTTTCTCAAAGGTCGCTAATTCTTGAATTAAATTTAGTACAGCTGGCATGTCAGCTGGAGTAGCTGTTCTAACATTCATGTCTTTTGTCGGATTTATGGTTAATAACTTCATTTGAATGACAAAATTAACGATATTTGCACAGCAAATACACAACTAAAAGAATCATTTTTCCATGACAACAAAAAGACATCAAACCCTAGGGGAGTTTATTATTGACAAACAAGAGCATTTTAAATACTCATCTGGAGAGCTTTCTCGTTTAATTAACTCTTTACGCCTTGCTGCAAAAGTAGTTAGTCACCAAGTAAATCAAGCTGGTTTAGTTGATATCGTTGGCGCTTTTGGTGCAGAAAACATACAAGGAGAGCAGCAACAAAAATTAGATGTTTACGCAAATGAGGTTTTCATCAACACCCTAGTAAATCGTGAAATCGTATGTGGAATTGCTTCAGAAGAGGAAGACGATTTTATCACAATTCATGGAAAAAAAGGGGACAACGATAGCAAATACGTTGTCTTAATCGACCCATTAGACGGATCTTCCAATATTGATGTAAACGTTTCTGTAGGAACGATCTTTTCTATTTACCGTCGCGTTACTCCAGAAGGAACGCCAGTACAATTAGAGGACTTCTTACAAAAAGGAGAAAATCAGGTGGCTGCAGGTTATATCGTATATGGTTCATCAACGATGTTAGTGTATACTACAGGGGCAGGAGTAAACGGATTTACTTTAAACCCAGCGATTGGAACGTTTTATCTGTCACATCCTGATATGAAAATTAAAGAAGACGGATCTATTTATTCAATCAATGAAGGAAATTACATTCAATTTCCGCAAGGGGTGAAAGACTACTTAAAGTACTGTCAAGAGGAGCAAGGAGATCGTCCGTATTCAGCGCGTTATATCGGGAGTTTAGTTTCGGATATTCACCGCAATATTTTAAAAGGAGGGATCTACATTTATCCAACAAGTACAAAAGCGCCAAAAGGGAAATTGAGACTGTTGTATGAATGTAATCCAATTGCTTTTATTATGGAGCAAGCGGGAGGAAGAGCCTCTGACGGATACCAACGTATCATGGAGATTGAACCAACAGAACTACATCAACGTGTTCCCTTTTTCTGTGGAAGCAAAAACATGGTGGAGAAAGCGGAAGAATTTATGGCCATTCACGTGTAAGCGAGATATTATATATAGCGGCTGTTTACTAAGCCCAACAAGATAGAACCCCACCTAATTTTAGGTGGGTTTTTTTTGTACTGTACAAGTTGTGTATCCTTAGTTCAGGACGGGACATAGACAAAATAAAAGAGGGTGTCCTTTTGGGACACCCTCCTTTTTTAACGTCTAATTTTTTGAATTTCTGCAATAAAAGTATCTAGGTCAACCCCTAGTACTAAAAGGGAGAGAGACTTGTTTACAATTAAGTCAATGTCACCAGTAAAACCTAACGCCGCTGTAAATTTGCGCAAAATATCTTTTTGCTTGGGACCTAATACGTGATTCACATATACCATACGTGCTAAATCATACAAGCGCTCAATTCGGTTGATCTCCAAATAGGGAGGGTTCACAGGGTATTTTTCAGGGTTGGCCATGATTTTGTCATAATCCTCAGTTGAAATATCGAGCTTATCTGCTAGTTCATTTAAGAATTTAAGCTCCTCTTCACTGATATCTCCATTCGCCAAGGCAACGCGCACAATAGAGGCAAAGTGCCCCTTGTTACGCTCTTTAAAGCCGCTGTCATATAAATCTAAATAAGCCATAGTTCGTAATTTTTTGTTTTTAATTGGTTTAAGGTGTTAATTAAAAGTAATGTACAAAAAATATGGTTAAAAATGCGTGTATGAAGCAAAAATAATTCTAGTTGTAAATTTGGGTAAACGACGTGATACGGGGTGTTGAGGTTGATATAATTGGAGGGAGGAAACTTGATTTGATCTCGATAATCGCATTATTTCAAAAGAGGATAGAGAGTCACGTGAAACTTATGTGTATTTTTGTCGTATATTAAGAGTTATAAAATAGAGGTTTATGTCAAATCCTAAGGTAACTAAGTACGACAAAGCGTATTTGCGTATTGCACGTGAGTGGGGGCAATTGTCTTACTGTAAAAGAAAAAAAGTCGGCGCAATTATTGTCAAAGATCGGATGATTATATCGGATGGATATAATGGAACTCCCACGGGATTCGACAATTGTTGTGAAGATGACCGCGATCAAACCTATTGGTATGTTCTACACGCCGAAGCAAATGCAATCCTAAAGGTGGCTAGCTCAACGCAGAGCTGTCAAGATGCTACTTTATATATCACCATGTCTCCTTGTCGCGATTGCAGTAAGTTAATCCATCAGGCGGGAATAAAACGCGTTGTATATGTAGAAGGTTATAAAGATATGGCGGGCATCGAGTTTTTAATCAAAGCCGGTGTTGAGGTAGATCATATTGAAGATTTAGACTAAGACGAGGATGAAAAAGTTTTTTTGGCCCTTTATCGTTGCATTATCGCTCTCCTTAGGAGTACTCCTAGGCGGTTTTCTCGTATCGGCTTCTCAACGTACACAAAGTAATTTTTTTACCAATCACAATAAGTTAAAACTCAATCGTCTGCTGGACTTTATTGAGCAGGAATACGTGGATCAAGTAGACACAGATTCTATTGTGGACCGTACCGTTACATCCATATTAGAGCAATTAGACCCCCATTCGGTTTACATCGGCAAAGACTTAATGAAAGAGGTGACCGAATCCATGCAGGGGAGTTTTGTTGGAATAGGGGTGCAGTACTATTTGTATCAAGATTCACTGGCAATTATCAAACCCCTAGAAGGTGGACCATCGAGTAAGGCGGGACTGCTAGCGGGTGACCGAATCTTAAGCGCAAACCAGCAGCTGTTGTACGGCAAAGCAATATCAACAGATACCATTTCTTCCGTTTTAAAGGGAGAAGAAGGAACCCCAATCACACTAGAAGTTTACCGCAAAACAACACAAGAACGGCAAAATATTGTAGTCAAACGGGAACCAATTCCGTTAAAAAGTGTGGATGTTGCCCTTAAACTCGACAACCAATATGGCTATATTAAAATCAACCGGTTTTCAAGTACTACACACGAAGAGTTCCAAGTTGGGCTACTAGCCCTAATAGCTCAAGATATTAAAGGATTGATCATTGACTTACGCGATAATAGTGGGGGATATATGGATCAGTCTACCAAAATTTTGAACGACTTATTGCTGACCGATCAAACGATTGTAAAAACCATTAACCGTGGTGGACAAGAAAAAATAACCAAGGCAAAGAGTACGAATTTGTTTACGGCTAAGCCCTTGTATATTTTAGTGAATGAAAGTAGTGCTTCGGCCAGTGAAATTATAGCTGGAGCGATTCAGGATAATGATCGTGGCACGGTAGTAGGGAGGCGTACTTTTGGAAAAGGCTTGGTGCAACGTGAGTTGATGTTGGGCGATGGTTCTGCTATACGATTAACTACGGCGCGTTATTATACCCCTTCTGGACGATCTATTCAAAAGAATTACAAAAATGGGATTGTAGATTACAACAACGACTTCCGTTCGCGCTATGAACATGGAGAATTATATGCCGCAGATAGTATTAAAGTGGCAGATAGCTTGCAATTTAAAACCCTAAAGGGTAGAATCGTATATGGAGGTGGTGGAATCGTACCGGATTTATTCGTGCCTATTGCTAGAAAACACGGAGAAGAAGCAATTGAGATGATGATGAAATCTGGGATGGTGAGCTATTACGTATTCCAGGAGATCGATAAAGATCGTCAGCGATACAACGCTATGAGCACGGCAGAATTAATCGCTAATCTCGAAGGCGATTCTAAAGAATTTGAACAGTTTAAACGCCATCTAGAAACGAATAAGTTGTTTTTTAAATTAGACCGTCACAAGGATTTAGTTCTCCATTATCTAATCGCTGAATACCTAAATCAATTGAAAGGGCAGCAAGATTATTACGAATGGTTGCTGAAGATTGATCCGATGGTTTTGAAAGTAGTTCAGCAGGATGAGGCATGAGTTAAAAGTAAAGCGAATTTTAGCGATTAAAGTTGATTTTTAATCTATAGCAATTAGGATAGAATTGTCCTACTATGTGTTTAATGTTGGATAAAATCAATACTTTAGGTTCGAATAAATACCTCAAGTGCTTGGTTGACTGCTGTTTATTTTGGATTATAAGATGACAGGATTATAAACAATAGCTGTACAGCTATAGTAGGACGAGACAGCTCCTCTTCGGGCTGTGTCCATAGTGAGTCCATGGTGAGTCCATAGTAAGTCCATGAAAAACCACATTTTTAATAGACTCAGCATGGATGCACACTAGACTAATCCTAGAGGCAAGGGAAGGATAACCCTCAGGAGAAAGGTTAAAAGTAAAATAGCTGTTTTTAGCGGATTTACAAGAACCAGAGTAAGCGAAAGTATATAATGCATGAATTGTGTAACGTTCAGCGTATACCATAGAAAAACCCCGCCTATTTTTAGACGGGGTTTGATTTTTTTGAGGCTTTTAGACAGCCTTTTATTTATTTTACCAAATTTTCACTCGCTCTTCTGGTTTGATGTAAAGCTTGTTTGTTTCTTTGATATCAAATGCTTCATAGAAAGCATCAACGTTTTGTAAAGGAACAAAAGCTCTGTAATAGCCTGGAGCATGTGGATCAGTTTTCACCTGGTTTTTGATTGCTTCATCACGTGCTTTAGTTCTCCAGATCGTACCCCAAGAAATAAAGAAACGTTGTTCTGGTGTATAACCGTCGATAAGGCCTGGATCACCATTTTCTTTTAAGTAGATTTTTAATCCGTCATAGGCAGCATTAACTCCACCTAAATCTCCGATATTTTCTCCTAATGTAAAGTGACCATCAACAAAAACGCCTGGTAGTGGCTCTAATGCACTGTATTGATCTGCTAATTTATTCCCTAAAACAGTAAAGCGTTCTAAATCTGCATCTGTCCACCAGTTGTTTAAGTTACCGTTTTTGTCATAACGCGCTCCTGAGTCGTCAAAACTGTGAGAGATTTCATGTCCGATAACCGCACCAATTCCACCGTAGTTGATCGCCTCATCTGCTTTATAATCGTAGAAAGGAGGTTGTAAAATTGCAGCAGGGAAAACGATTTCGTTATAAAGAGGATTGAAGTATGCATTTACCGTTTGTGGTGACATTCCCCAACGAGATTTATCTACTGGTTTTCCGTAGTCTTCTCTGTTTTTAGCTATTTCCCATTTTGATGCATTTCTCATGTTTTCAAAATAGTTTCCTTTGTCTGCAGGAGATTTGATATCCATTTTAGAATAATCTTCCCATTTGTCAGGGTAACCGATTTTAACTGTTGTAGTCGCTAATTTCTCTAAAGCTCCTTTTTTAGTTTCTTCAGCCATCCAAGGTAAGTTTTTGATACGCTCACCAAATGCAGTTAATACGTTTTTAATCATCGCCTGTGCTTTTGCTTTCGCTTCAGCAGGGAATTTTTTAGCTACGTATAATTGACCTAAAGCCTCTCCAATAGTATTGTTTACAATTGCAAGGGCTCTTTCTTCCGCTGGTCTTTGTTCTTTTGCTCCTTCTAGTGTTTTAGAATAGAACTCCCAGTTTGCCGTTTCCATCTCTGGTGATAAGGTACTAGCATAACCGTTTACTAAAGTCCATTTTAAGTAAGCTTTTACATCATTGATGTTTTTTGCTGATAAAATGTCATTTAATGCTTTCATATATTTAGGTTGAGAAACCACCACTTTGTCGATGTTTTTCAATCCTGTTGCATCAAAATAAGCGGTCCAATCTACGATTGGAGTTGTTTTTTGTAATTCAGTAATCGTCATTGGATTGTAAGTCAAACGGCTATCTCTGCGTTCTACTCTTGTTAAACGAGGTTCTGCCATTTTTGTTTCGATCGCTAATACGCGTTTTGAATCCGCAGTAGCTTCTTCTTTTGACTCACCTGCCATTTCTAACATACGCGCTACGTGTGCTACATATTGCTCGCGTTTTTCTTTCATATCAGCATCTTGCAAGATATAGTAATCGCGATCAGGTAATCCCAATGATCCAGTGCTCAAATACACGGTGTTCTCATTTGAGTTTTTAGCGTCAGCATATACATAAGAAGAATATAATCCCAATCCACCCTCGTCTGCTAAATCATTGATTAATTTAGTGACATCTGCAGGAGTTTGAATCGCGTTGATTTGATCCAAGTACGGTTTTAAAGGTGTTACACCTACACTAGTACGTGTATCATTATCTAAATAGGACTCAAATAGAGCAACTGCTTTGGCTTGGTCTGATTTAGCATCTAGATTATGTGCATCAGCTGCTTCTTTTAAAATGGCTAAGGCATCTTTATCTGTATTTTGTCTTAACTCATCAAAACTTCCCCAACGCGTTCTATCATTGGGAATCTCTGTGTTATCATACCACGTACCGTTTACAAAACGGAAAAAGTCATCCCCAGGATTTACACTTAGGTCCATGTATTCTAAGTTAATCCCATGATTCTCTTGATCTGCAACTTCTTCAGCTTTTTTGCCGTCTTTACAAGCAACTAATGAAGCTAGAGCTAGACCAGAGGTTAATAATACTCTTTTTTTCATTTTATTTCAGATTTTACTTTAATTCTAGTTTAAACAAAAATAGAAAATATCTTTTGAGTAATTTTCATTTCAACCTTTAAATTGAATTTTTAGGAGTAAAACTTGTTTTTTGGTTTGATTTATTAAAATTCAAAGCAGGATAACGGCATAGAACAACAAGGGGCTCATCCGTAAAACCTAGTTGTTTTAAGCTAGCTTTAACGTATTTATAGGTTGGAATTTGTAAGTTTGTAGGAAACTCAAATCATCATGTTTCAATTTTTTAAACGCTATAGATATTTCTTTCTATTTTTCTTTTTGATGTGCTGTGTAATCATGGCTATGTTTTACAATGCGTTAAAGTACAGAAAAAGCCTACCTGTTTATACACCTTCAATGGTGAATCCCGAGATGGTGGATAGTTTAATTCAGCATGAAGCAAATAAACAAAAGCACCGTATTGCAGCCTTTTCCTTTATCAATCAAAATGGTGATACCATTACCAACAAAGATTACGAAGGACATATTTATGTTGCTGATTTTTTCTTCACTACTTGTCCGACCATCTGTCCCATCATGGGAGATAATATGGAGTGGTTGCAAGCGAAGATCAAAACGCTTCCTGGGGTAAAGCTATTGTCTCATACTGTAACGCCTGAAATAGACAGTGTACCTGTGCTCAAAGAATATGCGTTGAAACGTGGGGTTGATGATGCCATTTGGAACTTAGTTACTGGTGATAAGCGTGAGATTTATTATATGGCTAGAAATTCGTATTTAGCTGTAAAAACAGGTTCACCAGAGGAAATGTATGATATGGTACACACGGAAAATTTCGTCTTAGTGGATAGTGAAGGGCGAATTAGAGGATTTTACGATGGAACGAATTTAGATACCAAAGACCCAGAAAACAAGAATATGGAGGAGCTTTGGGAAGATATTCAATGGTTGTATCAACACGAAAAAGAAACGAAAAAATAACTAGAAACATACCAATAGAAAGACAGGCCTAATAGCTTGTCTTTTTTATTTTATTCCAGCCACACTTTTATGTTGTACTTGCGAATTAGTGCGTTGAACGAGTAGTATTTAGACTAAGAAAAAATAAAATTGTGTTTAACTTGATTTATTATTGTTTATTTTTGCAATGTGAATTAAATCTAAATAAGGTGAATACAACGTTAGACTTATTAAAAAGAAACGAAAAGGGCGTAATTGCTGACTTTGACCTTCATAAAGTGCCTCTAAAGCTATTAGAAATGGGATGCCTACCTGGTAATCCTGTTGAACTATTAGAAGTGGCTCCATTGGGAGACCCCATTTATTTTTGCATTAACGATACGCATTTATCGATTCGCAAAGAATTAGCACGAGAAATTGTGGTTAGCTTGGAGGGTAATTTGAAGTAAGAATAGCAGAAATACAAATGAAAAAAGATATAAAAGTTGCCCTAATAGGTAATCCTAATGTAGGGAAGACCTCTGTATTCAACGCCTTAACGGGCTTAAATCACAAGATTGGTAATTATCCTGGTATTACTGTGGATAAGAAGTCGGGAACGACCAAATTAGACGAAGAGGTAAGTGCTACGATTATTGACCTGCCTGGAACGTATAGCATCAACGCCAGTTCAGAAGATGAGCGCATTGTCTTGGATTTGTTGTTTGACCAAACCAATGAAGACTATCCTGATGTAGCCGTAGTTGTGGCAGAAATTGAAAACTTAAAGCGAAACTTATTGTTGTTCACCCAAGTTAAAGAGCTTGGCTTTCCTACGATTTTAGTCATAAATATGGCGGATCACATGGAAGAAAAAGGAATTAGCATTCAAGTGGCTGCGTTAGAAAAAAAGCTAAATACCAAGATTGTGTTGATGAGTGCCAAGAAAAAAATGGGTATTCAAGACTTAAAACAAGCAATTTTAGGTTATCAGCATTATTCGATTGAGCCTTGTTTAAACGCTACAGCAGTAGATCCAACCTTCTTCGGTCAGTTGGCTTTGACTTTTTCTACACTTTCTGTTTTCAAATTGTGGATGATCTACTCTCAAGATATTGTCATTGGCAATATTGGAAAGAAAGACATCGAAGAAAAAGGAATTCACCTTTCAGACAGTGAAATCAAGAAATTACAACATAAGAAAACCATTAAACGCTATCAGTTTATTAATGATACATTAAAAGAAACGTATAAGCGTGATCTCATTAAGGCTTCGGATATTCGCACTAAAGTAGATCGTATTTTAACTCATAAAGTTTATGGGTATTTGATTTTCTTCGGTATTATGATGCTTGTGTTTCAAGCGATTTTTGAGTGGTCTAGTATTCCCATGGATTGGATTGACGAACAATTCTCTAATCTAGGTTCTTGGGTACACGAAGTGATGGAACCAGGTAAATTAACCGACCTGATTGCTGATGGTATTGTACCAGGTATTGGAGGGGTGATGCCCTTTATTCCCCAAATTGCTATCTTGTTTATGTTCATTTCCATTTTGGAAGAAACAGGCTATATGAGTCGTGTGGTCTTCTTGATGGACAAGCTGATGCGTCCGTTTGGGTTGAGTGGAAAATCGGTAGTGCCATTAATTTCTGGAAATGCCTGTGCAATTCCCGCAATTATGTCTGCGCGTAATATTGAGAATCCCAAAGAGCGATTGATTACGATTCTAGTAACGCCATTTACGACTTGCTCTGCTCGTATCCCCGTCTATATTATCATCATTGCTTTGGTGATTCCAGAAACGCGTCTATTTGGGTTTTTGAGCCTACAAGGATTGACGCTAACGTTGTTTTACTTCATTGGATTCTTAGCTGCTCTAGCTTCTTCTTGGGCGTTGAGTAAATACATTAAAAGCGAGCGCAAATCGTATTTCGTTATTGAAATGCCAAATTATCGCACGCCAATTATCAAAAATGTCGTGGCAAATATGTATGAAAAGACCAAAGCCTTCGTTGTGGGAGCGGGTAAGATCATTTTTGTTTTATCGATTATTATTTGGTTTTTAGGTGCACATGGTCCAGGCGATAAGTTTGAAAATGCAGAGGAGCACATGGCTCAAGCTCATCAAAATCAAAACGTTTCTGAAGAAGAAATGAGTGAATATGTAGCGAGTTACCGCTTGGAGAACTCGTATATCGGCATCTTAGGTAAATCAATAGAACCGGTAATTAAACCCTTAGGATACGATTGGAAAGTTGGTATTGCTGTATTGTCGTCATTCGTAGGGCGTGAGATTTTTGTCGGAGTTTTAGGAACGATCTACAATGTAGGATCTGGAGATGAAAACGATGAAGATGGGCGTATTAAACAAAAAATGGCTGCTGAGGTATGGCCAGATACAGGTGAAAAAGTATTTACCTTAGCTAGTGGGGTTTCTTTGATGTTCTTCTATGCGTTTGCCATGCAGTGTACTGCTACCGTGGCTATTGTACGCAGGGAAACAAAATCGTGGAAATGGACAATTTACCAATTGGTTTTTATGACGGTTTTCGCTTATGTGGCAGCGTTTATAGCCTATCAACTTTTAAAATAAAGAAGAAATGGATTATCAAGAGATTATCGTATACGGCTTATTGCTTTTTGCTATTGGGTTCTTCATCAAGAAAGCCTGGGGTAAAAAGAGCAATAAAAAGGGTGGAGGCTCTTGCGGGAGTGGAAACTGTGGGTGTTCGTAAGGATCTTTTAACGTTGAGGGGATGACCTTCGATGATATAAAAAAAAACAGCAATAGACTTGGGTTTATTGCTGTTTTTTTTTGCAGAAGATTTCCAATCCTTCTACTAGCTAATTTGTTGGTTGTTTCAAATTAGTAAGGGTGTGAACTAGTTCGAGTACGTCTTTTACATCATCCGTATTAAGGGAGAATTCATCATCTTGTTCTGTACAGTGGTGTAAATAGTAGTAGAAAAGTGCTGTTATACTTTTGGCATACGATTCAAAGTTGGGGTTGTGGTTATACAATTGCTGAATAAGGGAAAGGTTGTGTGAATCATTTTCTGAAATTAGAAGGTGTAACGTTTTTGTACTCATAATTTTCGATTTAGGTCATGGACCAGTTCCAAAGGGAATGCCGAAACGATTGAGATATTGAGCAAGTTCTTTTTCCTCTCAAGCAAACGCCGTGGAGCTAGTGTATTAGTAATTTTTAAAATTGTTTTTTGGTGTAGAAAAATAAGTTATTTTAGTGAAATTATTGTGTTTAATTAACTGAAAATATGAGTGTTATTTGTTTTGTTAATGAGATTGGTGGTCTTTGTTTGATTCTTTGATTATTGGGTTTGTCTTACTGTTCTTTCTCAACCTTCACCTTACACCATAAAAAAAGACCAAGTTTCTGGAAGAATACTTGGCCTTTCGGTAATTTATTGAATTGTTATTTATTTGTTCTTAGTTGAATAGTCCCAACAATAAGGAAGGGAATAAACCAAAGACTACAACGGCAGCTACTGCGATTAGGCCTACAATCTTGTATGATAATGGCACTAGAATAGCTGTAGGTTCAGCTTGTTCTTCCTCTTGATTTTTCCCAAACATCAAGATGATAATTTTCAAGTAGTAATAGATACTGATAAATGAGTTAATTACCCCGAAGATCACTAGGGTAATGAATCCGTTTTTCACTGCTTCTGTGAACAAGAAGAATTTTCCGAAGAAACCAGCGAAGATTGGAATCCCTCCCATAGATAATAACGCAACAGCTAAGATAACCGCTAAAAGGGGGTTAGATTTGCCTAATCCTTTGAAGTTATTGATGTGTTCGTTATCTTTTCCTTTGGTTACAATAGTCAATACTGTAAAAGCAGCAATACCTGCAAAAGCGTAAGACGTTGCATAGTAGAATAGATTAGGCGTTGCACTGCCTAAGGCTGTTAGGGCTATCATCATAAAACCAGCATGTGAAATACCTGAATAGGCCAATAATCGTTTCATATTATCTTGGCGCAAGGCCATGATATTACCCACGGTCATCGTTAAGATCGCGATAATGACGATTGCTGTAGTATAATGGGATGGCATTTGGTGTAATAGGTTGATTGATACTTTGTAAAGGGTAGCAACAGCTGTTACTTTCACCAAAGTACTCATCATAGCTGTAGTAATATTTGGCGCTCCTTGGTACACGTCTGGTGCCCAGAAGTGAAACGGAACTGCCGCTATTTTGAATAACATTCCGATCACCACCATGGTTACCCCAAGTGCATACCATACAGGCATTGGATTCGATGTAGTTAATTTGGCGATTTGAGCCAAGTCAAAAGATCCTGTTGCTCCGTAGATTAAGGCGATTCCAAACAGAACGACACCTGATGCAAATGAGCCCAACAAGAAGTACTTCATGGCTGATTCGTTACTCTTTATGTTGGTACGGTCAGACCCACAAAGGATGTATAGGGTAATAGAAAGGATTTCTAATCCCACGAAAAACATCGCCATATTTCCGAAGCTCACCATGGAAATTGCACCCATGAGCAAGAATAATTTTAAAGAAATATAGTCTGATATTTTAGAAAATTGCGTTTGATAGAAGTCTTTACTCAGGGCTACTAACAAAATAGTTAGGGCAATAAATAAAGAAGAAAAGGCACTAGAAAATTTAGTGGTCACGATCATATTGTTGTAATGGGCCTCCACCACATCAATATTACAAAGTGTGTAACCCAAAATTCCCAGTAGTCCTACAAGGGTTACAGGGATGATTAATTTTCTCAAATTAATGATCTCTGCTAGTAGAACGATAACCGCTAATACGCCAACTGCTATTAATGTATTCATCTTTTATATTTTGGAATTATGGCTTCAGAATAAGCTGAATCTCAATTTTGTTATTTAATATAGGAAACGATTTCAACCAAACTTGGTGTAATTAAATCGGTAATTGGCTTAGGGTAAACACCGAGGAAAATTACGGTGATTACCAAAATTCCCAAGACAATCTTCTCGTTTAGGGTTACCTCTTTAAAAACTTTGGCATTCGTTTCACCTAGCATAGATCGTTGGAACATGCGCAACATATAGAATGCGCCGAAAATAATACTTGTTCCTCCGATGATCGCGTACCAAATATTGATTTGCGATAGTCCGTATAACAAGCTGAATTCACCAATGAAACTAAATGTTCCTGGCAAACCAATGGAAGCGAATAACAAAATCATAAACAAAGAAGCGAATTGTGGCGCTTGTTGGCGAATTCCACCCATTTCATTGATGGCTCTTGTTTCGAATCTATTGTACATAATTTCTGCTACATAGAATAAACCTACGATGACAAAACCGTGTGCTAACATTTGATAAACTGCTCCTAATAATCCGTCTAAGGTTAGGGTATAAGCCCCTGCAGCGATTAGTCCAACGTGTGCAAGGGAAGAATAAGCGAAGAAACGCTTGATATTCGCCTGTTTTAACGCAACAATAGATCCGTATACAACACCTATTAGACACAATACTAAAATCGTAGGCATTAAGTCTTTCGCAGCTGATGGTGCGATAGGCAATTGCCAACGAATGATAGAGTATAGTCCCATTTTCAACATAATACCCGATAAAAGCATGGTTCCAACAGTTGGTGCTTTTTCATAGGTTGACGCCTGCCAAGTATGGAAAGGGAATACGGGAATTTTAATTGCATAGGCTAAAAAGAAGGCAAGGAAAATCCAGTACTGTTCGTTGCTTGTTAAGCTTACGTTGTATAAGTCTGCAAGTAAGAAACTACCCGCTTTTTGGTATAGGTAGATAAACCCAACCAACATGAAAAGAGACCCGGCAAAGGTGTAAATAAAGAATTTAAAAATTGCTTTTTTACGTGCTTCGAAGGTGTCGTTCCCCCATAGTAAAGCGATAAAGTAGATTGGAATTAATGATAACTCCCAGAATATATAGTATAAAAATCCATCTGCAGCTAAGAATGTTCCCGTCATTGCAAATGACATAAACAGCACTAAACCGTAGAATAGATTCGATTTTTCAATGTGATTGCCAAATGAAGACAACAGGATTAAAGGGGTCAGCATGGTTGTTAATAAAACAAGTGCTAAAGACAGCCCATCTGCTTTTAAAGCAAAGTGAATAGAAGGATTCGCAATCCATTGCGTAGTGAAACCTGTATTTACTCCTGAATTGTGTTGGCAAATTAATGCAATTGTTTCCACAAATGCGACTAACCCGAATAGCAAAGCAATTTTAGGGGCAAGTGTTTTATTTGCTACAAACGTAGCAAATGCTCCAACTAATAACGTTATTAATAATATAGTTACGTTCATCTCTCTAAATTATCTTGCAATGAATAAATAATACAACATCAAACAGATTCCGAATACAAAGGCGAATAAGTACAATCCGATATTTCCGTTTTGTGCCTTTTTCCCTTGTAGAGACAACCCATCTGCTATTTTTCCTAATCCGTAAATGGCTTCTGACAACACGACTTCAACAACGTCTCTAAAGAAAACAGAAAGGGTGTAAATTGGTTTTACAATTACTTTCATATAGATTTCGTCTATGTAGTATTTGTTGTATAAAACTTTGTGGAATCCTGTCATTTGTTCATCTGCAGGAGGAAGATCACCTTTTTTGATGTATTTGCTGTATGCAATGAATAGACCAATACAAGCACCGATAACGGCAATAGCCATTAAGATGTATTCGGTTGTACCCAACACATGTGGATGAGCATTGGAACTATTTACAATAATCGGTTCTAAATAGCTTGTCAACCAGCTATTTCCAGGTAAGCTAATAACTCCACCTACCACTGACAATATAGCCAAGATCCAAAGTGGAACTGTGATGGCTGCAGGACTTTCGTGTAAGTGATTTTTTTGTTCTTGTGTTCCTCTAAAGTTTTTGAAGAAGGTCAAGTACAACAATCTAAACATATAGAAAGCCGTCATAATTGAAGCAAGTGATCCGATAACATATAAGACCGGATTGTGGCTAAAAGCGGTTAGTAAGATTTCATCCTTAGAGAAGAAGCCAGAGAAAGGAGGGAACCCTGATATGGCAATAGTTGCCAATAGGAAGGTTGCATAAGTAGCGGGCATAAATTTCTTTAAGCCTCCCATATTTCTCATGTCTTGTTCACCGCCCATAGCGTGGATAACAGATCCAGAGCCTAAGAATAAACAAGCTTTAAAGAACGCGTGTGTTACAACGTGGAACACTGCGATTTCATATGCACCAAATCCAACGGCCATAAACATTAATCCCAATTGAGATACTGTTGAATAAGCCAATACTTTTTTGATGTCAGTTTGCACTAAACCAATAGAAGCAGCGAACAATGATGTTACAGCTCCAACGATAGCGATAATATTTTGTATGTGTGGCGCAAGGTCAAACACAAAGTTTAAGCGGGTGATTAAGAAGATACCTGCTGTCACCATGGTTGCCGCGTGTATTAACGCAGAAACAGGTGTTGGTCCTGCCATCGCATCAGGTAACCAAGTGTACAATGGAATTTGCGCACTTTTTCCTACAGCTCCAATAAATAAAGCTAAAGCAGCCCAACCAATCCACATGTTGATTTGGTGGTTCGTTCCCTGCATTAACGCCTCTTTAATGGTCATATAATCCAACGATTGGAATAAGAAAGCCAAAATAAATACACCAACTAAAAAGCCTAAATCCCCTATGCGGTTCATGATAAATGCTTTTTTAGCAGCGTCGTTATATGACTGGTTTTTATGCCAAAAGCCGATTAGTAAATAGGAACACAATCCAACACCTTCCCATCCGATGAATGTGATCAATAAGTTACTTCCGGTAACTAATACGATCATAAAGAAGATGAATAGATTCAAATAAGCGAAAAACTTCGCATAGTTTTCGTCATTTTTCATGTAGTTGGTCGAATACCAGTGAATTAAGGTACCGATTCCCGTTACAAATAGCAACCATAAAAGCGATAGTTGATCGAGTAAAAAGCCAAAAGTAACGTTGAAGTTAGCCAAGGCCATCCATTCGAACAATTCTATTTCAATGGGCTGTTTGCTATTGTTTACTTGGATAAAAGCCAATAACGAAATGATAAAAGAAATTAAAACTGCTACAGTTGCGATAACTCCTGAACCATTACCTAATTTTTTTCCAAAGAAAACATTAACCAAAGTCCCGAGTAAAGGGACTAATAATAAAAGTAAAATTACGTTTGTATCCATAAGGAATTATCCTTTTAAGTTCTTTAATTTATCAATGTCAATTGCGCCAATATTTCTGTAGATCGATACAAGGATAGCTAATCCCACGGCAACTTCTGCTGCGGCAACCGCCATTGTAAAGAAAACAAAAACTTGTCCTTGTGCGTCTTGGTGATAGGTTGAAAACGCGACTAACAACATATTCGCTGAGTTCAACATGATTTCAATGCACATAAACATCACAATTGCGTTTCTTCTATATAATATTCCAAACACTCCAAGACAGAATAATATAATAGATAAGTAGATGTATTTATCAATACCGATGATTTCAATTACATTTTCCATAATTATACTGCTTTTTCAGATTTGTCTTTTTTAGAAATCAATACGGCTCCAATCATTGCTAGTAAAAGTAATACTGCAATCATTTCGAAAGGAACTACATATTCATTCAATAATACTTTTCCTAACACGTGAACCGATTGAAAATCTTGTCCGTGGTTAGCATATTGTAATTCGTACGCTTGATTTCCTCTTAAAGTGATCGATAGCAACAGTAATCCTACTAAACAGAAGGCAATTGTTGCGGTTACTTTAGAGATGAGTGGTTTTGAAACTTCGTGGCTGATATTTAAGTTCATTAACATGATGGTAAATAACATTAAAATCATAATTGCGCCAGAGTAAACCATAATGTGGATCATACCTAAAAACTGAGAGTTAAGGAGGATGTAATGACCCGCTATTGAGAAGAAACTAACAACTAACCACAAGGCACTGTGAATAGGGTTTTTACTCAACAACGTTAACGCTGCACTTCCGAGAGTAATTGTCGAAAGGATATAAAATAAAATCTCTACCATAATTACGCTTGATTCTGTTTGTTCGTATTAGCAATAGCTGCCTCTAAAGGCATAACCAATTTATCTTTTCCGTAGATAAAGTTTTCGCGTGTAACATCTGCTTTGGTAATCGCGCCAGATTTAGTTAAGTAAATCGCTTGTTTCGGACAAGACTCTTCACATAGCCCACAGAAGATACAGCGCAGCATATTGATCTCGTAGATCTCTGCATACTTTTCTTCGCGGTATAAGTGTTTTTCTTCTGGTTTGCGTTCTGCGGCCTTCATGGTGATGGCCTCTGCAGGACAAGATAAAGCACATAAACCACAAGCGGTACAGCGCTCCCTTCCTTCATCGTCGCGCATTAAGGTATGTCTACCACGGTAAACTGGGCTAAATGGACGCGTTTGTTCAGGATAAGAAATTGTCACCTTTTTCTTAAACATGTGTTTTAAGGTAACCATCATTCCTTTGAAAATCGCAACCAAGTAGATGCGCTCACTCCAAGTCAGTTTCTTGTTAGAAACCATCTTCTTTCTTCCTGATAAAGAATATGTATTAGTTGATGACATGTTTAATTAGTTTAATAGTAAGATTACAACAGCTGTAACGATTAAGTTCAATAATGCCAATGGGATTAAGGTTTTCCATCCTAAGTTCATCAATTGGTCATAACGGAAACGCGGTAAAGTCCAACGCACCCACATATAGACAAAAATGAAGAAACAGATTTTCGTAAACAGAGCGATAATACCCAATACGTTGGCTATATTTACGCCCCAGTTTTCAACTGCCCAAGCCATTCCTGGATAGTTATAGGCTCCAAAGAATAGCACAGAGATAATAGCTGATGAAATAAACAAGTTTGCATATTCAGCAAATAAATAGAATCCCATTTTCATAGAGGAATACTCTGTGTGGAATCCACCGATTAGCTCTTGTTCACATTCAGCTAAGTCAAAAGGTGCTCTATTGGTTTCTGCAAAAGAACAGATTAAGAAAATTAAAAACCCGATCGGTTGATAAAATACGTTCCAGTTCATTCCACTTTGTTGCAGGGCAATTTCTCTCATGCTCATACTTTGCGTGAGTAACAACAAAGAGATAAGGGAAAGTCCCATAGCAATTTCGTATGAAATCATTTGAGAAGCGGCACGAATACCACTCATCAACGAGTATTTATTGTTGGATGCCCAGGCTCCAATCATAATTCCATAAACTCCTACAGAAAGAACAGCAAGTACATATAAGATACCTACGTTGAGATCTGCGGCTTGCAGAATAATTTCTCTGCCAAATAGTACAAATTTATCGCCCCAAGGCAGAACCGCACTGGTCATTAAAGCCAATGTCATCGCCAAGAATGGACCAAATTTGAATAAGAATCGGTTAGGTGTTGTTGGTTCGTATTCTTCTTTAGCGAATAGTTTTAAACCATCGGCTAAAGGTTGTAAAACCCCTCCTTTACCTGCACGGTTTGGACCTAAACGATCTTGTATCCACGCTGCGATTTTTCGCTCAGCTAGCGTAGCATACATCGCCATAAGCATTGTAATTGCGAATACAACTACAATAATAACTGCTTTATCTATAATAATAGCTTTATCCATTTTTTACCGTTTTATTCTTTAGATTCTTCGTTCGTCAAAGGGATAGCCTTCATACTGATCTTCTTGCGATCTTGCTCGCGTCCTTCTAAAATGTGTTTTTCTGTTTTAATTACTACATGATCTAATTTCTTGGTGTAGTTATTTTGATTGATAACAGAGAATTTTTCGAATTTGCGCGGGCCTTCAATTACCCAGTCACTTGTTTCTTTGTGGTCAAATCGACACGAGTTACAGATAAATTCTTCTACTTCGTGGAATTCGTCTTTGCGAGCTGTTACACGTTGAATTTCTTCTCCAAACATCCACAAGGTTACTTTTCCTGAACATGTCGGACAGTTTCGGTGCGCATTGTACGGTTTGTTGAACCACACACGCGATTTGAAACGGAAGGTTTTGTCTGTTAAAGCACCAACAGGACATACGTCAATCATATTTCCAGAGAATTCGTTGTCGATAGCTGCTGAAATATACGTCGAAATTTGCGCGTGTTCCCCTCTACCACATACACCGTGAACGCGTTCGTCAGTTAATTGTTCTGCCGTTTTTACACAGCGGTAACAAAGGATACAGCGATTCATGTGTAATTGGATCTTGTCTCCAATATTCTCCGGTTCAAAGGTTCTCTTTTCTTCCTGATATCTTTTTTGTTCCTTTCCGTGTTGGAATGCCAAGTTTTGTAAATCACATTCTCCCGCTTGATCACACACAGGGCAATCTAAAGGGTGATTAATCAAAAGAAATTCAGTTACTGCTTTTCTCGCTTCTAAAACTCTTGGCGAAGAGATGCTTTTTACTTCCATACCATCCATAACCCCTGTTTTACAAGAGGCCATTAGTTTAGGCATCGGACGGGGATCTGCTTCGCTACCTTTGGAAACTTCTACCAAACAAGCTCTACATTTTCCTCCTGTTCCCTCTAGTTTTGAGTAATAGCACATTGCTGGTGGAACAGATTCCCCACCAATCATTCTTGCTGCTTGTAGAATGGATGTTCCTGGTTCTACTTCTATTTCATGTCCGTCTATAGTAACTTTCATAAATTGTGCTTTTTAGCTAAAAAATTAGCGTGAATTATTTATTAATCAAGTGTTTTACGCTCGCGAAAGGTTCTTGTACAAAGTGGTTTCTGTCTTTTACCTTTTCTGGGAATAAAACGTGATATTCAAACTCCTCTCTAAAATGTCTAATAGCAGCAGCTACTGGCCAAGCCGCAGCATCTCCTAATGGACAAATGGTGTTTCCTTCAATATTGCTTTGGATGTTCCACAACAAGTCAATGTCTTCCATTGTTCCTTGCCCTGTTTCTATTCTGTGCAATACCTTTTCCATCCAACCCGTTCCCTCGCGACAAGGCGAACATTGTCCACAACTTTCGTGTGCGTAGAAACGAGCAAAGTTCCAGGTGTTTCTTACGATACAAGCGGTATCATTGTACACGATGAAACCTCCAGAACCCAACATAGATCCCGATTCAAAACCGCCCTCAGACAAAGATTCATACGTCATTAAACGATCTTCACCTGTTGCAGTTTTATATATTAAGTGAGCAGGTAAAATCGGCACAGAAGACCCTCCAGGAATCAAAGCCTTGATTGGTCTATCGTCCATCATACCTCCACAGTATTCGTCCGAATTGATAAATTCCTCTACCGTAATTCCCATTTCAATTTCGTATACTCCGGGTTTTCTGATATGACCTGAAGCCGAAATCAATTTAGTTCCCGTTGAACGACCTAAGCCAATCTTCGCATAATCGTCTCCTGAATGGTTGACAATCCATGGAATATTAGCAATTGATTCTACGTTGTTTACTACTGTAGGATTTCCCCATAAACCACTTACTGCAGGGAAAGGAGGTTTGATACGAGGATTTCCTCGTTTTCCTTCTAAAGATTCAATTAGAGCTGTTTCCTCTCCACAGATATACGCTCCTGCACCACAGTGTACGTGTAAATCTAAAGAGTAGTCTGTTCCTAGAATATTTTTACCCAACCATCCTGCCGCATAAGCCTCTTTGATGGCTCGCTCAAGGGTTTTAAATACCCACATATATTCACCGCGAATATAGATATACGATAAGTTTGCCCCTAAAGCATAACTTGCCGTAATCATTCCCTCAATTAACAAATGGGGAATGTATTCCATTAAGTATCTATCTTTGAATGTACCCGGTTCTGACTCATCGGCATTGCATACTAAATGTCTTGGTTTACCTGATTTTTTGTCGATGAAACTCCATTTTAAACCTACGGGGAATCCCGCACCTCCACGTCCTCGTAGTCCTGATGCTTTTACTTGTTCCGTAATATCATCGGGAGCCATGGTTTTCAAAGCTTTTTCAACCGATGCATATCCGCCATTTTGACGATATACCTCATATGATTTTATCCCCGGGATATTGATCTTGTCTAATAATATTTTTGTCGCCATAGTACTATTTGTCGTGAAGAATTACTTTTCCTGCTTTACAATCAGCAATGATTTGGTCGATTTTATCTGCTGTTAAGTGCTCCTTATAGAAGTCGCCAAGTTGCATCATTGGTGCATACCCACATGCGCCCAGACATTGAACACCAACTACAGAAAATAACCCATCAGGTGTTGTTTCTCCTGGTTTAATACCTAGTTTTTCACAAGCGTATTCCATCATATCATCTGCTCCTCGGATGCCACAGCATGAAGTTAAGCAGAACTCGAACGTATACGTACCCATTGGTTTTTGGTTGTACATCGTATAAAAGGTAACTACTTCGTATACTTCGATCGATGAAATTTCTAATATCTCCGCTACTTTATCCATCAATTCTACGCTGATCCAGTTATCATGCGCATCTTGTACTGCGTGTAACACAGGTAAAAGCGCTGATTTCTTTTTGTCAGCAGGGTAGTGGCTCAACAATTCGTCAATGCGTTGTTGAAGTTCAGGCGTGATATTTATATTTTGTTTGTATTTATTCGTTTCCATGATTTAAGCGTCTAATTCTCCTGCAATGATGTTTAAACTTGATAAAGTAATAATCGCATCTGATAACATACCTCCTTTTACAATGTCATTATACGCTTGGTAAATGATAAAACAAGGTCTTCTAAAATGCAATCGATACGGGGTTCTACTTCCATCCGTAATGAGGTAGAAACCTAATTCTCCATTTCCTCCTTCTACGGCGTGATACAGCTCCGTTACGGGAACTGGAACTTCACCCATTACAATCTTGAAGTGATAAATTAGCGCTTCCATGTTGGTATACACATCTTCTTTTGGAGGGAGATAGTATTCTGGAACGTCAGCGTGGAAAGGGCCTTCAGGCATTTTATCCAAGGCTTGACGAATAATTTTCATACTTTCCCATACTTCGGCATTACGCACGCAAAAACGATCGTAACAATCGCCAGAAGTTCCTACGGGAATTTCAAATTCAAAGTCTTCATAAGAAGAGTATGGTGTTGCCACTCGAACGTCATAATCTACACCAGCAGCACGTAAGTTTGGACCTGTAAAACCAAAGTTAATTGCCTCTTCTGCTGAGATTCCACCTACGCCAATGGTACGATCCATGAAGATTCTGTTTCGCGTTAACAAGCCTTCAAATTCGCTCCAAATAGCAGGGAATTCAGCTAAAAACTCTTCTATTTTTTGGAAAACTTCAGGACTCCAGTCTCTTTCGAAACCACCGATTCTACCCATATTGGTTGTTAATCGTGCACCTGAAATTTCCTCGTATATTTCGTATATTTTTTCTCTGTATTGGAATACGTATAAGAAACCCGTTAAGGCTCCTGTATCCACACCCATTACTGAGCTACAGATAATGTGGTCAGCAATACGCGCTAATTCCATGATAATGACACGCATATATTGGACGCGTTTTGGAATATCGATACCCAATGCCTTTTCAACTGTTAACCACCAAGCCGTGTTGTTGATTGGCGATGAACAGTAGTTCAAACGATCCGTTAGGACGTTAATTTGATAGAACGGTCGGTTTTCGGCAATCTTTTCAAAAGCACGGTGGATATACCCCACTGTTCCTTCTCCATCTAATACCTTTTCCCCATCTAACAGGATAATATTTTGAAAGATACCATGCGTGGCTGGGTGCGTAGGACCTAAGTTTAAGATTTGTAACTCTGTACCATCTTCTTTAAACTTTTCCTCTATAAGCTTCGCGTATCTTTGTTCTGGCGGTAATAATAAATCTGACATAATCGTAAATCTTAATCAGTTGTTATTAACAATTGTGAATCGTTCTACCAAAGAAACGATCGTCTTTGTCTGTTCTTCCTTCATCTTCCATTGGAAATTCTTTGCGCAACGGAAAAGATTCCATTTCATCCATATTTAAAATGCGTTTTAACTGTGGATGGTTCTTGAATTTGATGCCGTAAAAATCATACGTTTCTCTTTCTTGCCAGTTGGCTGATTTGAATAAATCGGTCACCGAATCTACGGTTGGATTTTTGCTGCTCAAAAAGGTTTTGAAGCGAATGCGAACATTGTCCATCCAGTTGTGCATATGGTACACCACAGCTAATTGACGATCTTCTTCTGAGTCTGGGTAGTGAACACCGCAAACATCGGTTAGAAAGTTGAAATTCATTTGGTCATTGTCTTTCAAAAACTCAACAACGGCGTGAAGCGTTTCAGGCGCGACTTCGAAAATAAGCATGTCGTGCTGTTCGTGAAATTCCTTAACCGATAAACCAAATTGATCGATTAAAGCCTTTTGAATGATTTGATTATCTAATGCCATATTTATTTACTTTCTATGTTGTAAGATTTTAATAACTCATCGTATTCTTTTGTACCACGTCTGTAGATCGATTCTGCTTTTACGATTTCGTGTAATCGCATAACGCCATCTAAGATTTGTTCAGGTCGAGGAGGGCAGCCAGGTACATAAACATCTACGGGGATTACTTTATCGATACCCTGTAGCACAGAGTATGTGTCAAAAATTCCACCAGAAGAGGCACATGCACCTACGGCGATTACCCATTTGGGTTCAGCCATTTGTTCGTATACTTGGCGTAAGATTGGGGCCATTTTTTTGGAAATTGTACCCATAACCATCAACATATCTGCTTGTCTAGGAGAGAAACTCATACGCTCTGATCCAAAACGCGCAATGTCATACGTAGCAGCCATCGTCGCCATAAATTCAATACCACAACATGAAGTCGCAAAAGGTAAAGGCCACATCGAATTCGAACGTGCCAAACCAACTACTTCACTTAATTTCGTAGCAAAAAAACCTTCTCCCACATATCCTTCAGGAGCTTCTACTGTTTTATATTTTTTATCGCTCATCTTCCTAGTTTTTTAATCCCATTCGAGACCTTTCTTTTTAAATTCATATAATAGTCCAACTAATAACAGGAACAAGAAAATTCCCATCTTAGCAAATCCATCCCATCCCAATTCTTGAAAGTTCATCGCCCAAGGGTAAAGGAATACCACTTCAACATCAAATAAAACAAAGAGAATAGCGACTAAGAAATATTTTACGTTAAAAGGAATACGTGCGTTTCCCAATGATTCTAGTCCACATTCCCAAGTACTATCCTTGATTTTTGATTTTTTTCTAGGCCCTAGTTTACCTGAGACCCATATCGTCACTGCTACAAATCCCGCAGCTAGTGCAATTTGCATTAAAATTGGTATAAAATCGAGTTGACTTGATTGCATAAGTACAAGTTTTATGTTAGAATACAACATACAAATATAGAGCCCTAGATCGTCTTAACAAAGCTTTAGAACTCTTGGTGTTGGGCTAAATCTTTAATATTGTGCAATATGTATTTAGATTAATTATAAATAGTAGATATAGGCATAAAAAAAGCTACCTAATCGAAATTAGATAGCTTTACTGTAACGGAAAATTATATATATTTTCTTAATCTTCTATCACTTGTACATTAGTGGCAATAAGCCCTTTTTTACCTTGTTCCTCTTCGTAAGAAACGCGGTTACCTTGTTCTACGTTCTTTGTTTTTAAACCAGTGATGTGAACAAAGATGTCTTGTTTAGTAGCTTCATTTGTAATGAAACCAAATCCTTTGTCTTCGTTGAAGAATTTAATTACGCCTGTGTGCATTTTAAAAAAATAAAAATATTAGAACACCAAATATATAGTTTTTTTAGTGTCTAAAGGGGCTGAATTTGAATTTTTTATTAAAAAATATTCCCACTTGTCTTTTTTTTAATTTTTCTTGTGTTTTCAACGCTTTAAAAGGGGTGTTTTTAGAAAAAAATAGAGGGAACTAAATTTAGTTCCCTCTATTTGTATTGGCATCTTGCGATTATTCTTCTTCTAATGGTTTCATGTGGAATGATTCCATGAAAGCCGTTGTATAGTTTCCTGCTTTGTAGTTTGGATCGTCCATCAACTGTCTGTGGAATGGAATTGTTGTTTTGATCCCTTCGATAACAAACTCATCTAATGCACGTTTCATTTTGTTGATTGCTTCTTCTCTTGTTTGAGCAGTTGTGATCAACTTAGCAATCATTGAATCGTAGTTAGGCGGGATAGAGTATCCTGAGTATACGTGTGTATCTAAACGCACACCATGTCCTCCTGGTGCATGCAACGTTGTGATTCTTCCTGGAGAAGGTCTAAAATCGTTGAATGGATCTTCTGCGTTGATACGACATTCGATCGAGTGTAATTTTGGCGTGTAGTTTTTACCAGAAATAGGCACACCTGCAGCCACTAAGATTTGCTCGCGAATTAAATCGTAATCAATTACTTGCTCTGTAATTGGGTGCTCTACTTGGATACGCGTATTCATTTCCATGAAGTAGAAGTTGCGATCTTTGTCCACTAAGAACTCAATCGTTCCTGCTCCTTCATATTTGATGAATTCAGCAGCTTTTACAGCCGCTAATCCCATTTTGTCTCTCAATTCATCTGTCATGAATGGAGAAGGAGTTTCTTCCGTAAGTTTTTGGTGACGTCTTTGGATTGAACAGTCTCTTTCAGATAAGTGACAAGCTTTTCCATAAGAATCTCCTACTACTTGGATTTCGATATGACGAGGATCAACGATTAGTTTTTCCATGTACATTCCGTCATTTCCAAAAGCAGCAGCTGCTTCTTGACGTGCACTTTCCCAAGCTTTTTCTATTTCTTCTTCTTTGAAGATCTCACGCATCCCTTTTCCACCACCTCCAGCAGTTGCTTTCATCATCACAGGGTAACCAATGGCTTTGGCTGTTTTTTTTGCGTGTTCTAAAGATTCTAACAACCCATCAGAACCTGGAACCGTAGGTACTCCAGCTAGCTTCATTGTTTCTTTTGCTGTTGCTTTGTCTCCCATTTTCTCGATCATCTCTGGAGAGGCACCGATAAATTTTACTCCGTGCTCTTGACAGATTTTAGAAAACTTTGCATTTTCAGCTAAGAAGCCATATCCTGGGTGTATCGCATCAGCATTTGTGATTTCAGCTGCAGCGATAATGTTGGAAATTTTTAAATATGATAGGTTTGAGGGAGCAGGTCCAATACATACAGCTTCATCAGCGAAGCGTACGTGAAGACTATCTGCATCTGCAGTTGAATAAACCGCTACAGTTTTAATTCCCATTTCTTTACACGTTCTAATGATGCGTAAAGCAATTTCACCTCTATTAGCTACTAATATTTTTTTAAACATCTTCTGAAATTTTAAATTCTAATTTTACTTTTCTTCTTTGCAAGCAGAGAAGGGTTGTCTAATTTCTTAAGATGGGTCAACTAAGAATAAAGGTTGATCAAACTCAACAGGTGACGAATCGTCAACTAAGATTTTTACAATTTTACCTGAAACTTCAGATTCAATTTCGTTGAATAACTTCATTGCTTCAATAACACAAACGACATCGCCAGGTTTGATTACAGTTCCTACTTCTGCGAAAGGAGCTTTATCTGGGGCTGGTTTTCTGTAGAATGTTCCAATGATTGGAGATTTTACAGTAATGTATTTTGCATCTTCTCCTGCTGGAGCTGCCGCTGCTGGAGCATCAGTTGCTACTGGAGCTGCCGCTGGAGTAGCTACAGCTGCTTGTGGCATAGATTGCGCTACTGGAACTTGTTGGATATACGTTGTTTCAGTGCTTCCTGTTTCTGTTGTTTTGATGGTGATTTTAAAATCATCCATTTCTAATTTTACTTCTGTAGCTCCTGATTTCGCTACGAATTTGATTAGGTTTTGAATTTCTTTAATGTCCATACTAATGTATTGGTTAGTTGTTTTTTCTAAATTAATTTAACTATTGTAAGCCCACTTTAGGTATATTGATCCCCACGTGAATCCACCACCAAATGTAGCAAAAATGATATTATCACCTTTTTTCAATTGGCTTTCGTAATCACACAGTAATAGGGGTAAAGTAGCAGAGGTTGTATTTCCGTATCGCTCAATGTTCAGTAAGACTTTAGATTCGTCTAGTCCCATGCGATGTGCAGTAGCATCGATAATGCGTTTGTTTGCCTGATGTGCCGCTAACCAATTGATATCGGTATGCGTTAAATTGTTGCGTTGCATGATTTTTTCGCTCACATCTGCCATGTTGGATACGGCATATTTGAAAACAGTTTTTCCATCTTGGAACACATAGTGTTGTCTGTTGGCTACTGTTTCTGCGCTTGTTGGTAAAATAGAACCACCAGCGTCAATTTTTAAATATTCTCTTCCGATTCCGTCACTTCTTAGGTATTCATCCATAATTCCGTAACCTTCGGTATTGGGTTCAAATAGTACGGCTCCGGCAGCATCACCAAAGATGATACACGTAGCGCGATCGGTATAATCGATGATCGAAGACATTTTGTCTGATCCAATTAACAATACTTTTTTGTATTTACCAGATTCAATATAAGCAGAGGCAACAGACATCCCATATAAGAAGCTTGAACAAGCAGCTTGTAGATCAAAGGCAAATGCATTGGTTGCGCCAATTTGAGTAGCTACGTATACACCTGTAATTGCTACAGGCATATCAGGGGTTGCTGTTGACAATAGAACTAGGTCTATCTCTTTTGGATCTATTCCCGATTTTTTAATTAAGTCTTCCGCAGCTTTAATAGCCATGTGGGAAGTTCCTTTACCAGGTTCTTTAAGAATTCGTCGTTCTTTAATTCCTGTTCGAGAGGTAATCCACTCGTCGTTGGTTTCAACCATTTTTTCTAAATCCGCGTTGGTCAACTTTGTCTCAGGCAAATAACAACCAACTGCAGTAATGGCTGCATGTATTTTTGTCATATGGTGTTGCTTTACTTTATAAAAACATTCCAAAAAGAAGCGAAAATTACAAAAAAAAAACGAATTGGAGCTTTTTTAAGTCTTAAAACTCGTTGTCTTAGTAAATTTCAACAAAAAAAAACTCTCACACACTGTGAGAGTTTATTGTGTTTTTTGAAAAGCTTATGCTTCTACTGCTGTTGTTTTATCAATTACAACTTGTCCTCTGTAGTAAAGTTTTCCTTCGTGCCAGTAAGCTCTGTGGAATAAGTGAGCTTCACCAGTAACAGGACAAGTAGCGATAGTTGGAGCTACAGCTTTGTAGTGTGTTCTTCTTTTATCTCTTCTTGTTTTCGAGGTCTTTCTCTTAGGATGTGCCATTTTACTATATTATTTATCCGTTAATAGTTTTTTTAATTTTTCCCATCTAGGGTCTATATCTTCATTTTCTGAATCTTCATCGGCGGACTCCGCTTGTGAATCTTCTAGGTCAATGTCTTCGTCTTCCTCGTCACTGTCAAATAAAAAATCGAATTCATCTTCGTCAAATTCGTCTTCTGCTGCTTCAGGACTAACTCGCTTTACTGGAATTGCAAGGGCTACTAATTCGTATATATACTGAGTAAGATTAACCTCATACTCATTAAATGGTACAATTAGTACTTCATCGTGATCGTTGTTGAATTCCTCTCCAAACTTGACAATGAGGTTAAATTCATTCTCAATTGGAAGATCAAAGTCTTCATTTGTAACATCACAAGGTACATTTGCAATCCCTTTTGCTTTCAAATTAATCTCTAAAAGGGTAGCTTTTTTATTTAAAAGAACGCTAATATTTGCTTGTATACTGTTGAAATCATCGTAATTGTAATGTTTAAAAAAATTACTATCTACTTGATATTCAAAAGTATGTTCTCCATTTTTCAATCCAATAAAGGATATCGAATATGTTTTTTCGGTATTCATCAAATACATGATTTGAGCGTGCAAAGATAAAAAATTATTATTATTACAAGCTAATTATCAAATTTTTTTGTATTATTTTCTTTTTCTTGGGGCATTAAAGGATTGCTCTTAGCTTCGATATTTCGGTTTCGGTTTCTGAAAACATCGAGGGCTAGATACAACGCCTCGCGAAAAGAAGTAGGATCAGCTAGGTTTTTTCCTGCGATGTCATAAGCCGTTCCGTGGTCTGGAGAGGTTCTAATCTTGTTTAAACCTGCGGTGTAATTCACCCCTTTGCTAAATGACAACGCTTTGAAAGGAGCCAATCCTTGGTCGTGATAACAGGCAATGACAGCGTCAAAGCTGTTGTATAGTTGCGAACCAAAAAATCCGTCCGCTGGAAAGGGTCCTGATACTAGGATGCCTTCCTCTGCTAGTTTTGTTAAGGTTGGTTTCATGATTTCTTGTTCTTCTACACCAATGACACCTTCGTCTCCTGCATGTGGATTAAGCCCCAAAACTGCAATGCGCGGATTGAAAATGTTGAAATCTTGCTGTAAAGTCTCTCGTACCGTTTTTACTTTTTCGATGATGCGTTCCGCTGTAATCGCTTGTGCAACGTCTTGTAAAGGAAGGTGATCGGTTAACAATCCAACTTTTAGATTGTCGCTCACTAAAAGCATTAAAGCATGACCCTCCAATTGCTCATTGAGGTAATTGGTGTGTCCTGGATGTTTAAACTCCTCCGATTGGCTGTTGTATTTGTTGATGGGAGCCGTAACAAGCAAGTCAATCGTTCCGTTTTTTAACGCTTCTGTAGCGGCAACAAAAGATTTAATTGCATAATCACCGACCACAGGATCGTTCACACCAAAATTGATGTTTACGTTTTCCTTCCACAAATTTAATACGTTCAGCTTACCTGGAACGGTTTGGTCTAAACTGTCAATGCCCTGAAAATTCACATTGCTATTGATGTTCTTTTTGATATATGATAAGGGTTTTGAACTACCAAAGATAACGGGAGTACAAAGCTCTAGCATTCTATTGTCTTCGAAACATTTAAGGATAACTTCGGGGCCAATACCATTTAAATCGCCTATTGATATTCCTACCCTAACATTTTCTTCTTTATGGCTCATAGTTTCGTATAAATTATTAGTAATTTTGAAAACAAATTTAATAAAATAAATGGAGTAATGTTTACAGGAATTGTTGAAGAAATTGCAATCATTAAAAATAGTGTCAAAGAAAAGGAAAATATACACCTTACGGTATCGTGTTCTTTCGTTGAGGAATTGAAGATAGACCAAAGTGTTTTACACAATGGAATCTGTTTGACTGTGGTAGCTATAAAGGATGAAACCTTTACTGTGACGGCGATCAAAGAAACGATTGATGTGACAACTTTAGGAAAATGGACCATTGGACAAGAGATTAATTTGGAGCGCGGCATGTTAGCCAATGCGCGTTTGGATGGTCATATTGTGCAAGGTCATGTCGATGCAGTAGGAACTTGTGTGTCTATTGTGGATGCTGAAGGAAGTACGTATTACGGATTTGAATACGATAAACAAGTAAAGCACACAACCATACCGAAGGGATCTATTACTATCGACGGTACGAGTCTAACTGTTGTAGATTCGGGTATCAATACCTTTAGTGTTGCAATTATTCCCTATACAAAAGAACATACCATTTTCAAAAACTATCAGGTAGGAGACAAGGTGAACTTGGAATTTGATGTTATCGGGAAGTATGTGGAAAAATTGTTGCAGATTAGGAATATTTAAGAACTTAGTGTTAAATATTCAAAGTGTCTGTTAAGATATATTACATTTGGATGGTAAAATAGTAATATGAGAATGAATGTGCAAAGTCAAAACTTTGTTTCGATGACGGATGAAGAGCTAGTTCAGTTCATTATCCACAATGGAAATACAAGTTTGTTTGGTATTATCTATGACCGCTACGGTCAGAAGGTGTATCAAAAATGCTTGGGGTTTGCTGAATCCCGGGATGCTGCAGAAGACTTGACGCAGGATGTTTTCGTCAAATTATACCTTAATTTAAAGTCGTTTAGAGGGGAAGCGAAATTTTCAACCTGGCTTTATTCATTTACGTATAATCATTGCGTGAACTATTCAAAGTCTATTTTGAAGCGGCAACGAGATAATATAGAATTACAGGAAGAAGCAATGTATGTTTCTACTGTAGATGAGGAAGTGTCTGATGAAGAAATCTTTTCACTAACTGTGGAAAAACTTCAAGAAGCACTTGGTTTAATCGACCCTGAAGATAAAATCGTTTTATTGATGAAGTATCAAGATGATAAATCAATAAGAGAAATAGCGCTACTGCTTGAATTAGGAGAGAGTGCGGTTAAAATGCGATTACACAGGGCTAAAAAGAAGATTGTGGAATTATATAATTCGTTGTCATAATGGAAAATCCCTTTAAGAAAATACTGCAAGACGAGAAATTGCCGGACTATCTGAAAGATCGGGTGATTGACAATTTGAATTTTATTAAACTCTCTTTGGATGTTTCGGAATTATATACGGTACAGGTGCCTAAAGTAGTTGAATCATTTATTGGTGATGTTGATAGAGAAGAAGAAAAGAAAATAATAGAAAAAATTAAAAAAGAAGATCATGATGGAGAAATTATATAGTTTTGAATATCCAAGTGAGATGATTAATGACGTGATGAACTCACTGATAAAAGGTGTTTTTGGTTTTTTACTCATTGCGGGATATGTCCTGTTGTGTTGGTTGTTGTTGAAGCTTTTTTCCTACATCCTTCGAAAAGTATTTAAGCTGATTCGCTTGGAAAAAATTCAAGAAGGACTAGATGATAATGAGTTCTTGAGCAAAATTAAGATACGCGTGAAAGTCGATGCGATCATGCTCTTTTTTGTAAAAGTATTCTTGGTTTTCTTGATGGTATTGATTGGAGCAGAATTGTTCGGCTTGGAAATCGTATCTCGTGAAATAGGAAACCTCATGATGTTTGTTCCTAAGCTGTTTGTTGCGTTGTTGATCTTTATTGGTGGGCTATACTTCGCTTCTTGGATCAAGAAAGTTATTGTCGAAGTACTGAAAGCAGTTGATTTTGTCGGCGCCCGAATGATCGGAAATATTTTGTTCTATTTGATTTTGATTTTTGTTGTGATAACGACGTTAAATCAAATGGGAATTGATACGTCTATCATAACGAGTAATATTTCTATTATTATAGGAGCAATCTTATTAACTGTGGCGCTGTCTTTGGGCTTGGGAGCAAAAGATGTGGTGACGAAGTTGTTGTATTCCTTTTATGCGAGAAAGAACTTAGAGATCGGTCAATATGTGTCTATTGATGGATTGCAAGGTTACGTGATCTCTATTGATAATATCTACTTGTGTTTACTAGTAGAAGGAAAGAAAAATTATATTCCAATTAAGACGGTTTCAGAAAGTCATATTGAAATATTAAAATAAAAAATGCCTTCGGGCATTTTTTTTTTGGATAGAGGTGAGAAGAAAGAAAAAATGTATTTTTTTTGTTCTATGCTCTTTGTGAAGTTGTTGAATTTTCGCAAGCTCACAAAGTACAAATCTCACCAACTAATACAAAAAAAGGTTCGCTCTTTTAAAGATCGAACCTTTTTTTGTAAATAAATTTCCTCGTTTATCTCACCTATTTTATATTTGTTTTGGTGTTCGATGAATCTTCACTGCGTTGCGATTTCTTCTTTCCAATCAGAAATTAGTCGATTTTGAAAGTCAAAACTGAAATTGGTGAATGGTTAACCAAGTCTTCGCTAATACTTCCGTTAAAGAAGTGTGCTAAGCCTGTGCGACCATGTGTAGCGATAGCGATTAAATCTGCGTCTATTTTTTTACAGTAGTTTAAGATTCCCTTTTCTACATTGATATCATTGTAGATGCTTAGGTCAAATTCTTTATCTGTGATGTCTTCTAAGAATGTTTCTAGTGTTTCTTCTGCTACATGTGTAGGTTTGAAGCTATTCGGTGTATTGACCATTAATAGGTGTAAATCTGCTCCTACTACTTTGTTTAACGCTAAAGTGCTTTTGAAAGAGTCTTTCATTTCGCTTGTAAAGTCAGAAGCAAAAACAACATCTTTAATGCAGTTGTCTTCAAACTCACCTTTCACTACAAATACAGGTACAGGAGAGGTGCGTACTACTTTTTGTGTATTAGATCCCACAAAGTACTCTTTCATTCCACTTGCTCCGTGAGAACCCATAACAATTAGGTCTGCCCCATTGTGTACCGCAGATTTAGTAACCCCTTGAGAGGTGCGGTCTAAGATTAAGCTTGTTGAAACCGTTAATCCTTCAAATAGCGGATCTAGCGCAATTTGTTGTAATTTTTGTTCTGCTGCATTTTTGAAAAACATCACTTCCGGTGCAGGTGTACCTTTACTAATACCATCACTTGCTTCTTGAGGCAAATCTAAGATGTGTAGTAAGATGATTTCTGCATGGTATTTTTTTGCAAAATTCACTCCCGCTTTAATTGCGTTTTGGGCTTGTTGTGAAAAATCGGTTGGTATTAGTATTTTCTTCATAATTACGTATAAAAGTGGATTAAGTATTTAACATGTTTTTTTGGTGTTCTAAATTTAAGCATATAATTATCAATACACAAAAGTTTTTATTACTACAAAAAAAATAGTATATTTGCAGCGTTATTTATTAAAGAAGTTAAATAATGAGGGGACGTAATAGTCCCCTCTTTTTATAGCATATGACATTTAAAAACAAAGTACAAGAGTTGTTGGATGCGGCTTTAGCTGAGAAGCCAGAGTTGTTTTTGATTGAAATGACAATTTCTCCAGACAATAAGATCATGGTGACCTTAGATGGAGATCGCGGGGTTAATTTGCAAGACTGCATTGATGTAAGTAGAGGTATTGAGCACAATTTAGACAAAGAAGAACATGATTTTGCTTTGGAAGTTGCTTCTGCAGGTGCTACATCACCGTTGAAAATGTTGCGTCAGTATAAAAAGAATATTGGTCGAAAAGTGAAGTTAGTAACTTTGGATCAAGAGAAATATGAAGCGACGATAACGGAAGTCAGAGAAGCATCGATCGTATTACAGTGGAAAGCTCGCGAGGCAAAAGCTGTTGGAAAAGGAAAGGTTACAGTTGAAAAAGAAGCTGTTATACCATTCGAAAATATAAAAGAAGCTAGTATAATAATTTCATTTTAAAAAAATATCAGATGGAGAATAGTGGTTTAGTAGAATCGTTCTCAGAATTTCAAGAGTTAAAATACATTGATAGAGTTACGTTAATGGCCATCTTGGAAGATGTATTCAGAAATGCATTGAAAAAGAAATATGGTGATGACGATAACTTCGATATCATTATTAACCCTGATAAAGGAGATTTCCAGGTTTTTAGAAGCAGAATCGTTGTAAATGACGGTGAAGTAGAAGATGATAAATACGAGATTTCATTAAGTGAAGCGAGAAAGATTGAGTCGGATTTTGAAGTAGGAGAAGAAGTTTCAGAAGAGGTGAAATTAGAAGATATTGGTAGAAGAGCGGTATTAGCTTTGCGTCAATATTTGAATTCAAAAGTAACGGAGCATGACAATGCTACGCTATATAAGCAGTTTAAAGAGGTAATCGGAGAGATTTACGCAGCAGAAGTGCATCATATTCGTCCAAAAGTTGTAATTTTGATGGATGATGAAGGAAATGAGATTGTTTTGCCAAAAGAAAAACAAATTCCTTCTGACTTTTTCAGAAAAGGAGATACGGTAAAAGGAATTATTGAGGCAGTTGAATTGAAAGGAGCAAAACCTCAGATTATCATGTCTAGAACGTCTAACCGTTTCTTAGAAAGATTATTAGAACAAGAAATTCCTGAAATTGGAGAAGATAAAATTTTCGTTAAGAAAGTAGTTCGTATCCCAGGAGAAAAAGCAAAAATTGCTGTTGAAGGATCAGACGATCGCATCGATCCAGTTGGAGCATGTGTGGGGATGAAAGGATCTCGTATCCACGGTATCGTAAGAGAACTAGGAAACGAAAATATCGATGTTATTCATTACACAGCTAATACAGACTTGTTTATCAAACGTGCATTAGCACCAGCAAAAGTAAACAAGGTTGTATTCGACGAGGAGACGAAAAAAGCAAATGTATATTTAGATACAGAAGAAGTATCTAGAGCAATTGGTAAAGGAGGGCAAAACATTAAGTTAGCAGGAATGTTAACGGGATTTGATATCGATGTAATGCGCGAATTAAACCCAGAAGACGACGATGTTGAATTAAGAGAATTCAGCGATGAAATCGACATGTGGGTGATTGAAGAGTTTGCTAAGATTGGATTAGATACAGCAAAAAGCGTGTTGAACTTGAGTGTTGAAGAGTTAATCAAACGCACCGACTTAGAAGAAGAGACCATTCAAGATGTTCTCCGTATTCTGAAGGAAGAGTTCGAAGATTAAATCGATACTTCTAGGAACAACACAACACAAATAATACACTAAAAAGATAATATGTCTGAAGAAAGAGCAATAAGAATAAATAAAGTTTTAAGGGAATTAAATATTTCTCTAGATAGAGCCGTGGACTTTTTGAAAGGCAAAGGGTATGAAATCGAGGCAACTCCAAATGCTAAGATTTCCCAAGAAGAATTTAACGTTCTAAATAAACAGTTTTCTGCTGATAGAGGGAAGAAGGAAGCTTCTATTGAAGTAAGTGAAGAGAAGAGAAAAGAAAAGGAAGCGCTTAAAGTTGAGCGTGAACGCGAATTAGAAGAAAAGAGAAAACAAGAAGAACAAGCTCGTATCAAGAAAGAACAAGAGATCATTAGAGCCAAAGCAGAAGAGCAAGTTGCTATTAAAACTGTGGGTCAAATTGATCTTGAACCTAAAAAAACTTTAGAATCTTCTTCAGCCGTATTGGATAAAGTAGTGGAGAAAGAAGAGATTAAAGCTGAGCCTGTAAAGAGAGAAGAACCAGTTGCGAAAGAAAGCGTTGCACAAGAAAAAGTAGAGGAGAAAGTTCAAGCTGCTCCTGCTGCTGAGGTTAATGTCGATTCTAAAACTGATTCAGCAAAAAATACGACAAAAAAAGGTGAAACGAAGAAAGTAGCCAATAAAGAATCAAAAGTAAAAGACAAACCTGTGGAAGAAAAGCAACATAAGGAGTCTGCTAAAGTAGCAAACGAAGAAACTAAAGTAGTTGAAGACGATAAGGTTGATGCGAAGTTAGGTGATGAGATCATCAAAACGAACTATCAAAAACTTTCGGGAACTACATTTACAGGGCAAACGATCGATTTATCTCAGTTTGACAAGCCTAAAAAGAAGAAGGAAGAGAAGAAAGATGACAAAAAAGGCAATGTAGCTGGTAGAAATAAAAGAAAGCGTATTGCAAAACCAAACAACGCTGAAGGTGCTGGAAATACTCCAAATAATGCTGGAGCAAATGCAAACAAAGCAGGTGGAAATAACGCAAATCGCCCAGGTGGTAACGCAAATCGCCCAGGCGGAAACAATGCAAATCGCCCAGGTGGAAACAATGGGAAATTCAATAAAAATAACAACAACAACCGTCGAAATGCTCCAGTTGTAAAAGCTGAGCCAACGGAAGAAGAAGTTAAAAACCAAATTAAAGAAACGCTAGAGCGTTTACAAGGTAAAGGTAACAGATCTAAAGCAGCGAAATATCGTAGAGATAAACGCGATGTTCACCGTAAGAAATCAGACGAGGAACAAAGAGCTTTAGAAGCAGGAAGCAAAGTGCTTAAAGTAACAGAATTCGTTACTGTAGGTGAAATTGCTACCATGATGGATGTGCCTATTACGAAAGTGATCGGAACTTGTATGTCTTTGGGTATCATGGTAACGATGAACCAACGTTTGGATGCTGAAACATTGACTATTGTTGCAGACGAATTTGGTTATGAAGTAGACTTTACAACAGCTGACTTAGAAGAAGCTATTGAAGAAGCACCAGACAGACCAGAAGATTTAAAATCTCGTGCACCTATCGTTACGGTAATGGGACACGTGGATCACGGTAAGACCTCTTTGTTGGATTACGTGCGTAAAGCAAACGTAATTGCAGGAGAGTCTGGAGGAATTACACAGCACATTGGTGCATATGGAGTAACGTTAGAGAATGGTCAACAAATTACCTTCTTAGATACACCAGGTCACGAGGCGTTTACCGCAATGCGTGCACGTGGAGCTCAAGTTACCGATATCGTAATTATCGTAATCGCTGCCGATGATGACATCATGCCACAAACGAAAGAGGCAATCAGTCACGCACAAGCAGCAGGAGTGCCAATTATTTTCGCTATCAATAAAGTGGATAAGCCAACGGCTAACCCTGAGAAAATTAAAGAAAAATTAGCTTCGATGAACTTGTTAGTTGAAGAGTGGGGTGGTACTTACCAATCACAAGATATTTCAGCGAAACAAGGAATCGGAATGAAAGAATTGTTGGAGAAAGTTTTACTTGAAGCAGAGATGCTTGAGTTAAAAGCAAACCCTGACAAACTTGCTTCAGGTACTGTTGTAGAAGCGTATTTAGATAAAGGACGCGGATATGTATCTACCGTATTAGTTCAAGCTGGTACATTAAGAGTAGGGGATTACCTATTAGCAGGATGTAACCACGGTAAAGTACGTGCTATGCACGATGAACGTGGAAACTCTGTAAAAGAGGCAGGACCTTCAAGACCAATTTCTGTATTGGGATTAGATGGAGCACCAGGTGCGGGAGATAAATTCAACGTGTTTGAAGAAGAGAAAGAAGCAAAACAAATTGCAGCAAAACGTACACAATTGTTACGTGAGCAATCAGTTCGTGCACAAAGACATATTACTTTAGCAGAGATCGGACGTCGTATCGCTTTAGGAGATTTCAAAGAGTTGAACATCATCTTAAAAGGAGACGTGGACGGATCTGTAGAAGCACTTTCTGATTCATTCTCTAAATTGTCAACAGAAGAAATTCAAATCAATATCATTCACAAAGGAGTGGGTGCAATTACTGAATCTGACGTATTGTTAGCGTCTGCATCAGATGCGATTATTATCGGATTCAACGTACGTCCAATGGCTTCTGCTAAAGTATTAGCAGATAAAGAGGAAATCGATATCAGAAACTACTCGATTATCTATGACGCAATTGACGACTTAAAAGATGCAATGGAAGGTATGCTATCTCCAGAGTTGAAAGAAGAAGTTACAGGTACTGCAGAAATTAGAGAGCTATTCAAAATTTCTAAAGTTGGTACAATTGCAGGATGTATGGTTATTGATGGAAAAATCTTCCGTAATTCTAAGATCCGCTTAATCCGCGAAGGAGTTGTTATCTATACTGGTGAGCTTACTGCGCTTAAACGTTTCAAAGATGACGTAAAAGAAGTATCGAAAGGATATGATTGTGGTATCCAAATTAAGAACTACAACGATATCAAAGAATACGATACAATTGAGGCATTCCAAGAAGTAGAAGTAAAGAAAAAATTGAAGTAATTCAATTTGAATTAAATAGGAAAGAGAGATTCGCAAGAGTCTCTCTTTTTTTATGACAAAATGTCGCTTTTTTTGATTTGGCGCGCCATTTGCTATTTTACTTTACGAACATAAATTGTTATATCTATGATGATATGGGTTTTTATGATTGCCATGATGGCTGCCAGTTGGTATGTAGGCAATCGTTTACAAACGAAGTTTAAGAAGTATTCTGAGGTTCATTTACAAAATGGCATGAGTGGTGCTGAGATCGCCCAAAAAATGCTTTTTGACCATGGAATTCGAGATGTACGTGTAATTTCTACACCAGGAAGATTGACGGATCATTACAATCCGATAGATAAGACGGTAAATTTAAGTGAAGCAGTATACAATCAACGCAATGCTGCCGCTGCCGCTGTAGCAGCCCACGAGGTAGGACACGCAGTGCAACATGCTCAAGCCTACTCATGGTTAACCATGCGTTCGCGAATGGTACCTATCTTAGAAGTGTCTTCTAAGTTTATGCCTTTCGTTTTGATCGGGGGAGTGTTAATGCTCAAAACCTTTCCTCAATTGCTATTATTGGGAATTGGATTGTTTGCCTTAACAACGATTTTCTCGTTTATCACTTTACCTGTAGAATACGACGCGAGTAATCGCGCTTTAAAATGGCTAGAAGCCAAGAATATTGTGACACCTCAGGAATTAGTAGGCTCAAAGGACGCGCTGAAATGGGCTGCTAGAACCTATGTAGTTGCCGCTCTTTCCTCTTTGGGTACTTTGTTGTACTATGTCATGATATACATGAATAGAAGGTAAATAAATGTTTTTATTATATTTTAATTGTTTTAAAAAGGATTTCCAATGGAAATCCTTTTTTTATTGTATTTCGATCAGCAAAGGAATGTGATCAGAGACCTTATTGGCTTCTTGTATGGTTTCGAAATCTTCGAAAAACAAAATCGCTTTGGCTGATTTAACGGTAAATACGTCTTGTTGAAGAAAGATATTGTCATACTCACTAGCCAAACAATCACCCTTGATGCATTTTTGGCGAAGGGATGTTTTTTGCTTGGTAAAAGAAGGGGTATACCCTAGTTTTTTGAGGGGATTAAAGACCGAATGCGATTCAGGGGTGTTGAAGTCTCCCAAAAAAATTAAGTTCTTTTCCTTATAGTGTTCAGGAAAGAACTTCAAGTATTTAAGCTCTTTTTCTGGTTGGTGTTTTTTGGGTAAAGCATGCAAGCTAACCAAGGTAAATTCTAAATCTTTGTATTGAAAGGTGGCCATATAGGGCTCGCGTTCGATTTCTTCCTGATAGTTTTGGTCTAGGAAGGCTTTCTTTTGTAGCTTGATGTTTTTTGTTTTCCACAAGAAAGCATAGCGCTCTGAGCGATAGGGAGAACTAACGGTCGGATCGCTAAGGGCATAATCCCATTTGGCTCCACTTTTTCGATTGAGTTCCTCATGTAGGGCAGCAATTGCTTTAGCTCCTGCAGGATTGGTTACTACTTCTTGTATGGCAACTACATCAGCTTCTTTCATGATCTTAGCCATATAGCTAAGGTGTTCTTCCGTTTTACTACTTCCTATATTTTTTAAATTCCAAGTCATTATTTTAACTTGAGAAAAGAGCATAAGAGGAATGAATACAAAAAGGAAAACCAATGTGGTTCTGATTAATGAGGGCATGTTAATTACTTTAGTTTAGGCGTATTATTGTGTAAAATTTAAGGTGATTTGTAAAAAATGGAGTATTTTTACAGCTTGAATATTTGTTTAGAAAAACGGGGCAAAACTAAGTAAAATCCCTTTAAAAGACTAAAGTTATCATCGTGAAAATATTTTCTTCCATTGGTGAATTTAAAACCGATAAAAAAGTTGTTGCAACCTTAGGAACCTTTGACGGGGTTCATATTGGGCATCAAATGATTATTAAAAAACTGGTTGATTCTGCCGAAGCCTTAGGGGCTGAAAGTTTAGTACTGACCTTCTTTCCTCATCCGCGTATGGTATTGAAGCAAGATCACGGAATTCGCCTGTTAAATACACTGGAAGAAAAACAAGAGCTATTAGCTGCTCTCGGATTAGATAACCTTGTCGTGCAAAAGTTTGATTTGGATTTTGCCAATTTAAGCGCTGAAGAATTTGTTAAACAAGTATTGGTTGATACTTTTAATATTTCTAAAATAATTATCGGTTACGACCACCGTTTTGGAAAAAATAGAACCGCAGATATTCACGATTTAAAGCGTTTCGGTTTATTATACGGATTTGAAGTAGAAGAAATATCAGCACAAGAAATTGATCATGTTTCAATTAGCTCTACTAAAATTCGCGTAGCTCTAGAAGCTGGAAATATAGCCTTAGCGAATGAATTTTTAGGACATGAATATCACTTCTCTGGAGAGGTCATTCACGGTAAAAAACTAGGGCGTACTTTGGGGTTTCCAACGGCAAATTTTGAAATTTCAGAGTCGTATAAGATGATTCCTCAAAACGGAATCTATGTGGTTGAATCTGAAATAGAAGGTAAACGAGTAAAAGGAATGATGAGTATTGGTGTTAATCCGACATTTGTCAATCATCCTCATACAATAGAAGTAAACTTTCTAGATTGGTCGGGCGATTTATATCATAAAACGTTAAAAGTTCGTATCTTGGATCGCATAAGAGATGAAAAAAAATTTAATTCGCTCGATGAACTTGTAGATCAACTAAAAAAGGACGAACAAGCTACGCGAGCATATTTTGATCGCTATGTGGAAAAAAGCCCTGCAACCCGTTGATAATGCCCCTTTAATTATATTTAGAATCTTTTTTGGTTTTTTGTTTGCCTGTGAATCCTTTGGTGCTATTGCCACAGGCTGGGTAAGAGAAAACCTCGTAGATGTAAATTTTACGTTTTCCCATATTTATATGGACTTTTTGCAGGTGCTCGTTGGCCCGCAAATGTATGTTTATTTCTTTGTGATGGGATTAGCCTCCCTCGCAGTGATGTTGGGGTATCGCTATAAATGGTCCATGCCTCTACTGACGCTTCTTTGGGCAGGTGCCTATTTTATTCAAAAAACCTCGTACAACAACCACTATTATCTGCTGATGATTATTTGTGTGTACATGTGTTTTCTCCCTGCAGCATCGTATAAATCCTTGGATGTTAAAGCAAATCGCGTGAAAGAGGAGCATGCCATGCCCCTTTATTTCAATTGGATTTTTATTTTCCAAGTGAGTGTACTCTATATTTATGGAACAATAGCGAAATTTTACCCCGATTGGTTGGATGGTACTTTTACAGAATTAATGTATCAGTCGGCCAATATACCCGATGTCTTTAAAAATGTATTTACACAAAAAGAGTTTTATTTAATTATAGCATACCTGGGAATCATATTCGACGGTTTAATCGTTCCCGCTTTGTTGTGGAAACGTACCCGTACTTTGGGGTTAATTGCCTCTTTGATTTTCCACTTGTTTAATTCGGCAACTTTGCACATTGGAATCTTTCCCTATTTCGCCTTGACATTTGCCTTATTCTTTTATCCATCTGATCAAATTAGACGCATCTTCTTAAAGAAAAAACCAGCGATAGATGCTAGTGAACACTTTACAACACCTCAATTGAGTAAACCTGTTTTAGGGTTCTTAGCCGTTTTTATGTTTTTCCAATTTGCACTGCCTTTAAGACAACATTTTATTGAAGGTGATATTCTGTGGACAGACGAAGCACATCGTCTAAGCTGGCGTATGATGTTGCGCTCTAGATCAGGGTATACGTCCTATTATGTAGAAGATAAAAAAACTGGAGAGCGCGTTTTGTATTCAACACAGGAGGTGTTAACTCGTAAACAGGATGCGCGTTTGAATACTTCGGATATGATTTGGCAAATGGCACAACGCATCAAAAAAGAATATGCCGATCAAGGTAAAGAAGTAGCTATTTATGCTGATAGTTGGGTGTCAATTAACGGTAGAGAATACAGCCGCTATGTCGATGAAAAAGTTGATCTAGCTAGTGTTCCATGGAATTATTTTAGTCATAGTCCTTGGATTTTAGACAAGCCGTTTTAGGAAGAGAAGAGATGAACTTACCGATCACTGATAATCGATCACGGATCACAAAAAAAGCCTCAATTATTGAGGCTTTTTATATTTTTCAAGATGAAATTCTCCATCAAAATAACCATAGGTAAAGTAGTGAATCCAATCTCCGAGATTGATGTATTTAGATTGCTCATTCAGGTCAATGACCATCGGTAAATGACGATGTCCGAATATGAAGTAATCATAGTGTTGGTTTTCTAGCTTTCGCTTGGCGTAGAGTACCAACCATTCTTTATCTTCACCTAAAAAAGTAACGTCTTCATCACCGGAAATCAATTTATTTTTAACCGATAGGTATTGTGCAAGACGCACGCCAATATCGGGATGTAGCCAATTGAACAACCATTTGGAAAACTTATTGGTAAATACTTTTTTCATGCGTTTATATCCCAAATCGCCAGGCCCTAGACCATCTCCATGACCAATAAAAAAGCGCTTGCCATTGATGGTAAAAACTTGGGGTTCATGAAAAACAGGAATGCCTAATTCTGTTTGAAAGTAGTCGTTCATCCATAAATCGTGGTTTCCCACAAAGAAATAGATGGGAATTCCCTTGTCTTTTAATTCAGCTAATTTGCCCAATACGCGTACAAACCCTTTAGGAACAACCGTTTTGTATTCAAACCAGAAATCGAAAAGATCTCCGAGAATGAACAATGCGCCCATATCTGACTCTTTTTCGTTTAGCCAAGCGAGAAACAGTTTTTCTCGTGGTAAGCTTTTTTCACGCGTGGGCGCTCCGAAATGTTGATCAGAGGCAAAGTAAATACCCTTTGTTGTATCAATTATAAAACTCACCTTATCCTATAAATTATCAGATTGAAACCATTCCGCATAAGAAGATTCTGTCTCTTGTAAACGCAGGGAATACAAGGCGATGTTCTCTGGTAAACGACTTTTTATCTTATTTGCAAAGTCAATCACCATATTCTCACTTGTTGGTTGATAATCAACTAAAATAACGTGATGACCGCGTTCTTTTAGCTCTTGAGCTAATTCAACATGCGGTGTGTTTTGATTGAATACTGTAGCGTGATCAAAAACATCTACGATTTCTTCTTTTACTATTTTTTTTAGATCACTGAAATCAATCACCATTCCAAACTTCACATGGGTAGCATCTGTGATCGGCGTACCAATTACGGTAACACCAAGTTTATAACTGTGTCCGTGTACGTTGCGACATTTACCGTCATAACCATATAACGCGTGACCTGTTTCAAAGGTGAATTGTTTTGTAATTCTAATTTTAGACATAACCAAAAATTTTGACAAAGGTAGTCAAAAAATGAGTGAATTCGTCCTTTCTTTTGGTTGGTTTTCATTCGTCTTACCGAAATTAAAACAGACGATAGGTGAGTTGCGCTTTTGCCATGGGATAGAATCTGAACCAATTTAAGTAAGAATCAGCTGCTTCGAAGTTGTGTTCATTTTTTAGCGTTTGATCTAAGCGATGGCCATTTTGTTTGATGACATAGTCACCTGAAAATAAGAGCCCCATTTCTAATTTGACGCCTAATCGCTTTTTGGGAATAGCTCTACCTAAGCCAAAACCGATATAGGGTTTAACGAAGTTCCCCAAGATAAGTTCCCCGTCAAGACGTCCGTTGATGATATCCAATTTTTGGTTGTTGAAAGCTAAGGTTGGCCACCCAGAAGGCCATTGAGATTGAGCAGGAGTGCCATCACTATTGGCAATAATTCCATGCGCACTTAATATGGTTCGCCCAAAGTATAGTCCTGTACTGAAGTAGAGCAATCCTTTTTTTAATGGGTAAAAATCAAGCGCAATATGACCATGTGTGTTTTTGGCTTGTCCTCGCATGAGATAAGATACATCCTGACCAAAGGCATGATGAAGTATGCCGTAAGGGTCATTCAGTTGAACAGCATGTGTTTTGGTGTTGTAGTTGAATGTGCTAATCCCCGCACGTAAAAATAGCTTGTCGCTAAGTGGTGTAGTAAGTTCGGCTGTAAATCCGAGCGTACTAAGTCCTGCTGAGATGGATAAGTGGTTAAAAAAATTGCGTTCTTCAGCAGACGTTGTGGATTGAGCAGTACTAAGAAAAGGACATAATAGAGAGAGAAATAAAGTTAGAATTAAAATTTTTCTTTTCATTTTTTCCTCAAAGGTAGAGAAGCAAATACACGATTTATTATTAAATCGTGTATTTTTTTAACTATTCTATTGCTTTTTTTTGAAAGAATTTAAAGCATTAATTGTGAATTCTGATAGAACTAATCGACCTGAAATCTCAGCGCGTTCTGTTAGTAGTTGATCCCAGTTTGCAGTTCCTTCCCAAAAGATGTTTTTCATTTCAGTGATTGCCTCGGGATTGTATGCGCTAACGCGTTTTGCAAAAGTTTGCAGTTCTAGGTCTAAGCGCTCAATAGTTTCGTACACTTCGTCATAAAGTCCGTGTTGTTGTGCCCAAGATGCAGTTTTCCATTCGTGAGCAGCTAACGACATAGAGGTGAAAGCCGTTTTTCCTATTTTTCTTGATACTGCAGGTTCGATAACAAAAGGTCCAATTCCAATGGCTAGTTCCGATAGTTTGATCGATGCTTGTTCTGTTGCGAAACAATAATCGCATGAAGCTGCTAATCCAACGCCACCACCAACTGTTTTTCCATGGATACGCCCAATGAATAATTTGGGACTTTTACGCATGGCATTGATTACATTGGCAAAGCCAGAGAAGAATTTTTTTCCTGTTGCTTTATCTTGAATCGACAGTAATTCATCAAAAGATGCCCCTGCACAAAAGGCCCCTTTTCCTTCACTTTGAAGAATAATAGTTGTAATTGCTGTAGAAGCGCTTAGTTCCGTGATTGTATGAGTTAATTCATCCAGTAACGTACTCGGAAAAGAGTTACTAGCTGCGCTGTAAAAGGTAATTGTCGCAATTTTATCCGTTGTAGCGGTTTTTATATAAGCGTTTGTTTCCATATGTATAGTAGTCTTTTGCCAAATGTAAGGATTCTTGTGAAAGCGATAAAATGTTTAGTCGTTTATGCGATGCATTCTATATAAGAGACACAATCGTCTTCTATTTAGAAAGCGTATAAATTAGAAGAGGATTGATTTTTTTTTAACTTTTTTTTCCGTCACTTTAAAGTGACAAAATGCGAATAAAATAGATAGGTTGATTTGTTTTGACCGATTGGAAAAAAACAGCACATGATTGAAGTAAAGAAGGGACATTAAGTGCAGTAAACTCTGCATTTGTGCATTTTTTTCGCTTTGTAAGAAGAGCGGTGTTTTTTTCTGTTTTTTTGATTTGTGACGTGTTTTATGTCTGTTTAAAACAACTGATTTTTGAGTTGATCTTAAGAAAGTGTTTTGAAAAAAGAATAAAATGAGGATAATATCTACTTATTAACTTTTTTAATACTCTTTTTGTCTAAGATTAACTTTTATTAATTCAATAGTGGTTTTTATTTTTATAAATTTTGACATTATATTCAAAAAATTAGTTTGTCTATTTTGTAGATATATTACATAAAAGGTTTGTTATGTTTGTATTATTGTTTATTTTTGTATGGATTTTATACATAATTGTGTAAAATAATGAAAATTTATTTATACCTTTTACTTCTAAAATTGTATAAAAGCGAAAAAAAGACGTAAAAAAATACGTGTTTATAAGTATAAAGTACTTTTTAATAGTTTTCTAATAATTTACTTGGGCTGAGTGAATTTTAGAAGTTTTACGACTAAAAAGTGTAAAAAAAAGAAAAAGACCTATAAGAAGAGACAACTTGTATTTCTGTAGATATTTTAAGTGGGATGCTTGAAAGCTACGCAGGATCGATCGAAAAAAAAATGAATAACACAAGGTTTTCTGTTCGCTTGGGCTGAGTGAACAGAAAGCAGCAAATCGAAAAAAAGACTGAGCATAGTATTCTGAAGCTATGCTCAAGCTTTGTTGCATTTTTTACTCCCTATACACAGTTGTATGAGGGGGTCTCTTATTCTATACTTTTAGTAGATCTTTTATGGATGACCAATGTGCTCAGCACATTGTTGTCGTGCGAACATATACACCTTACAACCTAAGAAATTCAAAAATATTATGTTTAACACACAACACATGAAAGAGAAAATTACAATTTCCTCCTGGATGAGGACATTAATTCTTCTGGTACTTTTTGTGCCATTGACCCAAGGTTATGGGCAAAGCAAAATACTTGTGAATGAAGTAGTATCTTCTTCTAATACGGAAAATCCTACTTTAGCGTTGAGAGACGATGCTAGTTTTGCTCATATGGAAGCTTCTTCAGGGGTAGCTCTTGGCGTTGGCGCATATGATAGCAAGTTGATCCTTAAGTTTCCTTCCGTAGTACCAGCAAATCAAACCTCTTATATTAGAATCGCATCGGAAGGACAGATCCTTGATGCTTTGTTAGGCGGGTCATTAGGTAATTTACTGTCTTCTGTTTTGCAGATCGTTATTGCTGGTGAGCAAGAGTTTGCTGTCGAAGCAAGAATGGGAAATACGCCTGTTCTAACAACAGATAGTAAAGATGCGTTAGTTGCTAATAGTGGACAATCAAAAGTTATTGAGGGACTTGGCGGAATTAAGTATATCGCTATTACTCCAACGGAGGCTTATGACCGAATCTATATTCAAAATAGAACGGGTGCTGCATTATTAGGATTAGGATCAAAGAAGTATCTTGATATTTTTAGTGCTTTTACCTATGCTGACAGCCCGTCTGCTTGTGGCAAACCCATCGGGACTTCATTTGATGGAGGGGGACTTAATCTAACTGTTTTGCCTTTAGGAGGTGGAAACCTGTCTGATGCAATTGACAATGACCTTGATAGTTTTTCTAGTTTGAAAGCTGCGAGTTTATTAGATCTAAATGTGGCTGGACGTCTATCTCAATTTTTTTACTTTGCTGATAAGACTTCCGAAACAGGAACAGTTAATGTGAAATTAGCTGCAACAAAAGGAAACAACGTTTTAAATCTTAAACTCTTAGGCTCTATTGAGTTAGTGGCTTGGAATGAGGAGGAAGAAGTATATCGAATGCCATTAGACGGTGGAATCCTCAAGGGAACAAATCTTTTGGATTTACTAGGTAACGGAGAGGCTGTTACTGTGACTATCGCTCCTGGTAAAGCATTTGATAAAGTAGAAGTGCGATTGAATGCACCTGTGGGTGTGACACTTTTAGGATCTTCTGTTCAAATCTATGATGTTGAACGTTATGATGGTATAGCTTGTACCAATCCGAATGTAACTATTCCGTCTCCAACTCAAGTACCATTTGAAACAGCAAGTTGTGCTACGTCGTTGGTTGATTTTGAAAATGTTAATTTTGCAACGAATGTTATCGATAACAATAATGAAACCTATGCAACGCTTTATGCTAACACGGGTTCTCTTTTGTCTTCACTGCCTTCTAATGGAATGATTCACATGGCTTATCCGTCTGTGGTACCAGCTTATACGACTTCTTATATCCGCATAGATATGGAGCCAGAAATTATAAGTAAGTTATTAGGCGGAACGTTAGGTAAATTAATTGACAATGTAGCGGGATTGCTAATTGGCAATCACTACTTTGAAGTGGATGTTTTTGATGGAACTAATCCTTCTCCGATTGCGCATACAGTCAGCAACGATGGTTTTATTTCAACAACTGGTGGAAAAATGACCGTTGTTCAAGATAAAATTGGAAGATATTATCTTGCTGTTACACCCAGTCAAGCGTATAAAAGTATCAAGATTACCAACAAAGTATCTGGTATTCCAAATGGAGAAATACGCGATTTAAAGGTGTATAATATGTGTCGCGAAATAGGAGCAGACCCTTGTTTTCCTCCACAGTTTACTTCGTATGATCAAAGTGGATTGACTGTGAATGTTGGAGAATTAAATGGAGCAGGAGTAACTAATCCATACTATGCAATTAGCGGTAATTCATCTGAATATGCTGAAATTAGTACGGGTATTGTTTCTGTTCTTGGTTTAGTGAAACAAGCGATTTATTTTAATAAACCATCTCAAACGGGAGACCAATTAAAGGTTCGTTTGCAATTGAATTCACCTAGTTTATTGTCTTTAGAATTATTAGGTGGTTATAAAATAGTTACCTTCTTAGGTGACCAACAAAAAGAATCATTCACGCTTCAACAAGGATTGATTAACAATCTAAATGCGTTGAATTTACTTCAGTCGGGGGGTATTCAAACCTTGACTTTTGATACAGCGCAAATCTTTGATCGCGTTGAAATTCAAGTAGGAACAACAGTAAGTGCATCACTTGTATCAAGTATTCGCTTGTATGATGTAAAACGAGTTGGTTCTACTTGTCCTGAAATAAGCACAGCTTCTCCTTTTATCGCACCTGTTTGTGCAACTCAATTACTGGGAGCTAGTAATGCCAATGATATCGAAAACTTATTTGACGATAATTTTGACTCTTATGCAACGTTGCAATCAGGATCAGGTATTTTATTGGGACTTGGAAATAAATTTGAAGGGTCCGTAGAGCTAGGATATGACGCTCCTGTGCCAGCAAACACAACTTCGTATGTTCGCGTGGATTTTGAAGATACTGAATTGAATAAATTACTGGGCGGAAGCTTAGGGAATTTGCTTTCTGGTGTATTGAATGGATTGGTATTTGGCAATCACGATTTTGAAGTTGAAGTGAAAGATGCTCAAGGAGCAATCATTTTAAATGCCGGAACACGTGAAACATCTTCTTCTACTAGCAATGGAAAAATTAGAGTTGTTGTTGATAAATTAGGTCGTACCTATTTAGCGATTACACCGACAAGTGCTTATAAATCAGTTCGTATTATTGATAAAACTAATAGCGCACTAGGTCTTTTAGCACAACCAAATAGCATGAGTGTCTACGGAATGTGCTATGAAACTGCTTCAGAGGCTTGTGTTGCTCCATTCGTTACTTCATTTGAATATGAGGGAGTTAGTTTGGATGTGACAGATTTAAGCGGTGGTGGAGTACAATATCCAGAACGCGCCATTGATAATAATTCTACGCATGGCTCACAAATGAGTTTAGGTACGATCAACGTAGGTGGAAGTGTAAAACAATGGTTTTATTTTAACTCGCTCTCTGAGATAGAGGATGTAGCCAACATTCGATTGAAAACAGGTACGGGCGCTATTGCAGTTCCTTTGTTGGAAAAATTAGAAATTAAAGCCTACAGAGGAGATACGTTTGTGGATCAACTGAATTGGGATAATGGGTTATTAGAAGGAACTGAAATTGCTAATCTATTAGGAACAGGATCTCTAGTGGATATCCCCTTTAAACCGAATGGTCAATATGATCGCATTAGCGTTGGATTAAAAAGTTTGGTTAATGTTGGCGTGCTTTCAGCTCTTGAAATTTATAAAGTTGAAAGACTTTGTAGCCCATATGGATCGAATCAAAACTTAGTATCGTGGAAATCGTATAAAGTAAATGGTTCTGCTTCTACTAATAGTGTATCAGGAGGCGAGCAAATAGAATATACGATTCACGTGAAAAATGTTGGTGCAACGACGGTTAATAACTTTACAGTTTCAGATAGATTACCTATTGGTACGTCATTCTTTTCTGTGTTGCAAGGAAGATTGTCTGATGATGGTCAATCGGTACTCTACGATTTCTCCGGTACGATGACACCAGGGAATGAGCAAAGATTTGTTTTCACCGTGGATGTGAATCCTACATTAGAGGGTATCTTGCAAATCAAGAATACTGCTTTTACCAAAGAAGCGGGAAGTATTATTTCATATCCTTCTTACCCACCAGTAGATAATACCAACCCGACAGAACCAGATCTAACGAAGACCCCTGGAACAATTATCCACGTAACACATAGCACGGCATTGCCTAAAGCGATTATCACTTCAGATCACGCAAATGCGGTATGTCCAGACACAGAGTTTACGTTAGATTCTAATAAAGGTCCTGCTGAGGCAGATGCATACCAATGGTATGTTGATGGACAGGCAATTGATGCGACAATGGCAGGGTCGACGAATCCAAATTACGGAAAGGAAAAAACACTAACAACTAATTATCCGGGTAGTTATACGGTTGTGTATACCAAAGGAGTAGAAGTTTCTGTTGAATCAGATCCTTTTGTCGTGACGCAAAGTCCTGCACCAGTTATTGAATTTTCATCGAGTCAACGTATTAACGTGACGATACCAAGAGATCAAAATGCAGTAACGGTAACCTTGCCAACAGCTACTGTTGTGGGAGGAAATGGAACTATAAAATGGTATAATCATAATGCTGTAGAATTTGCTGGTACATCAATAGAATTTACGACACCTGGGGTTTATACCTTAACTGTAGTGGCAACTTCGGGTAATGGATGTGAATCTTTTGAGAATGTAATGATCACTGTTTATGATGATAGCTTATGTCCGCCAACGATAGAAAGAGTCTATGCAAGAGGTTCATCAAGCTGGGGATCTATCATCACGGGAGGAGTTAGTGGTACAGATAAAACTATCGACGGTGATCCAACAACTTACTCGACGTTAACAACGGGTATTGGACTTTTGGGAATTGGTACGGTATGGCAAAATATCTACTTTGAAGAAGAAGTTGCTGCAGGTACTCCTGTAACTATTAAGCTTGGAAAACAATACAGTGGATTGATGCTAGCTGGAGGTATTTCTGTCTTAGGATTAGATGCTGATGGCAATACCATCGGAACGTTAAAATCAGTTCAAGGTGGTTTGTTAGATTTATTAGCAGCGGATAATGTGGTTGAATTTACTTTCGTGCCTTCTGATAAAAATGGACCGAAGGAGTATAAAGGGGTTCGCGTTTCTCAAGGATCTTTATTGAGTGTTGCTCAATTAGCTAAAGTATTCCACGTATACCATACGAAAAATGTTAGCGCATTTTCACCAACATATTGTGAACCTGTTTCAGATAATGTGCATCCAGCAGTATTAGATGTATTACATGGAGTACAAGATTTAGGTTTAGGTGTGGCAAGTGCAACAGCGTCTGTTGTTAATCCATGGAATGCCGTGGATGGTAATCTTAATACGTATGCCACAATATCGAGAGGAGTTGCTGTATTGAACGCAGCGAGTTTAACCGTAGTCTTCAAACAACAAGCCATGCCAGGTGATAAATTACATATCGTAACAGAAGTTCCTGGAAACCCTATTTTGAGTTTAGAATTAATTAAAGGATATACAATCCAACGCTATTTAGGAGATCAAAAAGTAGGAGACGAGATTGATGGAACAAATGGTGCTCAAATTCTAGATTTAAAATTACTTGGATTGGGATACAGCAATAAGTACAAAATGATTATCAAAGAAATCGATCAACCTTTCGACCGCGTTAAAATTTCTTATGGAAGCGTTGTTGGAGTACTCGGAGACTTTACAAAAATATATGAAGTAACAGTGGCTCCTCGCATTGATGTTGGAATTGATATCGAAGAGGAATATTTAGATGTATGTCAAGGGGGTATTCTAACGATTAATGCAGAAGACAACTGTTCTACTTATGAAGTTTATACCGAAGAAACAGGTGGTACACCAGTTCCGACAGAAGGGTTGAATAACTTCAGATTACCTTATCATTTACCTGAATATCAGGATGAATTACCAGAAGACGCTGGCTTTGGACCAAAATACAGTGTTGTTTATGTACAGACCTATAGAAATGGCTGTGTTGTAGGTAGAAGATTACCTATTCGTATAATATTGAAAAATTGTTCGGTAAAATCAAATCTGAACGTCACACAAAAAATTAAATAAGATATACTAGAGAATTAAGACATATAGTACTATGAAAAAAATCACATTATTAGCAGCAGTATTAGGAGCATCGTATTTTGCAAATGCTCAAGTAGGTATTGGAACACCTACACCTATCACCTCTACTCAATTAGATGTAACAGCTAAAGATAAAGGTATTTTAATTCCTCGTGTTGCATTAACTTCAATAGAAGTATTTAAACCTATCGAAGGTGCACAAACAGAGAGTTTATTAGTATATAATAGCAACGGTGTTGCTATTCCAACAGGATTCTACTATTGGGTAGATTCAAAGTGGAATAGAATCGTGGGTAAAGCTGAGTTAGACCAAGTAATAGAGAATTTAGGAGATAATATTACCAACCTAGAAGCAGATGTAAAAAATTTACAAGCAGTAATTAACTACATCTTGCCTTCAAACCCATCAAATGATGATACAACACCAGAGACACATACAACTGTGGTGTATAAGGATGGGAAATTTTATACTGTAACGTATGATGCTACAACGCAAACGTACACTACACAAGAAATCAATTTCGAAGACTTGGTGAATGGAGCAGAGACGAAGACATTCATGAGAGAGATATCGAATGCGGAAGGTAAAGTAATCGGGGTCATCTATTTCTCTGAACAAACGATTCTCGATTGGTTAGAGGCAGCTGATGTAAATACCGTTGATAATATTCCAAATACGGCACCAGGGGCAACGACAATCAAAGTTACAGATATTGTGGTTAACAATATTCAAGAGATTTTAGAATCTCCAACGACTATTACAATCACAACGGTTGAAGGTGATAAAACATTTACAACAGTAGAAGAGTACTTACAATACATCACGCAGTTCTCTAATGGGAATGTAATCTATTCAGAGATTGAAGATCCAGCGAATCCCGGACAGACCATTTGGGCATTCCAATATTGGGATGAAGCAGCGAATAAATACCAAATTATAGACATCCAAGGATTAGTAGAAGCTGCTGAAACGAACACAACAATTGTTAGCTACAACAACAAACAATACTACTTATCTGAATCGTATATCAAAGCAGGTGGGGAAACAAATCCAGCAAATTGGACGAGTGTTCCTGCAGGTGCCATTCACGTAGATGTAGTAGGTGGAGTGGTTAACAATATCCAAGAGATTTTAGAAAAGCCAACGAATATTACAATCACAACAGTTGAAGGTGATAAAACATTTACAACAGTTGAAGAGTACTTACAGTATATTTCACAGTATTCAAATGGAAATGTAATTTATACTGAGATTGCAGATCCAGCTAATGCAGGACAGACAATGTGGGTATTCCAATATTGGGATGAAGCAACAAATTCATATGAAACAATTAATCTAAGAGATTTAGTTGCTGCAACAGAAACGAAAACGCAAATTAAGCGTTCAGAGGTTGTAGCTGATGGTACATTGCCAGCTTTTGAAGCGGTTCGTACGGCACCAGTAGCAGGAGATGTAAAACAAGGTGAAATCTTCTATGAGTACAGTGCTGAAGGAGATCAGAAAGATTACATCAACATGACGGAAGATATCTTAAACTCAATCAACAATAACGAAGAGATTAAGAATGCAATTACGAATGTGTTGAATCAAGGAGGTAACGTTTACTTTGGGGATCACGATGGAGATGATAACAAAGGAAATGCCGCGACTCCTCATGTATTCTACCAAGTGATTACAAATCCTGATGGAACAAAAACGAATAAAGAAATTGAATTACCAGCTTCTTTCTTGGTTAACTTGATTAAGAAATACAAAGACATCATCAAACAAGAGTTAGGGGATCACATCACAAACGAAGGTGATACAGTTTACACGGGTGACACATACAATGGATACAAAGTGTATTTAGGGAAAGGTGCAACAACAATTGTAGCGTATTCTGCAGAGGCAACTCCTGTAACATTAACCTTAGAAAATGGTGTAGAAATTAGACAAGTATTGTCAATAAAGCTTCTTACAGCTGCAGGGCATATCGTGACGTCTAATACAACAGATGTGGTAATAAACGGAACTGAAATCAACTTTAATATCGGTGTGGGTAATCAATATATGATGTTGACACCAGGTACTTACGAAGTTGTCGTTGAATTTACTTCTAATGAAGAAGTGCAACTCTAATTTAAATTAATCAATAGCGAAATGATGGGTGTCTATTAGCAAAGCCTAGAGCCCCATCATTTTAAACTAAAATTAAACAACAAGATGAAAAAGATATATTTAGGATTTTTATTTTCAGTGTTAAGCACTGTTGCTGTTGCTCAAACAAAAGTGGGAGGAACACCTACAATCAATGCTAATGCCATGCTTGAAATTGAAGCACCAAATAAAGGATTGTTATTGCCAAGATTAGAGTTGGTTAGCACAACAGATTTCGCCCCATTACAAGCGCATGTAGCAGGTATGACAGTGTATAATACAAAAAGACAAAATGATGTTGTACCTGGATTTTACTACAATGATGGAACTAAATGGCAACAAATGGTAACTTCAGATAATAAAGCAGTTAAATTCTTCTACATGCCTTCAATTGTTTTTAATACAGGAACACCTGGTGCTGGAAACAAAGATTTGTACCAAGAATATGTGAATCAATTTACCTTAGTAGGTAATACAGCTAGTAGTATTGGAGCACCTGCTGTAATACCTCATTTTCCAGAAGCAACAGATTTATACTATTATGTAACAGATTACGATGCAACGGTGTTTTCTAATATCGTCATTCAAGCAGATGGAAAAATGACGTATGAGGTGATTGGAACGGGTAATCCTTACTCGGTGATGAATATTGTTTTCGTTGTTAAAGAATAAGGAGCAAATGAAGATAAACCACAAAATCTTGCTTGGCTCTTTGATCTTGACTGGTGGTTTAGCGTTTGGACAAACCGTTAATTACGGCGGTTTGTACATTATGCCTAATACAGAAATGGCAACGCTATTCTCCTTAGAAAACAAAGAAAATGCCATGGTATTTAACAACGGTACGTTGTATGTACACCGAGATCTGACGAATAACGGATTATTCGATTTCAGAGAAGAAGGCAAACTGAAAACATCAGGGAAAACAATTTTTACATCCAATCAAAAACAAGCAATTGACGGAAGTCAGTTGATTCGTTTCAACCACCTTGAATTCAATAACTCAACCGCAAAAAGCGCTTTTTATTTAGCGAATGGAATTTCGGTAAAAGGAGAAGTTGATTTCTTGGATGGTATTGTAACCATAGACGATGAAAAAGGAGCTTTTGCATTTTTAAAAGGAGCAAAAGCTAACGATGCATCAGACGAAAGTCACGTCGATGGAACAGTTGATAAAGTAGGAAACGAAGCGTTTACCTTTCCTATTGGAAACCAAGGCTACTATCGAGCTGCTTATATTACAGCACCGGATAAAGAAGAGGTCTATGCTGGAGCGTATAAGTATAAAGATGAAGCATTCTTTACCGCACATGCTAACGCCTCAGGGGTAATTAACACGTTAAATACAAATGAGTATTGGTATGTTAGCAAAGGAAGTAAGGAAGAAAAAAATGTCATTCTGGAACTGACATGGGATGAGCGTACTACTGCACCTGAAGTTCTAAACAGCCCAGAAAAAGATTTGCACATTGTCCGTTGGGATGAGGTGAAAAAAATATGGGTAGACGAAGGAGGAATTGTAGATGTTAGCGCTCGTCGTATTACTACACCCACATCAGTGAAAGGTTTGGGATATTTTACCTTAGCAACCGTAAAAACAGACTGGTTACTAGAGGGAGATGTTGTGATCTACAATATAGTTACAGCTGATGGAGATGGAGTAAATGATTATTTCCTTATTGATAATATTCAGCGATTTCCAAACAACAGTGTTCAAATCTATAATAGATGGGGAGCAAAAGTTTTTGAAACCAAAAATTACGATTCAAACGGAAATGTTTTTGACGGTTATTCTAAAGGAAAAATGACGTTAAACGATAGCGAAAAACTTCCTTCAGGAACCTATTATTACGTAATCGTTTATGAAGTAGAAAAGGATGGAGTGTCGAGAACTATTAAGAAAGCAGGGTATTTACATTTAGAAACAAATTAATAATAAGGATGAAATTTATAAACAAACTCAAAAAAGTTGGTATAGCCTTAGTATTAATAAGTGCTGCTCAACAAGGTTTTGCTCAACAAGAACCACAGTTTGCCCAATACATGTACAATACGTCTATCTATAACCCCGCTTATGCTGGAAATAGAGAAGTATTGAGCTTATTTGGAAACTATAGAACGCAATGGGTAGGATTAGACGGTGCACCTAAAACAGCAAGTTTTTCTGTTTCTACACCCATTAACAACTCTAATGTTGGAATTGGATTCTCTTTTGTCAATGAGAAAATAGGAATCATGGACGAGAATAATATCGCAGTGGATGTTTCCTATAAAGTAAAATTAAATTACCACTATCAGTTGGCATTTGGATTAAAAGCATCGGCTGATCTACTAAATGTTGACTATGCCAAAGGACATCCTTTTGATCCTTCAGATGTGAATATTCAAGAAAATATTACCAACAAATTTACCCCTAATATCGGTGCTGGAGTTTATCTCTATTCGGATCGTTCCTACTTGGGATTGTCTGTACCTAGTTTCTTAGAAACACATCGTTACGATGACAACGAGGTGACAACCATGAAACAACGCATGCAGGTGTATTTAATGGGAGGATATGTATTTGAAATCAATCCAGATGTGAAGTTCAAACCTGCTTTCTTGATGAAAGCAGTACAAGGAGCGCCTGTACAATTGGATTTAACAGCTAACTTTTTGTTTCTTGACAAGTTTACAGCAGGAGTTGCTTATCGTTGGGATGCAGCAGTTAGCGGCTTAGTCGGATTCCAAATTAATGAAACGCTGTTTGTAGGGTATTCTTACGATGCAGATACATCCAAATTGCGCCATTACAACAGTGGATCGCATGAGTTCTTCTTGCGTGCCGATATTTTTAATCGATACACGAGAAAAACTTCTCCGCGTTTCTTCTAACCTAAAGATGATAAATTATGCAAAAAAGATTAATTACTTTACTAGTTTTATCTTCCATCGCGTTTACAACATCTATAGGATGGGCTCAAGAAAAACGCGAAATTAAGGCAGATCAAAGATTTGAAAAGTACGAGTATATCAATGCCATAGAAATCTATGAAAAAGCAGTTGAAAAAGGATTCAAGAGTGTAAACACCTTGCAAAAACTAGGAGATGCTTATTATTTCAATGGAAAGCTAGTAGAAGCTAACAAATGGTATCAAGAACTGTTTCAATTTGCCAATGAAAGTCAAGAAGCCATAGGATCAGAGTACTACTATCGCTATGCACAAACGTTGCGTGCGATGCAGCAGTATGATCAGGCCGACGCCTATATGGCTAAGTTTACTGCTATGGAACAAAGCGATTCTCGTGCTCAATTGTTCGAGGCAAATAAAACGAATTATAGAGCAGATATTGAGAAGCGTTCTAATCGTTATGAAGTAGCAGCATTAGAATTAAACAGTGCGTTTTCTGATTATGGAGCTACAATCTATAAAGGACAATTGATTTATACCTCGGCCAGAAATTCGGCTGAGGTTTCAGGTAACAAAGTGCACAAATGGACCAACGAGGCTTACACAAGTTTGTATGCTTCTACAATCAATAACGACGGAAGCTTTGATGATCCTCAATTGTTTTTCAAGCAAGAAGATCAAACGATTAATCAATCCACTGCCGTTTTTACTAAAGATGGAAATACGGTCTATTTTACTCAAAATGCAACAGCCATTAAAGATGATGTGCAACAAAATAGATACAAAAATGCTTTGCTACAATTGTTCAAATCTATTCGAATGGAAGATGGAACGTGGAGCAAACCTGTGGCGTTGACAATTAACGATCCTAAGGCAAACAATGCGCATCCTGCATTAACTCCGGACGATAAATGGATGTATTTTGTTTCAGATCGAAGCGGGTCAATCGGACAAAGTGATTTGTTTCGAGTGGAAATACTTGCCGATGAAAGTTTTGGTAAAGTAGAAAATGTAGGTAAGCAAATTAATACAGAAGGAAGAGAAACATTTCCGTTTATTTCTAGTGATTATATGCTGTACTTTTCTACAGATGGTCGACCTGGTCTAGGAGGATTAGACATCTTTATGGCAAAGATTAACGTCGACGGCTCTTTCGGTACGGTTACCAATATTGGCGAACCCATGAACAGCCCAGCGGATGATTTTGGATACTATTTTGATCCAAAAGCAAAGAAGGGTTTTGTTAGCTCTAATAGAATAGGAGGAACAGGCGGAGATGATATCTACTTTGTACAAGAGAAAAAAGAGATCGTTTGTAAACAAAGTATTGATGGTTGGGTATTCAATGCCTCTACCAGAGAATCTCTAGCAGGAAGTAAGATCACCTTGTATGATGCGACGTATACTGTCCTAGATAGTATTCACGCAGATGATCAAGGAAAATTTGCACTTGCTGATTTAGATTGTGGTAAGAAATACCGCCTAAAAGCAGAAGCTACAGGATTCCAAACCAAAGAAATTGCACAAACAATGAGTTTTGAATTAGGCACTGTCAATAAGGTAGAAATAGGACTTGAACCTGTGCAAGAAACCATCACAGAAGATGATGACTTGTTCAAGAAGTTGAAACTGCAACCGATTTATTTTGATTTTGATAAAGCGAATATTCGCCCAGATGCTGCAGCAGAATTAGCAAAAGTGGTTGAGGTATTAAAACTATATCCAAACATTAGCATTGATGTTTGTTCGCATACTGATAGTCGAGGCAATGACGCCTACAACATGAAGTTGTCAGATCGTCGAGCAAAATCAACCATGAAGTGGATGATTGATCAAGGCATAGATCCAGATCGCCTCACAGGAAGAGGGTATGGAGAAAGTCAATTGATTAATTCGTGTACAAACGGAGTTCCTTGTTCAAAAGAACAACACCAAGAGAATAGAAGAAGTGAATTTATAATTGTAAAAATGTAAATTCAGGGCCGCTATAAACAACAAATTTTTACTTCCCATTAGGGCTACTTATTTTAAGTAGCCCTTTTTTTTCATGCTAGGGTAAAAAAAAGAGCTCCGTTTGGAACTCTTCATCTTATACTTGTTCAATATTAGGAGGGGGATCTATTAGTGTTATATATGGATTCGAATGGATGACAGGTTGATAGAAGTACTGTTTATGCACAAAGAAAATTCGCTTTTTGCTTTGCACTTGCTCTACCGTTTGTGCAATAAAGAAAGTCTCACAGCTAATGTTGGTTGCCTTACAATTTTTGTTTTTGGTGGTTTTTTCTGCATGATCTGCGGAAGAACTCAACTGATAAACATACATATTGGCAATCGGACAAAAGGAGATCTTCGACTCACAATCCTGTTGAGTGAAGAAATTAATCTTTTCCGCACCTAACAACACAAATAGGAGACACAAAAATTGAGCGATATGTCGATTGTACTTCATCATGAATGAAGCAAATATATTTAGTTTTTGGAAATAGCTTCGCTTTTTTGGGTAAAGTTTAGGAAGGAAAAATAATAAAAACTCGGTTTGCATTTTAACTAAGAGAATGCTTTAATCTACTGTGATTTCTTTTGTGAATAGGCGTATTGGTTTATTGGTCAGGTAGTTCTTAAATAAGTCTAATGCAATATCCCTATATCAAGATTTGTGTTTGGATTGGAAATAATGTACTTGCATTCTTTGACTTTGCAAAGTATAAACCTAAGCAGTTTTGACTTATTTCAGCTCACTATAAACGCATAAGTAACAAGGGGTGCTTCTGGTGGAAGTAGTAGACTAATTGCGGTTATTGTAGTTAAATAATTAGATAGAAATTACACAATTCAAAGGTATAAATACTTGAAAAATATTGTTGCTTGATAAAAAGATAAGGCATAATATTTGTTTATAGTGTAGGAAAATAATCCGTTTACGGATTCCTAAATTTATCAGGGTTTAGTCTTGTAAAACAACAAGCAAAACGAGTAAACCCTTCCTTTTTCTAGTAAATCCGTAGTCGAATAGCTGTTTTTTTGATTGATAAAGCAATCTTAACAGGTGCTTTATAAAACTTAAATATTGATTAATTTTAAAGAAGATGTATATGAGATATTCATTGTTAAGCGATACCAAAAACTGGATGAGTTGTATCGAAGATAGTAAGAGCATTGCTCACATATCAATACCAGGAACGCATGATAGTTGTGCCCGAAAAGGTCAATCTGGACAAGCTCCTGGGATTGATGAATATGTTGCAGCGCAGAATTATGACTGTACAATAAAAAAACAATTGGAAGATGGCATTCGTTATCTTGATATAAGATGCTGTGTAATTGATGGCGTATTTACTATTCATCATGGACAATTTTACCTGAACATTAATTTTGGAGATGTGCTGAATCAGTGTGTAGATTTTTTGAACACCAATAGTTCTGAAACAATTATTATGAGAATTAAACAAGAAAATTCTTCAGTTTCAGATGCGGAGTTTCGCACTGTTTTTGATACGAAATACGGTGGTTATCAGCAAATGATGTATTTAGAAACCGCTATCCCAAACCTAGGTAGCGTAAGAGGGAAGATAGTTGTTCTTTCTAATGTATTATCTGTTCCTGGAATACCTTATAGTTCGATCAAAGTGCAAGATGATTACTCAGATACATCAGTATCGAGTAAAAGGGAAAAGATTGTTAATTTGGCTAATGAATCAGTAAGAGTAAACAGAAACGGCGGTAATCCTTCCTTATACCTAAATCATTGTAGTGCAACAAATCCTCCCTTGTCAAGCCCAAAGTCATTTGCAGGGGTATTGTTACCTGCTATTACTCGTGATTTGAAAGAGGGATTGGGGGCACAGCAAGTTGATAATTCTCAAAATGAAGCACCACATATAGGTATAATTGTGATGGATTTCTACACCAATGATTTAGTTACTGAGATCATCAAAAGAAACGAAAACAAGTACTTTAAAGATCTTCCGATATACACGATCTATAACAATTACTATGGGCAACATTATTTCTACGCTTCACTATATATGGACACCGCTAAGAAAAGGCGAGAGGTATTTGGTTGGGAGTCAGGAGGTAAAGTTACTAATGGTTTTTGGGTGTTACTTCCTTCTGGGAAAACAGATGAATACTATATATTTAATACCTATTACAAAGAATTTTTATATGCTAGCTCCTTTGTTACGGACAACAGAAGAACGGTTTATACCTGGGTAGACGCAGTGCCAACTATTGAGTCTACATGGATTATAAGCAATGGTAAGATTCACAATGTTTATTACAATTGTAATCTATATGAAAGTAGTCTTTCTCATTCTAATAATCGAAAACTTGTTCCTTGTTGGGCTCCAGGTGTTAGTGTATTACAAGATTCCTGGAATTTGGAATTTGAGAACAAATCTTTGTGATGGTATTGGAATAATAGAATCTAATATAAGCTGAGGCCTCTGTATTTGATAGCAAGTAAAGTATTATCTTTAATTTATTGTTCCCAGTTAACAAAAACCAAAAAAACATGAAAAAAATAGTTGTATTAGTTGTAGTAGTCCTTGCCTTAGGTTCTTGTAAAGATGATAAGAAGAATATAGTAGTAGACCTAGATCGACTTCAAGAAGAAGTTGCACAAACAGCATCTATCGATTGGCTGTTAGGAAACTGGAAGAGAACCAACGATAAGGAAGGTCGCTCCACTTTTGAGTCTTGGAATAAAACAAGCCCTTCTCAATACGATGGAATTGGATATACACTGGCACAAGGGGATACATTAAGCAAAGAATACATGCGTTTTATACTCGCTGATGGGCATTGGAACTTGGTCGTAAAAACATCAGACGATGCTGATACAGTTGAATTTAAAATGACAGAATTAGAAGAGAACTCTTTTGTTTGTGTAAATGAAAGTCATGACTTTCCAACGCATATCGCCTACAAACTTGAAAATAATATCCTTAAAGCCAAAATTTTTAATAAAGAAATGGCTATTGATTTTGATTTTATAAAGGAGTGAGAATGAAATACTTAGTGGCTTTATTTTTCTTAATGCCTTTAGGACAGGTGATAGGACAAAACGCTCCAATTAAAGGAGATGAGGTTCTATTTCAAAAGGCTGTTCTAATTCAAGAACTCGTTGAGGGAGAGTTGGATTTGGACTATTATCTAAACGACAAGAATGCAGATACATCAGCAAGAACACTTGCAGAACATACAAAAAATGCCATGTTGAATAAGTCAGTGGATTTGTATTATGAACTAGTGGAAGATTATCCCAATTCACCTTGGTTATTTTACGCATTAAACAATATAGGTTATGCCGAATTAGCCATGCAACAATACGATAGGGCAAAGGAGGTCTTTCAACGTATTATAATGGGTGATACAAATAATAAGAATAAAAATAAAAAGGGGGCTAACTTAGATGGGGCTAATTTCAAGAATAGAGCTGCTAAAGAGTTAGTGAAAATAGGAATTGAAGAAGGAAATTTTCAAGAGGCATTGACTTATTTAAAGTTATCAGAGCAATTCCCCTATCAACATTTTTGTGGTAACGCTTTTGCTGAAGAAGATATATATGTAAGTCTACTTTATGCTAAATGCTATATGGGGTTAAATCAACCCGATAAAGCCATTGAAGTATTACTGCCAAATCTCCTTGAGAATAGACTTGCTGATAATTCGGCTGCCGTTCATATGGTTTTTGATATATTGTGTGCTTCTTATGAAGTTGACGTATTGAGAGAGCTTTATAAAGAGAGTTTTAAGAATGTGAAGGTCAAAACAAAGGGAGTGAAAGGGAGTGAATATGAAGTGGATTACATTTCATTTTTAGCTGTGGATATTGACCTACTTTATTCCTTCTCACTTTATAGTTCTGATAGAAATGATAGAGAACAGGAAATCAATCAGATTTATATCGATTCACTGTTTTACAAATTACTGAATCAAGAATAAGAAGTTAAATTCACACCATCGGTGATTAATATGGGATAGTTTTAGTTTAGAAGGAATTCCAATCGCGCAGACTTGCAGTCTGTGCGCTCAAGCTAGTAATAAACAAAAAAAAGACCTAATCGAAAGATTAGGTCTTTTACCTTGTAGCGAAGACGGGAGTTGAACCCGTGACCTCAGGGTTATGAATCCTGCGCTCTAACCAACTGAGCTACCTCGCCGTATATTGGACTGCATTATTTTGTTAATGCGAGTGCAAATATAGAACAAATTATATACAATGCAAGGCTTAAAAGCTCGATTTTATTTAGACTTTTAAATTTTAACATATATTTTTTATGCCTGTTGAGCTATCCTGTTTGTAATCAATAACTAACGGGATTCTATTTATTTTAGTAAAAAAATAGAAATGCAACGAGAGTACTTATACTTTTGGTTGAACCATTTTGCCAACGGTATAATTTAATCCAAAAGCAGCAATCAAAAAGATAGATCCCATAACAATCCACAGCACATCATAACTAAAATAAGAAACGAGTTTTGTTCCTAAAACAGGAGATATGATGAATCCAACTGCAAAAGTCAATCCGTTTACTCCCATGTAGGAGCCTTTGCTATTGTCATCTGCACGCATAGCCGTTACCGTTGAGGTATAAGGAAAGATCAACATTTCCGATACACTTAATAAGGTAATAGATAAAACGATGGATACAATGCTGTAATCCAAAAGGAAAATTAAAAAGGCAAAAGGAGCTACTAAAGCACCGTAAAAGATGGTTTTTTGCGTCGTCAAATGACGTTCTGCTAAATGCACTAGTAGCATCTCAGTTAAGAAAATCAACAACCCACTATACCCTAATACAAGCCCAATTTGAAACTCATTGAGTCCACCTACTTTTTCGTAAAAAATAGGTAAGGTGCTAAATAGTTGTAAAAAGGCGATGGAGTACAACGTACAGAAAAAGCTGTAAAACAAGAATAATCCATCCTTATAAGGAGATTGGCGCTTTGTACCTGACGTACCGAGCGTAATATCTTTGTCATCCTCAACAGAAACTGTTGGTTTGGGGTTTTCTTTGCGACCTTTAAAAAAGTAAATAAACACCACCGCAGCAAAGAAAGCAGCACCGGCATTGATGTAAAACAACAAGGAATAAGAAATAGCAGCTAACATTCCTCCCATAGCCGGACCGATAGAAAAGCCTAAATTTACCGCCATTCGGTTGAGGGAAAAGGCGCGTGTGATATTTTCGGGTCTAGCGTATTTAGTAATAGCAACGGAGTTTGCAGGACGAAACATCTCGCTAACTGTACTTTGAACGAGAATCATAATAGCCAAACTAACCACAGAGGTAAAATGAGGCAATAAGATAAACATGGGAATACTTCCCAATAAACTCAAATACTGTAATTTGTAATTTCCGATTTTATCCGTAATCCAACCCCCTATGGTAGAACCGATCATCGACCCGATTCCATAACAAGCCAATACGTATCCCGTTTGCTCATCCTTAAAGTGAAGTTCTTTACTCATGTAAACACCTAAGAAAGGAAATACCATCGATCCGGCTCTATTGATTAACATGACAATGGCTAACATCCAAGATGCTGAGGATAAACCTCGATAAGAGTCCAGATAAATTTGGTATATTTTTCTCATAAAGCGTTTAATCTATATAATCAGGGTTTGGGTTTTTCTTTTTTGAGCTTTTCAGCTTCTCGCATCGCATTGTAATACGCCGCTCTGCTTAAAGGTTCGTATTCTTCAGTTTCGCCAAGCATCACAATATCTTCACTCGCTGCTTTTCTATAACTATAATGAGCCAAGTTACCTGTGCGCGTACATACCGCGTGTACTTTTGTTACATATTCAGCAGTAGCCATCAATGCCGGCATCGGTCCAAATGGATTACCTTTGAAGTCCATATCCAAACCAGCAACAATAACGCGAATACCCGAATTGGCCAATTCATTACAAACATGAACAATCTCCGCATCGAAGAATTGAGCTTCATCAATTCCCACCACATCGCAACCACTCGCCAAGATTCGAATGCTATCCGCTGTAGGAACAGGCGTCGATCTTATCTCATTCGCATCGTGTGATACCACGTATTCATCGTGATAACGCGTGTCTACGGCAGGTTTAAAAATTTCGACTTTTTGTTTGGCAAATTGGGCTCTTTTCAAGCGGCGAATCAGTTCTTCCGTTTTTCCAGAAAACATTGATCCACAGATTACTTCGATCCATCCAAACTGCTCTTTGTGATTAACAGGAATTTCTAGAAACATTTTGTAATTTTCAGGCTGAAACCAGTAGTTTTTTTGTTACTTTGTGAAGGACAAATTTATCAAAAAAAGCTTGTATAATTTACTAAATGAAATTAAAAGTTATGAAGAAAGTCTTAGAGGCAGAGTTGTTGAGCATCGTTCATCGCGTATTGCAGATGAAAGATACTGATGTGGATAAGTTGTATGTTGAAGCAAAAGAACTATACGAAAAGCTTCAAATTTTAAAATTTTACCAAGAAAACCTAGCGTTAGGACTTGTAAAAGACATCACTGAAGATCAGTTAGTAGAAAAAGTAAGCGGGTTGACTCTTGTCGAAACAAGTAAGCGCGAAACAGAACCTGTTGAACAACATTTGGTTGAAGAGGAGGAAGTGCGATCGCAGATACCCACTGATTTAATTGTGGAAGACTATCCTATTGTTGTAGAAGCAGAAAAAGAAACGGTAGTCAATTTTGAAGCATTTGCTGATAATAAGGAAGAACAAGCAACCTTAGAAGAAGAACAAGATGAATTTGAATCAGAGCACAAAGAAGAGGAAGAAAGTCAAGAACAACCTCATTTTAGTGATGATCTTGTGGCTGAAGAGGAGATTGAAATGGAAGCCGAACTAGAGGAAGAAGCTGAAGTTGAGATTGAATTGGAACATGAAATCGAAGAAGAGGAAGATGAACTTGAGATCGCCTTTGACGAAGAGGAAGAAGAGGAAATAGACACAGAAGAAGATGCTTTAGAGTCATTTGAAGAGGAAGAATTAGCAGATCAGGTGGTAGCGGAAACGTCACATGTATCGACTTTTGAACTCCGAGAAGAGGAAATCGCTAAAGAAGATGTTTTTTCTTCTCTAACCACAGATCAAAGAGAGGATAATCCTTTTGAAGGGTTTGATTTTGGAGAAATTGAATTCATTCGCGTAGAAGATATTGCAAAAGAAGATGCAATTTTGGTTGATGATCACATGTTTGAACGCCTAACAACAGAACAACCCACAGAAACAGAAAAAGTACAAAGTACAGCTAGTTTCTTCGCACAACAAGAAGTGGAACAAGAAGAGAAAGGGGAGACACACACAAAGGAAGAAGAAAAAACGGATAATCAGCAAAACATGCTGTTTAACTTAGATCAAGTATCCGTTAGAGAACCTCGAATTGTCAAGAAATCAATCAACGATATTTACCGCGGTACGATCATGGTAGGATTAAATGATCGCATTGCATTTGAAAAACACTTGTTCTCTAACAGTTCAGAAGATTTTAATCGCGTATTGTCTCAGTTGAACACTGTGAGTACATTTGATGAAGCAAGAAGTTTTGTAGAACACTTGGTTAAACCCGAATACAACAATTGGGAAGGTAAAGAAGAATATGCAGAGCGTTTTATGGCGCTAATAGAAAAGCGTTTCGAATAAGATTATGGGGAAATTATACGTTGTACCAACTCCGATTGGCAACTTAGAAGATATGACCTTTCGTGCCATTAAGGTATTAAAGGAGGTAGATTATATTTTAGCAGAAGACACAAGAAATAGTGGCAAATTGTTGAAACACTTTGAGGTGAATACACCTATGATGAGTCACCACATGCACAATGAACACAAAACGGTAGAAGGTTTAGTGAAACGCATGCAAACAGGAGAATCATTTGCCCTAATTTCCGATGCCGGTACTCCAGCGATATCAGATCCTGGTTTTTTACTGACGAGAGCCTGCATTGAAAACAAGGTCGAAGTAGAGTGTTTGCCTGGAGCAACTGCCTTTGTTCCCGCTCTAGTTAATAGCGGATTGCCAAATGACAAATTTGTATTTGAAGGCTTTTTACCAGATAAAAAAGGACGTCAAACTCGCTATTTGCAATTAGCAGAGGAGACAAGAACAATGATTATTTACGTCTCTCCACATAAATTGGTAAAAACCCTTGGAGAGTTTCAAACCTATTTTGGCGATGATCGCGTGATTTCTGTCTCAAGAGAATTGTCTAAACTGCATGAAGAAACTGTAAGAGGAGAGGTAGTAGAAGTACTCAAACACTTCGAAGAAAAACCACCAAAGGGAGAAATTGTTGTCGTAGTGGCAGGAAAAAAATAAAGAATTAATAGGAGTTGTAGCTGTAAAAGTTTAACTCCTTTTTTCTTTTAAAATACTTGAAAATGCTCTACTGATCTTCGTCAGTTTCGCTAAATAACCATCCTGTACAAGTACGTGTAAAAACTAAAACCAAATTTATTTGCCGTTTTTTATTCTGATTTACAAGGATAGAACAGAGAAATTGACGCCGAAGGACGGTTAATTATTAACGTTTTAAAAGGGTTAATCCTTGAAATTTTTTGATACATTTGATAAAAATGATATTAGATTATGTCACATAAAGTTACCACTACTTGGTTAGAGAATATGCAATTTGAATCGACGAATCCAAGTGGAGAAACCATGCGAATAGATGCAGGACCAGAAAATGGAGGAGATAATAAAGGGTTTCGCCCTAAAGCCTTGATGCTATCTGCTTTGGCAGGATGCTCAGGATTAGACGTTGCTTCTTTAATCAAAAAAATGAGATTAGATGTTGCTGATTTCAAAATTGAAACAGAAGGAAAATTAACAGATGAAGATCCTGCTGTATACCATACTGTGCGTGTAGATTACCATTTTTATGGCGATAATCTCGATGAAGCCAAACTAAAAAAAGCCGTTGATTTATCGGTCGAAAAATATTGTGGAGTAATGCATATGTTTACGCAATTTGCGAAAGTAGAAACCACTATTCATTACCATAAACAACAATAATGCGGTGGACCTTAAAAGAGACAAAAGACCAAGAGAGTGTTGACCATTTAGTTCGCGTATTGGGTATTGATCCCATCTTAGCCAAGCTTTTGGTTGATCGTGGAATTACAACCTATGAGCAAGCGAAAAGTTTCTTTCGCCCTGCTTTAGAGGAATTGCATGACCCCTATCTGATGAAGGATATGGACAAAGCGGTAAAGCGGATAGAACAAGCCATTGAGAACAAAGAAAATATAATGGTTTTTGGCGATTATGACGTGGATGGCACTACAGCGGTAGCCTTAGTCTATTCGTATATCCAAACCTATTATTCTCAGGTAGATCGCTATATTCCAGATCGCTATAAAGAAGGGTATGGCGTATCGTATCAGGGGATTGATTATGCAGCAGATAATGATATTAAGCTAATTATTGCACTTGATTGTGGAATTAAATCCATTGAACACGTCGAATACGCCAAGCAGAAAGGAGTTGATTTTGTGATCTGTGATCATCATTTACCCGGTGATCAAATTCCAGATGCAGTAGCCGTACTCGATCCCAAACGCAGGGATTGCACCTACCCTTATGATGAATTGTGTGGATGTGGGGTAGGATTTAAATTAGTGCAAGCGTTAGCTGCTAATCGAAATCAGACTATTGAAGATTTACGCCCTTATCTCGATCTTGTCGTAACGGCTATTGGAGCGGATATTGTACCTATTACAGGTGAAAATAGAATCTTGGCCTATTTTGGTTTAGAGGTGATTAATAGCAACCCGCGCCCAGGAATAAAAGCACTGCTTAATGTATATAAGCAAAGTAATTATACGGTTAGTGATATTGTTTTTAAAGTTGCACCGAAAATTAATGCTGCAGGACGAATACAACACGGCAATTACGCCGTTGACTTGTTAACTCGATTCTCGATGCGAGAAGCTGAAGAAACAGCAGAAATGATTATTGCCTTTAATGAAGAACGCAAAGTATTAGACCAAAACATTACAGAAGAAGCCAAAGATCAGATTATTGAAAATAGAGAAATTAACAATAAGTCGACGGTTGTTTTTCATCAGTCGTGGCACAAAGGAGTAATCGGCATTGTGGCCTCCCGCCTGATTGAAACCTATTATCGACCAACCGTTGTATTTACGGCTAGTGGAGATGTGCTAGCAGCTTCTGCTCGATCGGTTAAAAATTTTGATCTCTATGCGGCTTTAGAAGCGTGTTCGGATGAATTAATTCAGTTTGGAGGACATATGTACGCCGCTGGAATGACGTGTAAGAAAGAAAATTACCATAAGTTCAAAGCCAAGTTCGAAGAGGTGGTATCTAGCACCATATTGGAGCGAGATTTAATACCAGAAGTAGAAATAGATGCAATTCTTAATTTCGCTGAGATAACGCCCAAGTTCTGTCGGATATTAAGACAATTCGAACCCTTTGGACCGGAAAATATGAGTCCAGTTTTCTTGACTAAAAACGTCTATGATACTGGATATGCTCGTGGATTAGGAGCCAATCAGGAGCACCTGAAAATGTATGTGAGACAACGCGGGCATCTCGATAAAGGATTTAGTGCCATCGGATTTTCCTTTGGTAAGTTCTTAGATGATATACAAAATCGTTCATTTTTTGATTTAGTCTATTCGATTGAAGAAAACGAATGGAAAGGTGAAATTAACAATCAGTTGCAAATCAAAGATATGCAGCTTGTTTGAAGCAAAAATTTAACTAAATATAATTTTATTGATTTAAAATGAAAGTAGCAGTAGTAGGCGCTACCGGCATGGTAGGAGAGATTATGCTAAAAGTATTAGCAGAACGCAATTTTCCAGTAACAGAATTAATACCTGTGGCTTCTGAACGATCAGTAGGAAGTGAGATAGAATTTAAAGGAAAGAAGTTTGTAGTACAATCAATGGCCGATGCTGTAAAGATGAAACCTGCTATAGCCCTTTTTTCTGCAGGTGGAACAATCGCTATGGAATGGGCCCCTAAATTTGCAGCAGTAGGAACTACCGTGATTGATAATTCATCGGCTTGGCGAATGGATCCAACCAAAAAATTAATCGTTCCAGAAATTAATGCGTCAAGTTTGACCAAAGAAGATAAAATTATTGCCAATCCTAACTGTTCAACCATCCAATTGGTGATGGCATTGGCACCATTAAATAAGAAATACAAGGTAAAACGCGTCGTAGTTTCTACCTATCAATCCATTACAGGAACAGGGGTTAAAGCGGTGAAACAATTGGAGAATGAATACGCTGGTGAAAAAGGCGATATGGCATATCCTTACCCTATCCATAAAAATGCGTTGCCTCATTGCGATGTTTTTGAAGCCAATGGATATACGAAAGAAGAAATGAAATTGGTCAATGAAACCAAAAAAATATTAGAAGATGATACGGTATTAGTAACAGCTACTGCAGTGCGTATTCCTGTTGTGGGTGGACACAGTGAAACCGTAAATGTCTCTTTTGAACGCGATTTTGCTGTCGAAGATGTACGTCGATTGTTGCATGAAACTCCTGGCCTTGTTGTACAGGATAATATTGATACCAATACGTATCCAATGCCTATTTATGCACAAGGAAAAGACGACGTTTTTGTTGGGCGAATTCGCCGAGACGAAACGCAACCCAATACATTAAATATGTGGATTGTAGCAGATAACTTGCGAAAAGGAGCCGCTACAAATACCATTCAAATTGCCGAGTATTTAGTTGCTAATCAACTGGTATAACGAACGAATTCACAAGATAGAAAAGGTCAATTCCCCAGGGAATTGACCTTTTTTTATTCCTTTGAAAGAGGAATGAGCTTTCTCTTGTATCCTTTTAGTATAAAAATGTATAAATATACAGGAGGGCACAAAAACAAATACTGTTTTTTATTACATTAGCAGGTAACAGGTTCATTGCGTAACGTGTTGATTGAATGTCGATTTAAACCTATAATCTGTTGGGGAATGGATTAAGGGGGATTCCCTAAGGTTGAAAAAAGGCTAGACTAGAGATATTAAGGATTGTTTTATGAAGAGAATTTTGTTAGTAGACGATCATCCTTTAATTGTTGAGGGATATCGAATGGCTTTGTCAGGTCATGAAGCAATAGCCCAATCGTATAGGTTTGAGGGAGCCTTTGATTGCTCAGAAGCCAAACAAAAAATAGATCAAGCAATAGAGGAAGAAAAGCCGTATGACTTGGCACTTGTGGATTTCTCCTTGCCAAAAGGAGAACTGTCTTCTTGGGAAGATGGTGGAGATATTATTCGCTACATCAAGAAAGAAATGCCTAGTTGTAGGACAATTACCATAACTGGACATACAGAAATCTTTACAATTTATGAAATTGTAAAGAATATCAGACCCACAAGTGTTATTGGAAAAAATGAAATTACACCACAAGTATTGATTGATATTGTGACTACGGTGTTAGGTGGAGGTACTTACCAAAGTCCATTGGTTAAGCAGTGCTTAGAAAAGATGTTGCATAAAGCAGTGATGTATGACGATTACAATCGGGCGATATTGATTCTATTGGCTAAAGGACATAAATTGGTTGATTTGGAAAATTATATTCCTTTATCTACGCCAACCATCAAAAAGCGAATTGCCAAAATGAAAACGGCGTTTGGCTCCTTCGATTCGGCAAATTTAGTGCAAGATGCAATAAGACTAGGATTTGTTTAATATAAAAGAGGGTGACCTTTTGGGACACCCTCTTTCTATTTTAGTTTTTCAAGAAGTCTCTCAAAACATATTGGAGAATTCCATCATTTTTATAGTATTCAATTTCGATGAGTGAATCAAATCGCGCCAAGGCTTGGAACTTAATCGTTTGATTGGCTTCATTCGTCGCTGTGATCTCTACAATTTTATGTGGTGTTAGGTTTTCAGCTAATCCTGTAATAGTAAAGGTCTCTGTACCCGTAAGGCCTAAACGTTCTGCTGACTGCTCGGGTAAGAATTGCAAAGGTGCAATCCCCATTCCAATTAAGTTACTGCGGTGGATGCGTTCAAAACTTTCTGCAATCACAGCCTTTATACCTAATAAATAAGCTCCTTTAGCCGCCCAATCACGAGACGAGCCACTTCCATATTCTTTTCCAGCAATAACAATCAGAGGCGTTTCAGTCTCTTTGTACTTCATAGCGGTATCGTATACCGTTAAGGATTCATTTGTAGGGAAGTAGGTACTATAACCTCCTTCGCGTTGTGCAATTTTATTTTTAATGCGCACATTGGCGAAGGTACCACGCATCATCACTTCGTGATTTCCACGTCTGGATCCATAGGAGTTAAAATCTTCTGGTTTTACCCCTTGCGATAACAAATATTTTCCAGCGGCTGATTCTTCGTTAAAGGAACCTGCTGGAGAAATATGATCTGTTGTTACAGAGTCACCCAAATAAAGTAAAACTCTTGCTGCATGAATATCTGTTAGCGGTTTTGGATCTTTCGGTAAATGGTCAAAAAAGGGTGCATGACGGATGTAAGTAGAGGCTGGATTCCATTCGAAACTTGCTCCTTTTGGGGCTTGTAGATTCTTCCAGTTTTCTTCTCCTTCAAAAATTTGATCGTATACTTCTTTGAAGTCTTCACGTTTTAAAGAGTCGTTGATAACGGCTCTAATTTCTTCATGTGTAGGCCATATGTCGCGTAAATATACTGGTTCTCCATTTGGATCGTAATCCAGTGGATCTGTCATCAGGTTAATGTCTACACGTCCTACTAAAGCATAGGCAACTACAAGCATAGGTGACATTAAGAAATTCATTTTAACTTGTGGATGTACACGAGCTTCGAAGTTTCTATTTCCCGAAAGAACAGAAGCAACAACTAAATCTCCTTGGTTTACCGCTTCTGCAATAGGTGCTGGTAAAGGACCACTATTTCCAATACATGACGTACACCCGTATCCAACGGTATGGAAACGCAAAGCTTCTAAATCTTCTGATAAACCAGAGCGATCGAGGTAATGGGTTACTACTTTTGAACCAGGAGCTAAACTTGTTTTAACCCATGATTTGGTGCGCAATCCACGTTGTATGGCTTTTCGAGCAACTAATCCTGCGCCAATCATTACTTCAGGATTAGAGGTATTGGTACAACTCGTAATGGCGGCTAGTACGATACTACCATCACTTACGACGTATTCTTTGTTTTTTTGTTTGATGCGAACTGCTCGCATAGCTTCTTTCACCACTTCAGTGGGTTGATTGGTAGAATTTTCGGCTTGTTTGTAGATGAATTCAGTCCCTGATCCACCTTCAGATAACCAAGCCGATTCACGGCGGTCTTTCACCGCAACATAAGCGCGGTTGTATTCTTCTTCTAATAAGGAAGAGAAGGTTTTATCTAAATCGCGCACCAAGATTTTATCTTGTGGACGTTTAGGTCCTGAAACTGTTGGCTCTAGTGTATTTAAATCCAATTCTACCACAGCAGAATAGGTAATGTCTTCTTTACCTGTTCGCCAAAGAAGATTTTCTTTGCAGTATTCTTCAACTAATTTCACGTGGTCTTCATCTCTATTGGTTTGACGCATATAATGTAGCGTTTGATCATCAATAGGGAAGTAAGTTACAGTACACCCAAACTCTGGAGACATGTTGGAGATTGTTGCGCGATCCGTAACGGATAAGTGATCTAAAGCATCACCATACACCTCAACAAACTTTCCGACAACACCTTGCTTGCGCAATACTTTGGTAATAGAGAGCACCATATCGGTAGCGGTAGCACCTTCGGGAATTTTTCCCGTTAGTTTGAGTCCAACAACTTCGGGACAAGTAAAGTAAATCGGTTGACCTAGCATGGCTGCTTCTGCCTCAATTCCTCCAACTCCCCAAGCAATTACACCAATTCCATTGACCATAGGGGTATGAGAATCTGTCCCTACTAAAGTATCTGGAAATAACCAACCGTCTCGATTAATGACCCCTTGAGCGAGGTATTCTAAGTTTACTTGGTGACAAATTCCCATGCCTGGTGGCACTACAGTAAATCCTTTTAATTCTTGTTGAGCCCATTTGAGAAGTTCATAACGTTCGGCATTGCGCTCATACTCTTTGGTTACATTTTCTTTATATGAATAGTCAGTTCCAAAATAGTCTACTTGCACCGAGTGGTCAATCACTAAATCAACGGGAATAGCGGGTGTGATTTTTTCTCCATTTTTTCCTTGTCGAACATATTCAGCACGTAAGGATGCAAGATCTACTACTCCAGGAACACCCGTAAAATCCTGCATTAATACACGTGCCGGTTTAAATGGAATATCCTTATCTGTGGGTTGAGGTTGCCAATTGACTAACGTATCGATGTGCTCATCTGTAATGGCAAAGCCGTCGTGATTTCTCAGTACGTTTTCTAAGAGAATGCGAATTGAGAAAGGCAAACGATGCATGTTTTTGCCCTCGTCTTGTAGCTTTTTAAGCGAGGCTATTTTGTAATTTCTCATAATTGTTAGTTTTTCCCAATTTACAAAAAAATAATGGATTGCATCGGGCAGATGCCTGCTTTAATTCTTAAAATAAATATAAAATAGTGCAGATCTGTATGATAATTGTCATTTTTATCTCGGTATAGAAGAGCTACTTTTACTTGACTTAAAAGATTGATTATGAAAATTGAACAAATTTATACCGGGTGTATTGCACATGCCGCATATTATCTGTCAAGTAATGGAGAAGCAGCGATATTTGATCCTTTGCGCGATGTGCAACCTTATTTGGATCGAGCAACAAAAGATGGTGCTGTGATTAACTATGTTTTTGAAACTCATTTTCACGCAGACTTTGTCAGTGGTCATTTGGACTTAATGCAAAAAACAGGTGCCAAGATTGTATTTGGGCCTACTGCGTCACCGAGTTATGAGGCTATTATCGCCACGGACAATCAAATCTTTTACGTAGGAGGTGTTAAGGTTCAAGTATTGCATACACCAGGACATACTATGGAGAGTTGCACCTATTTGATCTTTGACGAAGCAGGAGAACCACAAGCCATTATTACTGGGGATACCTTGTTTATTGGCGACGTTGGACGTCCTGATTTGGTGCAGCTTGTCAAATCAGAATTAACACAAGAAAAATTAGCAAGGCATTTATATCAGTCACTACGCCACAAAATCATGCCACTACCCGATCATTTAATCGTGTACCCAAATCACGGAGCTGGAAGTGCATGTGGTAAAAATATGAGCAAGGAAACTACAGATACATTGGGCAATCAGAAGAAGACCAATTATGCACTACGTGCTGATATGACGGAAGATGAATTTGTCGAGGAGTTGCTTACTGGGCTGGCTACCCCTCCTCAATATTTTCCAAAAAATGTCTTGCTAAACATAGGGGGATATGAGCAGTTAGATGAGGTTTTGGATCGCGCGTATAAACCGTTAACCTTAGCCATGTTTGATAAAATGTTGGACACAGGAGAGGTATTGGTACTTGATACACGCACTCCTCAAGATTTTGCAACAGGTTTTATTCCAAAGAGTATTAATATTGGTTTAAGTGGACCCTTTGCCGTTTGGGTAGGGGAGTTGATTAAAGATATTCAACAGCCCATTCTTTTGATTACCGAAGTAGGTAAGGAAGAAGAAAGCATGATTCGCTTATCTCGTGTAGGCTACGACCATACCGTTGGCTTTTTAGCAGGTGGAGTGGAAACGTGGAAAAAAGCAAATCGCCCCTTGCATACGATTCCGCGTTTAGAAGCGCATCAATTTGATGCTTATATCGAAAGTGAACATGCAACCCTGTTAGACGTGCGAAAGGAAAATGAATACCGATCGGAACATTTAGTGGATTCCGCCTTTATTTCGCTTAATATATTAGAAGAAAAATTACGCACACTAGATAAAGAAAAAACCCATGTGGTGTTTTGTGCAGGGGGCTATCGCAGTATGATTGCCGCTTCAATATTACGTGCCAATGGCTTTTTAAAAGTAGTAGATGTCGTTGGTGGATTCCAAGCACTAGCGCCTCGTACTAGTTTGGATAAAACAGCTTTTGTTTGTCCAACTTCGATGTTGTAACAATAACTCTATAGTTGTTTATTGGTTTGATTATTCTTACTTGCGAGAATAATTGAGTTAGTTATTATGTTTTTAGTTTAAAACAGCTCTCTAGGTTGGGGGGCTGTTTTTTATTTTTATATGGTTCTGAATGTTAGGTTAATACGTGGATGATGAACGACTTTTGTCGGGGGTAGACGATGGACCCAAAACGTTTGTGTTTCGTCTTTCATGACCAATAAGTGTCCACTTTCTAGTATAAAAGTTACTTTTTCTTGTGTAGTTTTGTGCTTAAACATGAATTTTCGCGTAGCTCCTAAACTCAAGGAAGCAATTGCGCCATTTTTCTTCAAATCTTTTTCACCATCACTGTGCCAAGCCATCCCTTCACTGCCATCATGATATAGATTTAACAGGCAGGAATTATAGGTTTCGCCCGTTGTTTTTTCAATGCGGTCTTTTAATGCAAGCAATTCTGGCGTCCAAGGTAAAGCGAGTTTCGTTACATTGGAGTAGGTGTATTGAAAAGACTTGGATCCATACCATGCCACTTTGCGTTTGGTAATTACGCGTTTGCCAAATATCACCGCTTCGTCATTTTTCCATTCGATGTGACGTAGTAAATGGTCAAAGTAAAAAGCAGCTTCTTCAGTGTGTAGCAGATAGCCATAACAATTCACCGTCCCATCATAAGGGAGGAAATTGTATTGTGTAGAATCCAGTGTATTAAATAAGTCCATTTTCTGGTTCTATTTCGTTGTACACTTGTGCGCCTTCCCATCCTATTATGGCTTTTTTACGCGTGGCTCCCCACATATAGTTGCCGAGTACTCCTGAGGATTGTATCACGCGATGACAGGGAATTAAAAAAGCAACAGGATTGCTGCCAATAGCGGTTCCCACTGCTCGTGAAGCTTTAGGGTTTTCAATCTGTGTGGCAATGGCGCCATAGGTAGTTAAAGCACCCATCGGAATGGTGAGCAAACTCTGCCAAACTTTGAGCTGAAATTCCGAGCCTTTTAGGTGTAATTTGATTTGATTTAAATCTGGAGTGTCGCGCTGAAAGATTTGTAAGGCCTGGGCCTGTTGTAGGTCCATTGCCGCTTGGAATTTTGCCTTTGGAAACTTGGCTCGTAAATTTTGTAGTGCCTCGTCTTCGTTTTCAGTAAATACAAGATGGCAAATCCCTTTGGATGTAGAAGCAATGAATAGAGAACCAAAAATACTAGGTGCGAAGCTGTAATTGATGGTGAGTTGCTCACCACCATTTTGATACTCAGCAGGTGTCATCCCTTCTAAGGTAATAAACAAATCGTGTAGCCGACTGGTACTGGATAAGCCCGTCTCAAAGGTAGCATCAAAAAGCGACACCTGTTTTTCTTTTAAAAGCCATTTGGCATGAGTGATACTAGTAAATTGAAGAAATTTTTTCGGACTAGTACCCGCCCATTCTGTAAATAACCGCTGAAAATGTGCAGGACTTAAATGTAAAGCTCTAGCGACTTCTTCTAAACGAGGTTGTTGTTTAAAATGGGTCTGAATGTACTCAATAGCCTGAGCAATACGGGTATAATTTAAGGAAGATTGGTTTTTCATTTTATTTGCTCTTTGTTCTTTGTGATATTTTTTCATCATAAGAGAATCTTCTTTTTCAACTAGATGTAATAAACCAAAAGCCGAAAGCCGAAAAACAGTTTTTTTGCTCTTTGCGCGGTTTATCTCACTGCGCTTCGATTTATCTCATCTAGTTAATATTTTGTTTTGGTATTCGATGAACCTACACTGCGTTTCGGTTTGTTACACACCTAGTCTGTCAATCGTCAACTATTTCACAAATATCTCTATATTAAATCAATTCTAAAATCCGAAACGTGCTAATAATTAGGGCAATTGAAGGGATAAAAAAAGCTTGAATGGGAGTTCAAGCTTTTTCTTTTATTTGGAATGGTTTCTTTTTTGTAAATCGTATAGATCTAGGCGTCGATCTTTCAGGATACGAACGCTACCATGTTCGTGTAGTTCTTTTAGTAGGTCTAAATTCACATCGACGATTAAGGTCATTTCAGTATTGGGAGTCGCTTCTGCTTTTACGCCATTGGTTGGGAAGGCGAAGTCTGAAGGAGTGAATACTGCCGCTTGAGCAAACTGAATATCCATGTTGTTTACTTTTGGTAAGTTTCCAACACATCCTGCAATAGCGACATAACATTCGTTTTCAATGGCACGGGCAGCGGCACAGTTCCGTACACGTGTATATCCATTTTGCGTATCCGTTAAAAAAGGTACAAATAGGATTTCCATGCCTTCTTCAGCTAATAAACGAGGTAATTCTGGGAATTCCACATCATAGCATACAATAATTCCAATTTTTCCACAGTCGGTATCAAACGTTCGAATGGCTGATCCTCCCTGCATCCCCCAGTAGTGTACTTCATTAGGTGTAATGTGTATTTTAGAATACATTTCGTATGTACCGTCTCGTTTACATAGAAAGCCAACATTGTATAGCGTCCCATCAATTAGATAGGGCATACTACCCGAAATAATATTGATGTTGTAAGAGATTGCAAATTCTTGGAATCGCTTGCGGATTGGTGTAGTATAACGAGCGAGTTCACGAATAGAGTCAGCCTCTGATAAGTGGTTGTACGCGGCCATTAAAGGAGCGGTAAATAGCTCAGGAAACATGGCGAAGTCACTTTCATAGTCGGACACGGCATTGATGAAGAATTCCGCTTGATCAAAGAATTCTTCCAGATCGTTGAACGGACGCATCTGCCATTGAATTAACCCCAAGCGTACGACACTTTTTTTGGTGTTGATCAACTGCACATCTTTTTCATAGTAGATATTGTTCCACTCCAATAAAACAGCATAATCTTTGGATTCTTTATCTCCATCTAAATAGTTGCGCATTAGGCGAACCATGTGGAAGTCATTCGACATTTGAAAAGACATCACAGGGTCGTTAATCTCTTTGGCTCTTACTTTTTCTAAGTATTGCTTTGGCGTAAGTTCGCTGGCATATTTAGCGTATTTAGGGATTCTTCCCGCAAATACAATGGATTTTAAATTGAGTTGTTCACACAATTCTTTACGTGCATCGTATAAACGACGTCCTAATCGCAAGCCTCTGTATTTTGGATGAATAAAAACGTCAATTCCGTATAAGACGTTTCCTTCTGGATTGTGCGTACTAAAGGAAGAGTGACCCGTAATCTGATCATAATTATGGGTGGACATTGCTTTCTTTTCATCGATGATAATAGAAAGTGCAGATCCTACGACAATGTCGTCAACTAAAACGACTAATTGTCCTTCAGGGAAAATACTCAGTAAGTTTTCTATTTCACTTTTATCCCAATACGGATCTTCCATTCCCGTATAGGATTCTAGCATTGAATTTTTAAGCTCTAAATAGTCATCCAATTGAAGATTGCGAAGTTCAATCTTGTTAATTGTAGTATCCATGAATTTTTTATTGCAAATTACAAATAAAACTTCTAATAAGTAAATATTTTAGAAGGTAAAAGCCGGTTGATCTTCGTATTTGGTGCATTTTTTGCTAAAAACATCACTAGTTTATTTTTAATTTAAAAGGCAGGTATATTATGAGTTCATTACGAAATCGCGTTCAATTAATCGGACGAGCAGGACAAGATGCAGAAATTATTGTTTTTGGATCAGAAAAAAAAAGAGCTACATTCTCTATTGCAATTAATGAATTTTATTTCAACGATAAAGGGGAGAAAGTCGAACATGTGCAATGGCACAATGTTGTGGTATGGGGAAAATTAGCCAATATTGCCGAGAAGTATGTGGTTAAAGGTAAAGAGGTCGCTATTGAAGGAAAATTAGTCAATCGCTCCTATGAGGATAAAGAAAATAAGAAGCGATACATCACGGAAATTGTCGTTTCTGAACTGCTTTTTTAGTAAACTAAAGTAGGGTGAAAAGGGAAGTAGAGGTTGTTTTACAGGATAAATAACCTCTGTTTTTCCAAAAAAGACTTATCTTGCTCAAGATTAATTAAAATGGATAATCTTTTGAGTCAAATATTAGTAATAGAAGACGATATTCGCGTTGCTGAATTGCTTCAACGGAGCTTACAAGATCAAAACTTTACAGTAGATGTTGCCTATGATGGGTATATGGGAAAGAAATTAGCCCTACAGAAAAAGTACCAATTAATTATTACGGATGTGATTCTGCCCAAGATTAATGGGATTGATTTGTGTAAAGAACTCAAACAAACCTTGCCTAATACCCCTATTATTATGCTGACCGCTTTGGGAACGACAGATGATAAAGTAGAAGGATTTGATGCAGGCGCAGATGATTATTTAGTTAAACCCTTTGAATTAAGAGAACTCTATGTTCGTATTCGAGCACTACTCAAACGCTTTGAACATGCAAAAGAAACCAATAGCGCTACCTTAAAATATGCCGATTTAGAAATTGATTTGAATCAAAAGAAGTTCAAACGCGCGGGACAAGAGATACACCTTACTCCGAAAGAATTTAATCTGATACAGTATATGATGGAAAATCCAGAACGCGTCTTATCACGGGCAGAGATTTCTGAAAAGGTTTGGGATACGCATTTCGACACAGGAACGAATTTTATTGATGTGTATATCAATTATTTGAGAAAGAAAATAGAGTTAGATGTCCATAACAAGCTGATCCATACCAAATCAGGAATGGGCTTCATATTGAAGAATAATGAGAATTAAAACGAGACTTACCCTGCTGTTTACCTTGCTGGTTGCCTCTATTTTATTGGTGTTTGCTAGTGTGATCTATTGGTCCTCTTCCAAAAGTAGAGAAGTTGAATTTTATGAAGAATTAGAAAAAGAAGCCATTACCAAGGCTAAGTTGTTTTTGGAGGCTCAAGTTAAACCGACAACCTTACACAAAATTTACCTCAATAACAGTGAAATTATCAACGAAGTAGAAGTAGCGGTTTACGATTATGGATTTAATTTGCTGTATCACGATGCAGTAGAAATTGACCGAGTAAAGGAAACAAAAGAAATGATTCAGTCCATTATTGCCAAGGGAAGTTTACACTATACACAAGAAGATTGGCAAGTGATTGGAGTTACCTATACCTTTGCTGATCAAGACTATGTGATCACAGCAACAGCTTACGATGAATGTGGTTATACTAAGCTGCAAAATCTCTTTGTAACCATTGTCGTATTAGTGGTGATTTCGCTGCTAGTCATCTATTCTGTAGGACTGTTTTTTGCTGATAAAGTGCTGTTACCCATTACCAAAATGAACAATGAGGTAAATAAAATTACGGCTACTAATTTAGATTTGCGTATTAGTACAGAAAAAAATAAAGATGAACTTGGAGCTTTAGCGGATACCTTTAATGAAATGCTCAATCGTCTAGAAAACTCTTTCGATTCGCAAAAACAATTTGTTTCCAATATATCCCATGAGTTGAGAACGCCTTTGGCGGCTATTATTGCAGAATTGGAATTGGCCCTAAGTAAAGAACAAGACCAAGCTTACTATATTCAAACCCTTGAAAATGCACTCAACGATTCCCAAAAAATTGTGCGTTTATCTAATAGCCTGTTGGATTTTGCCAAAGCGAGTTATGATCCAACGGAAATTGTATTTAAATCTATTCGCGTAGATGAGGTGATTATTGATGCGTGTCAGAAATTGCAAAAAATGGATGCCTCGTATAAATTCAATTTCGTAGTTGATGAATCCGTAACCAATGAGGAAATGATGATTGTCAATGCCAATCCGTATTTATTGGAGGTAGCTTTAGTCAATCTCTTGGAAAATGCTTGTAAATTTTCGGAAAATAAAGCCTGTACAATTCAAATTTCTTACCGTGATTATCGATTGGTTATTGAGGTGATCGACAAGGGAATTGGAATTGCAGAAGAAGATTTGGATTCTATTTTTATCCCTTTCTATCGCGGAAAAAATCAAACTTATAAGGAAGGGAATGGTATTGGACTTCCATTGACCAATAAGATTATTAACCTGCATAAAGGTTCACTACAGGTCGTATCTAAAGTAGGAGAAGGAACGACGTTTACCATTCGATTATAATAAAAGCGCTTGCAATTTTGCAAGCGTTTTTTTTTCTAATAGAATTCTAATTTTTTTCTAAAGACTTTCTAATAGCCTCCAGTGCTTGTAACCTCTACTTTTGTCCCATCAAAAAAAATAAATGATGGACACAGAATCCTTTTTAACTAAAGAATGTTAATCCTCCTGCTAATTGTTTATAACGAAGAAGTATTCAGAATGTAGGAGAAAAAAATGAAGTTATGGCAATTACAGTATTTATTTCAAGATTATTACTTGCTTTTATTTTAGGAGCATTAATTGGCGCTGAGCGTCAAGTAAGACAAAAAAGTGCAGGGTTGAGAACCAATACCTTGGTGTGTATTGGAGCAGCAGGATTTGTATTGATGTCTTACCAAATAGGCGGAACTGCTGTAGGACGTGTAGCTTCTTATGTTGTAAGTGGAATTGGTTTCCTAGGAGCGGGAGTGATTATGAAGGATGGATTTAGCATCCGTGGGTTGAATACCGCAGCGACTATTTGGTGCTCAGCTTCAGTTGGCTCTATGTGTGGAGTAGGGTTGTGGAAAGAGGCCCTTGTAATGACGATATTAATTGTTTCTGCTCACTTGCTGTTGCGTCCAATAGGTAGTTTAATGAATAAAATGTCTTTCGAGACAGAAAGTGATTCAGCAGAAGTGTTTTATGAGATCATTGTAGGATGTAAAGAACAAGTAGAAAATGATATACGTGTTATGGTGCTCAAACACCTCAAAGCGCAAAAAGAATTGCAAATGCGTTCGTTAAAAAGCTCGGATAATGGAAATCCCGCTTTTTCATACCTCAAGTTTGAGGTGTACTGCATCGGACGTAAAGACGATATTTTAGAACAAATTACACAAAAAGTTTCTTTGGAATTTGGCGTGTCAGAAGTTTCTTGGGAATTAATTACCTATTAATCTTTAAAAGTGGAATGTCATGAGAACAATGAAGTATGAACGCAGTAATTTGCATAAAATAGCAGCAGATTTTCAAGGTTTAGATCAAATGATTAAAATGCTTCCTGTATTAAAGAAGATGCCTATTATCGATGTGAGTGAGGCGTTGTCTTTGATGGATACCAAAGAATTATTTGTCATTTTGAGGGAATTTCCATTGGAACATCAAGCTGAAATATTTGCGGCCTTTCCTTTGGTAAAACAACTTTCCATTTTTCAGCAGTTGAGTATGAAGCGCTTTGCTCGATTATTTGAGCAAATGCCCTCAGAAGATCGCGCTGATTTATTCCAGATTTTAACCCAACAAGAACAAATTGATCTGTTGCCTTTTTTGACTAAACAAGTCCGAGAAAATGTATTGGCTTTGAGTTCCTATCCTGAAGATACTGCAGGGGGAATCATGAGCACCGATTTTGCTACTGTATCGAAAGATATGACCTGTTTTGAAGCCATTCACAAAGTAAGACAAGATGCACCGTCTAAAAAGACAATTTACTATATCTATGTGGTGAATGAAGACCAAACGCTATTGGGATTTATCACCTTGAAAGATTTAATTATTGCCGAACCTCATCAATTGGTTGAAGAAGAATTACACCGCGATTTTGTTTTTGGTTATGTCGATGAAGATAGCGAAGTAGTGGCGGCCAAGATTGACAAGTACGAATTAGTGGCACTGCCCATTCTCAATCGAAAAAAACAAGTGGTCGGTATTGTTACCCATGATGATGCACTGGATATTATTCAGGCGGAACACACGGAAGATATGCAAAAGTTTATGGGGGTGATGGGAAGCAGTGAAGATGCAGATTATGCAGAAACTTCTATTGTAGAACACTTTAAAAAACGCGTTTTTTGGCTGGTAACCTTAGCCATTGTAGGGTTAGTTTCGGGTTTAATCATTCACAATTTTGAAGGAGCCCTGGCTCAAATGGTTATTCTCGCCTTGTATATGCCAATGGTGGCAGATTCAGGAGGTAATGCAGGTAGTCAATCCGCAACGGTTGTCGTACGTGCTTTGGCTTTGGGACAAATAACGGTGAAGTCGTGGATGAGTGTGTTGTGGAAAGAAATGAGAATTGCGCTTTTATTGGCCCTGTGTTTAGGTTTACTCGCTTTTGGCAAAGTCGTTTTTCTTAGTTGGGAAACGGAAACTCCAGCAACATTTACGCTGTGGGCAATTGGTGGTGTAATCGCAGTAGCCTTGTTTTTACAAGTTATTTTTTCTACTGTCATTGGAGCTGCTTTCCCCTTACTCGTTAAAAAAATGGGAGCTGATCCTGCAGTTGTAGCAAGCCCCGCAATTCGAACGATCGTTAATATTATTGGCTTATTACTCTACTTTGGATTAGCTGCTTATATGTTCGATTTGCATTAGTAAAACAAAGGCGTTTCAAACGCTATAAAAATAAACAAAATGAAAAAATGGCGTTTCCGCTGTGATTTACCCCCCCCTATGGATAAGGGATAATTATTTTAATTGTTAAATAAACGTAATGTTTTATTTTTATATTTAAAAATATGGGGTAAAATTTCGTAAATTAAGAGAATATTAGAACGTAAAAATTTAAAACAATCATAATGGCAAAAAAAGTACAAATAGCAGGAGTTTTGAGCTTGAGTATCTTATTGAGTTTTTGCTCTGAAAAGAAGGAACAAACCAGTGATGTTGCACAATACCAAGTGAATAATCAAGTGATTTCCTTAACAGAAAATTCAAATCTGAAAAGCAGAATTAAAGTTGCGGAAGTCGCAGAAGAAGACTTCACGTTTGATCTAGTAACTGCGGGTTTAGTAAAAGCTATACCAAACCATTATGCGGAAATCGCTTCTCCCTTCTCCGGAAGAATTGTCAAATCATTTATCAAATTGGGGCAAAAAGTAGGTATAAATCAACCTTTATTTGAGGTTTCTTCCCCTGATTATTTCGAAGCACAAAAAGATTACTTTGATTCTAAACAAGAATATAAACAAGCGTCTTTAAACCTAAAAAGACAAGCGGATTTGTTGGAAAATGGCGTTGGAGTTCGCCAAGAGTATGAGGAAGCAGAAACTGAAAATTCGATAGCTAAAGCGGCATTTGACAATGCAACAGCAGCAATCAAGATATACAATGTACAACCGGGATCTTTGGCTTTAGGACAACCGCTTATTGTTCGTTCACCCATTGAAGGGGAGATTTTAGAAAACAATATTGTACTAGGGCAATACATCAATGACGATGCAGATCCCGTAGTAAAAATTGCAGCATTAAACAAAATATGGATTGTGGGGAAAGTGAAAGAAAAAGATATCCAACACTTAACCAAATTGAATAAAGTGCAAATTGAATTGGCAGCTTATCCCGATCAACCGATTGTGGGAACGATCTATCATGTAAATGAAATTGTAGATGAAGAAACGAGAAGTATAGATGTTTTAATCGAGGCAGACAATAACAACCGCATTTTAAAGCCAGGTATGTATGTGAATGTGCGTTTTATCGACCAACCTGAAAAAGTAATCCTCGTGCCTTCACGTGCTGTTTTACAAGGAGAAGACGATTCTTTTGTCTTTGTGGAGGTAGCGCCAAATGAATACACCCGTAAAAATGTTGTCATTGGAGGGGTTTCTGGCAATCAAACTGTTATTTTATCCGGTTTAGAAAAAGGAGATAAAGTAGTGAGTGAAGGAGGTATTTATTTACCACAACTGTAGTAATCCAATAAAACAGCAAAAAATGAAAAAATCAATAATAGATACAGCTATACACAAAAGATGGCTTGTTGCTGCTTTGTTTGGCTTACTGTGTATTTTTGGGTATTATTCATGGAAACAACTTTCTATTGAAGCCTATCCAGATATTGCAGATACAACCTCTCAAGTAGTTACGCAAGTACCAGGTTTAGCAGCAGAAGAAATAGAATTGCAAATTACCATTCCGATTGAGCGTGCGCTAAACGGAATGCCAGGTATGCACGTGATGCGTAGTAATAGTACCTTCGGACTTTCGATGATTACCATCGTTTTTGAAGATGGAGTAGACGATTACTTTGCCCGTCAACGTATCCAAGAACGACTCAATGGCGTGGAATTGCCCTATGATGCCATTCCCGAATTAGACCCGTTAACCTCGCCAATCGGAGAAGTATACCGCTATATTATCGAAGGAGATGGCTATAGTTTACGCGAGCTAACGGATATTCAGAACTTTATTATTATTCCTAAACTGAATCAAGTTTCAGGTGTAGCTGAGGTAACCAATTTTGGAGGAATCACCACACAATTTCAAATTGAATTAGATCCACATAAATTAGAACAATACGACCTTTCACTAAGTGATGTTACAGAAACCATTGAAGAAAATAACGTTAATTCAGGAGGGAGTGTACTTACCCGTGGAGATTTGGGCTATGTGGTACGTGGAATTGGATTGGTAAAGGATTTAGAAGATTTAGGCAAAATCGTCGTAAAAGCCGAAAATGGAATTCCTATTTTCTTAAAAGATTTAGGTCGATTAAAATATGGAAATGTAGAGCGCAAAGGTATTTTAGGCTATTCGGATAAAGAGCGCAATTACTCTGACAGTATTGAGGGAATTGTACTCTTGTTAAAAGGGGAGAATCCTTCTATTGTACTAGAAAAAATTCATCAATATGTCGATGAATTAAATAATGAACTATTGCCAGAAGGGGTGAAGATTCATACCTTCCTAGACCGTACAGAATTAGTAGACACGACGTTACATACCGTATCGACGACTTTAATTGAAGGGATTAGTTTAGTTATCATCGTATTGATTGTTTTCTTAGGTAGTTGGAGAGGGGCGTTATTGGTAGCAATTACCATTCCTGTATCCCTGTTATTTGCCTTTATTTTGATGCATTTTACAGATATTCCTGCCAACTTATTATCATTAGGAGCCATTGATTTTGGTATTATTGTCGATGGAGCCATTGTAATGATGGAATCCATTCTCAAGAAACGGGAAGACAATCCGGAGGAGGAACTCAAGGAAAAATCCATTGCCCAACGAACCAAAGAAGTGGCAAAACCAGTATTTTTCGCTACGATTATTATTATCACAGCCTATTTACCGCTATTTGCTTTTGAGCGCGTTGAGAAGAAACTGTTTACCCCAATGGCTTTTACCGTTGGGTTTGCATTACTAGGAGCCCTGTTGGTGGCGTTGTTTTTAATTCCTGGATTGGCGTATGCGGTTTATAAAAAACCAAGAAAAATATACCACAATAAATGGTTGGAAAAACTAACGGCACACTATCATAATCGAATTGAAAAGATTATGAAAAAACCCAAACAGGTTTTCCTACCTATTTTGGTTGTATTGGCAATTACCATTGGTTTAACTGTAAAGGTTGGAAAAGATTTCTTACCGCCTTTAGACGAGGGTTCTATTTGGCTACAAGTAACTTTGCCACCGGGAATTTCCTTGGAAAAATCCAAAGAAATGAGTGATACGTTGCGAGCGAGAACTATGAAATACGAAGAAGTAACCTATGTGATGGTGCAAGCAGGAAGAAATGACGATGGTACGGATCCTTTTACTCCTTCCCATTTTGAGTGTTCGATTGGGATCAAACCGTATAAAGAGTGGCCAAGAGGGAAAACCAAAAACGACTTAATCGAGGAATTGGCAGCAGAATATGAATCTTTACCAGGGTTTACGGTAGGTTTTGCGCAACCGATGATCGATGGAGTAATGGATAAAATTTCTGGGGCTCACAGTGAATTGGTGGTTAAAGTATATGGAGAGGACTTCCACGAAACAAGACGTATTGCCAATGAGGTATTAGGCACCTTGAGAACAGTAGATGGAGCAGTAGACTTGGCCATTGATCAAGAACCGCCATTACCGCAATTGCAAATTCACGCCAATCGAGATAAAATTGCACAGTACGGATTGAATGTAGCTGACGTGGCAGAGCTAATTGAAGTAGCGATTGGTGGAAAGGCAATTTCACAAATCTTTATTGGAAATAAAGTATACGATATCAGTGCTCGTTATACAGAAGAGAGTAGAAATACCCCTGAAAAGATTGCCAACTTGATGTTGACTTCAAGTACGGGAGCAAAAATACCACTGTCTCAAGTGGCAGATGTAAAAACGAGTACAGGAGAAAGTACGATTACACGTGAGATGAACAGACGTCATCTAACAGTAAAATTAAACGTGCGTAACCGCGATTTAGGTTCTTTGTTGAAAGAAGCACAACAAAAAATTGAGGAGAACATTACGTATGACCACAATAAGTTCCACATTGAGTGGGGTGGACAGTTTGAAAATCAACACCGCGCCTACAACCGATTGGCGATTATTGTACCATTGACTTTGTGTTTGATGTTTGTCTTGCTATACGGTGCTTTTGGACAATTCAGACAAGCTGGTTTATTGATGGTGGTAGTTCCCTTAGCTCTTTTTGGAGGGATGTTAGCCTTGAATATTAGAGGGATGTCTTTGAATGTGTCCTCTGCGGTTGGATTTATTGCGCTATTTGGTGTAGCTATTCAAAATGGGGTGATTATGATTTCCCACATCAACGATTTGCGAAAACGCGGTCACGCCTTATTAGAAGCGGTATTGCTAGGAGCGGAGCAGCGATTTAGACCTGTATTGATGACAGCTACCGTAGCTATTTTGGGCTTGTTCCCTGCATCTATGGCCACGGGAATTGGTTCGGATGTGCAACGTCCACTAGCTACCGTAATCGTTTATGGCTTGTTGTTTGCAACGATTTTAACGCTTTTCGTTTTACCTGCTTTGTACTACTTAGTAGAACGCAAATGGGGAAAAGACAGTGATTTTGTGAAAGTAGAAGAAACAGAAGAAAACTAACAGGGAGATGAATATTTTAAAAAAATATATAAGTATAAGTGTTATGTCTATGATGTGTAGTGGTGTTTTGTATGCTCAAGACGGGCATACAGAGCAAGCTACAAATAAACAGACGCTAACGTATAAGGAGTTTTTATCTAAGATGATAGAAAACAACCTGAGCTATGCAGCAGAAAAATACAACATCAGTATTGCCGAGGCGGAAGTACAAGCGGCTAAAGCCTTTCCCGATCCAGAGTTGAGTTTCGGTTGGGCTGATAACCAACAGAAACGCATGCAGCTGGGCTATGGGTTTGAAGCTGAATTGTCCTGGGATCTCGAACTTGGTGGTAAGCGAAAAGCGAGAAAAAACCTTGCACGCGATCAGAAAGTATTGGCCGAGCTAGAACTACAAGAATTCTTCCACACCTTGCGTGCAGCATCAACCATTGCCTTTTTAGAAGCCATGCAAAATAAAATGTTGTACGATATTCAAAAAGATTCGTATGAATCCATGTTGCAAGTGGCCAAGTCGGATAGTATTCGCTATTCGCTAGGGCAAATTAGTAAGGTTGATGCCATTCAAAGTAAATTGGAGGCAAAGTCGATGCTGAATGATTTACACGATGCGGATGACACTTGGGAAAATAGTTTGATGGAAGTGCGCAACATTATCAGTGCTTCACGTCAAGATAGTGTTTACTTACCAACGGGTGATTTTAGCCAGTTTGTGCGCTTGTTTGCCTTGGAAGATTTAATTGTAACCGCACAAAATAATCGTGCTGATTATTTGGTTGCCCAACAAAATAAAGTGGTAGCAGGGAGGCAAGTGGCTTTAGCTCGTGCCGAACGTGTGATTGATTTAGGATTAAATCTAGGTGTTGAAAACAATTCCTTTGTAAAAAATGCCGTTGCACCAACCCCAGGGAATACTGTGGTAAAAGCAGGAGTGTCCATCCCTTTAAAGTTTTCGAACCGCCGAGATGCTGGTCTGAAAACTGCCTTGTATGAGGAAAGACAAGCAGAGTTGGAATACGATATCATCGAGTTAGAATTAGAAAAAGAAATTAACCAAGCGTATCGCAATTATTTGACCAAGCAAAAGCAAATTTACCGTTTTGAAAACGGGATGTTAGAGGAAGCAAAACAAGTGTTTGAAGGAATTAAATACAGCTACCAACGCGGGGCAAGTAGTTTATTGGAAGTGTTGGACGCCCAACGCACTTATAATGAGATCCAACAAGCTTATGCTGAAACCCTATTTGGTTATGCAGAAGCATTGGTGGAGTTAGAGAAAGCAGTTGGAATCTGGGATATTGATTTTTAAGGAGAAGTAGTATGAAACACATTATATTCAGTTTACTAGTATTAACTGGGCTTTCGGTGAAAGCACAGGACTTGAATGAAGATCTAAAAGGAAAAACTTCTTTTAGTGTTAAAGCAGGATGGTTACAGTCTACGCTCAAAGGAGATGACGTAAAAGACTTAGCAGTCGATAGAACTATTGACCAACGCAATTCCTTTTTTGTAGGAGTAAGTGTTGACAATAGCATTGGAACTTATTTTGGTTTGAAACACGAATTGTATTACCAAAATTACGGAGCGGATTTCAAACGTGAATTGGAGGATCATACGTTTGATGCCACCCTTGAAATGCACAGCTTGCGTTTAAACCCTATCAGTCCTACTTTTAAAATTGGAGGTCTACAAGTATATGCTGGACCTTATATTAATATGCTGTTGTACTCCTCTATTACAGCCGTAGATGAACAGGGAAATACCTATAAAGATCACGGCATTTTTGGATCGACAGAAGACGATCAAGAGGATAGTAAATACCTGCAAAAAATGGATTATGGCGTGACTGCAGGGATTGAGTACCAATTTAAATTTGGTCTACTAATAGGGGCGCAATACACCCGTGGATTTGCTTCTATTTTTGACAATTCGAATACGTTTGGCGTAGAAGAAAATACTGGAGCAAATGACTTCAAAATATACAACCAAAATATTGGTGTTTATGTAGGCTACCGTTTTTAGGTAGAAAAAATGCAAAGAAAAAGAAAGAAAAAAGGAAACCACAGCGGTTTCCTTTTTTTTGTATAGTATTAATCGATGTCCAACCGGTTGATGCCTTAGTCAACAGTAGTATAAGTACCTTGTAAAGAACCACCCCCTGAGCAGTAGAATGACAATACCCCTCGGTCGCTTTCGTTTACTGTGTCAATGGTTAATTGTCCTTCGCCAAGCGAAAAGTTTACCTGACTGTTTTGTAACACTGCCTGGTAGGTGTTGTCTGCTACCTTAGTCGCCACTGTTTCTAGCGAACAAGTTGGTTTTTTGATGTCCTCACGCGAGCTAACGACAATTGTTACTTGATCAGGTGAAGTGCTTTTTAGGTTTACTTTTACCCAGTCAGATCCTGCTTCTCTTGTTGCATAGCCTTCCGACGCAAACGTTAGGTCAATCAGCTTTGTATCGGCTGTTGTTTCTGTCGTTTCTTGAGTATTTTCCACTGCTGTAGGCGTTTCAGTCGAATTTTCTTTGACTTGTTCTTTACAGCTTGTTAGCACTAAACCCGAAGTTAGGAGCAAGGCTAAAGTAAACAAACGTGTTTTCATAGGTTTTTTATTTAATGTTTATGTTTTAGGTGTAAATAAAGGTACGATTTCATCCAAGAAAACCTAAAGGAAGGCTTTAATTTCCGATAGTTTTTTTATAGACTTAAAGTTTGGATGAACCACAGCATGGTCGATGTGCTCGTGTAGCCAAGTGGTGTGAAAAGGCACGTGAACGGCGTGACCGCCTAAAGCTAATACAGGTAAAACATCGGAACGAAGCGAATTGCCAATCATGATAAATTCTTCCGCTTGTATGTCAAGTCGCTTGAGCAATTTTTCATAATCGACTTCTTCCTTATCTGTCATGACTTCAATGTGATGGAAGTAGGGGCCTAAACCCGATTTGTGTAGCTTGCGGTGTTGGTCTTTCAAGTCGCCTTTTGTGGCTACAACCAAGCGGTAGTCAGCTTGAAGTCCTTGAAGAATTTCCTCTACATCATCTAGTAACTCCACGGGTTTGGTCAGGAGTTCCTTTCCTATCTTGACAATTTTATCAATAATCTTAATGTTTAGTGTTCCTTTGGAAATAATTTCCGCCGCCTCAATCATCGATAGGGTAAACCCTTTAATGCCGTAGCCATAAAGAGGTAAATTATCTACTTGTGTTTTAAAGAGAATCTGTGAAATGCTTTGGTGAGTTAAATAGTCTTCCAATAGAATACAAAACTGTTGTTCTGCTTCTCTAAAAAAAGGTTCGTTAACCCAAAGCGTATCGTCTGCATCAAATGCAACAACTTTAATTTTATTCATAGTGTGTTGTAATAATCACCCTAAAGATAAGTAAAGATCAGGCGAACACCTTAGCGATAAGATAATTTTAGCAATTATGCAATCCACAAGGTTAAACATCTTTGCGTATTCGACTTAGACTCACTTGGGTAATGCCTAAGTAAGAGGCGATGTATTTTAAGGGAACGCGTTGAATTATGGTTGGAAAATTGGTAATTAGTTCTTTGTATCGCTCTGTTGCAGAGAGTAAATCTCGCGATATAATGCGTTTTTCAACGCGCATCAGTTCTTTTTCTGCCAATTTTCGCCCAAAGTTAGCAATGTGAATATCGGTAAGGTAATACTGGCTTAATTCGTTGAAGTTCACTTGATATAGTTCACAGTCAACCAGGAGCTCAATGCTTTCATAACTCTTTCTGTTTTCAACGTAGTTATTCATCGAGAGAATGGTGCTACCTTCTTCCCCAAACCAAAAGGTAATCTCGCCTTCTTCATGTGTGGAGAAGGCGCGTACAACGCCTTGCTTGATAAAGTAGATATTGTGTTCGATGCGATCTGCTTCAAGTAAGATATGCCCTTTAGGCAGGTGCAACTCACTACACAAGTGCTTTAAAGCAGTGAGTGAGGGTTCAGGTAGCGGGTAGATTGCCGTTAGAATTTGTTCGATATCCATACTGTGCCAAATGAAAAGGACCAGGTCCTAGTATACAAAGATACGGTATTCTGCTAAAAAAGGGTGCTCTAGTCAAGCAAACAACGGAAGCTTTACTATTTCTATAAAAGGAATAATTATGCATATTTAATGTTGAGGTAATATGAAATTAGTGCAAATAGACTTTATTTGTCAAAATTGATGGATTTGCGCTCGTTAAATCGAGTAGCAAACTTTAAGACAGAGACTATTTTCTATGTTAAATGACTTTTATAGCTTTGTTATACCTTTTTAATTACTTAAATAACACCCAAATAAAAGAAGTACAATGAACGTTAAATCAACTGTAATTACAGCGTTAAGCTGCTTATTTTCACTGGCTATTTTTGCAAGTGAGAAGCTAGAGAAACCAAAGTTAGTAGTGGGGCTTGTAGTGGATCAAATGAGATGGGATTACCTCTATCGTTACTACGACCGCTATAGTGATCAGGGATTCAAACGCTTGCTAAACGAAGGTTTTTCAAGTGAAAATACTTTAATAGATTATGTCCCTACCTATACTGCAATCGGACACAGTACCATTTATACAGGGAGTGTACCAGCGATTCATGGAATTGCAGGAAATGATTTTATCATCCAAGCGACAGGACAGCCGATGTACTGTACACAAGATGACAGTGTGCAAGCCGTTGGTGGCGAGGGTAAAGTAGGACAACAATCTCCTAAAAATCTCTTAGTATCAACTGTTACCGATCAGCTAAAATTAGCGACTAATTTTCAATCTAAAGTAATTGGAATTGCAATTAAAGATCGCGGTGGAATTTTACCCGCAGGTCATTTTGCCAATGCTGCCTATTGGTTAGACGGCAAAACAGGAAACTGGATTACGAGTACGTACTATATGAATGATTTGCCTACTTGGGTAAAGGGATTCAATAAGGAAAAATTAGTAGATAAATACTATAAAGAAGGGTGGAATACACTGTATCCTATACAAACCTATGCGTTGAGTACAGCGGATGACAATGTATATGAAGAGCCTTTCAAAGGAGAGAAAGCACCGACATTTCCCCGTGATTTAGTAAAATTGAAAAAGGACAATGGCTATGAACTAATCAAGAGTACTCCACAGGGAAATACGTTAACGCTTGATTTTGCTAAACGCGCTATTGATAGTGAAAAGTTAGGAAATAATCCAGCAAACGTAACAGATTTCTTAGCGGTGAGCTTATCATCAACTGATTATATCGGACACCAATTTGCGATTAATTCCATTGAAATTGAAGATACTTACTTGCGTTTAGACCGCGATATTGCTGATTTTTTAGCGTATTTAGATCAAACAGTTGGAAAGGGAAATTACACCTTGTTTTTGAGCGCAGATCACGGAGCAGCTCATAATCCAAAGTTCTTTGCCGATCAAAAAGGAAATTCAGGATACTTTGATACGAAAGTTATTCGCAAAGATTTAAATGCAAAATTAGAGGGGAAATTTGGTGTGGCAGGATTGGTAAGAAGTCTGTCAAACTACCAAGTACACTTAAATTATGAAGCTATTGAGGCGAATGATATTGAAGAGGAGGATGTTATTGAGATGGCGATGAAGGAGTTGAGAAAATTAGATGGCGTAGCTTTTGTTGTGGATATGCAAGACGCTGCTACAGCGGCAGTACCACAGATGTTACGTGAACGCATTGTCAATGGATATAACTACAAGCGCAGTGGAGCCATTCAAATTATCCTTGAACCTCAATGGTTTAGTGGAGTACAAGATGGAAAGGGAACAACACATGGAAGTTGGAATTCATATGATGCTCATATTCCTGCTGTATTCTTAGGATGGGGGGTGAAACCAGGAAAAACAACCCGTCAGACCCATATGACAGATATAGCGCCTACCCTTGCGCAAATCTTAAAAATTGAATTTCCCAATGGGAACATTGGAACACCAATTTACGAAGCTATTAAATAGTACACCAATAAAAAACGTCCTAAGTATACAAACTTAGGACGTTTTCTTTTTTATCCATACGTAATTTTTGTTTGATAAATAAGAATTATGTTTAGCTTTGGACATACAAAATGTTCTATTTATGAAAAAAAGACACCTCTTGTTAGGTTTTATATTTTCTATGAGTGGAGTTTTACACGCTCAATATAAAACGCTTACAAAAACGGATGCTCAGGGATTCACCTACGAATACGTAGAAAACGATCCAGCAAAGGCTAGAATTTACACATTAAATAATGGATTAAAGGTTTATTTAGCACAAAATCACGATGAGCCAAGAATCCAAACTTATATTCCAGTGCGTACGGGATCAAACAATGATCCTGAAGACAATACAGGATTAGCTCACTACTTGGAGCATATGTTGTTCAAAGGAACATCTAAATTAGGAACAATTAATTGGGAGGTAGAGCAAGCCCTGATTAAGCAAATCTCCGATTTGTACGAGCAACATAAAAACGAAACAAATCCAGAAAAGAAAAAAGCACTTTATAAGCGCATTGACGAAATTTCCAAAGAAGCTTCTCAATACGCTGTTGCAAATGAGTACGACAAGTCAGTTGCTTCTATTGGTGCAACAGGAACGAATGCACATACGTGGTTTGATGAAACAGTATATAAAAACGTGATCCCTTCTAATGAGTTAGAGAAATTCTTAATCATTGAAAAAGAGCGTTTTTCTCAACTAGTTTTGCGTTTATTCCACACGGAATTAGAGGCGGTATACGAGGAGTTTAACCGTGGTCAAGACAACGATTTTTGGGCGTCTCACGAAAAAATGATGACGTTGTTGTTTCCAACAACACATTATGGTACACAAACGACTATCGGTACGTCTGAGCACTTGAAGAACCCTTCTATGGTTGCGATTCACAACTATTTCGATCAATATTATGTACCAAATAATATTGCGATTGTTTTAGTAGGGGATATCCAATTTGATGAAACAATTCAACTGGTCAATACGTATTTCGGTTCTATGAAAAAAGGAGCACAGCCGAAGGAATATGTGGCTGTGGAACAACCGATTACGGGAATTAAATCTGCGGAAGTATTTAGCCCACAGGCAGAACGCGTAGAAATGGGATTCCGCTTAGGAGGTGCAAAAACACAAGATGCCCTGTATGTAGCGATGATTGATATGTTATTGAGCAACGGTCAAGCTGGGTTGATCGACTTAGATATCAACCAAAAACAAAAAACATTATATGCTGGAAGTTCTCCGATGATTATGAAGGATTACTCAGTTCACCAATTAACAGGTATGCCCAATGAAGGACAAACCCTAGAAGAAGTGAGAGACATCCTATTAGAGCAAATCGAGAAAATTAAAGCAGGTGAATTTGACGAGTGGTTGTTACAAGCGGTAATCAATGAGTTGAGAAAGAACTCTATGGCAGCACTGGAGGATAACGATGCAATGGCAAGTGAAATGTACCAAGCATTTATCCATGGAAGAACATGGGAAGAAGCAGTTAGTGAAATTGACCGCATGGAACGTATTACCAAAGCTGACATCATCCGTTTTGCCAATGAAAACTATAAAGATAACTACGCTATAGTTTACAAACGTCAAGGCGAAAACAAAGACTTAGTTCGCGTTGAAAATCCAGGTATCACGCCAATCGACCTAAATAGAGATAGTGAATCTGAGTTCTATAAAGCGTTAAATCAAGTTGCCGTTAAAGATATTCAACCCGAATTTATCGATTTCAATAAAGCGTTGAAAAAAGAGAAAATAGGCAAGATCAATACTACATTATACAGCATTGAAAATGTAACCAACGACTTGGCTACTGTTACGTATATAACACCTGTTGGATCAGATCACGATAAGAAATTGAACCTAGCGCTAGAGTATTTAGACTACATCGGTACCAATACGTATTCTCCAGCAGATATTCGCAAGGAATTCTACAAATTAGGAGTGGATTATTCATTGAATACAGGAATCGACAAGTCGTATATTACGATCTCGGGACTAAAAGAAAATATCCCTGCAGGAATTAAATTGTTAGAGCATTTAGTAACAGATGCGAAAGCAGATCAAGCAGCATACGATAATTTAGTAGACCAAATCCTGAAATCTCGTTTTGATGCGAAATCGAGTAAAGGGGGAATTCAACGTGCGTTGAACAGCTATATTGTATCTGGAAATCAATTGAGCCGATTCAAAGATATTTTGAGCGAAGAAGAATTGAAAGCGATCAAGCCAACAGAATTAGTAGGCTTATTACACAATTTCTTCGACTATAATCAAGAAGTATTTTACTACGGAAATGATTTAGCTACAGTGAAAAAAGCAATTACGTCTACGCACAACTTAGGAAAAGGAAAAACACCGCCTGTGAAGAAAGTATACGCTGAACCAGCTACAGACGGAACGGTTTACTTTGCTCCTTATGATATGGTACAAGCAGAAATTTCTTACCGTGGTAGAGAATCTAAATTCAACAAAGATTTATTAGCCACTTCAAGTGTGTTTAATAGCTACTTCGGTGGAGGAATGGCATCTGTTGTGTTCCAAGAAATTAGAGAGTCAAAATCATTGGCTTACTCTGCTTATGCAGCATATGCCAATGCAGGTAAATTGGATAGATACAACTATGTAATGGCTTATGTTGGTACACAAGCAAACAAATTGCCACAAGCCGTTGATGCGATGATGGACTTGATGAATGATATGCCACAGGCACAAAATCAGTTCGAAAATGCGAAAAATTCAGCGTTGAAAAATATCGCTACACAGCGTTATACAAAGGCGCAAATTTTTTACTACTGGTTAGGATTGCAAGAAAGAGGCATTGACTATGATATCAACAAAGATATCTACAAACAAACCCAAGACATGCAAATGACGGACTTGGTAAACTTCTTTAACCAACACGTAAAAGGAAAAACGTTTAACGTAGGTCTTATAGGTAAGAAAGAAAACTTAGATTGGGAAGCCGTTAAAAAATTCGGTACAATCAAAGAATTAACTTTAGAAGACTTATTCGGATATTAATAAAAAAGCCAGCTCATCGAGCTGGCTTTTTTTATAGATTTACAGTTCACAGTTTACACGAAAGCCAAAAGCCAAATCGCGCAAAGGACAAACCACACTACTTATCACATCAAATCAATTCCAGCTAAATACTCTAGGGCTTTTTTAACTGATTTTACTTGATCAAAAGTAAGCATGAGGCGCAAGCCATTTTTCGTTTCTTTTTCACGCATTTTACACAAGTGCGAGCGCTGTTGCACAAAGGTCAATACTTGTCTGAACTTTGGCGATGTAAAGAACTCCGATTTTTGGTCACCGATAAAATAGCAAACCATTTTTCCTTGCTTTAGAATCACTTTTTCAATCCCGAGGTTACTAGCATGCCATTTGATGCGCAAACTGTCTAAAAGAGCAATAGCTTGTCTTGGTAGGGGACCAAAACGGTCAATGAGGCGTTGTTCGTACTCTTGTAAGCCCGTTTCTGTGGTGATAACACTTAATTCATTGTAAAGATTTAAGCGCTCAGTAATATTGTTGACGTATTCATCTGGGAATAGGATTTCGAAATCCGTATCGATCTGACAATCGCGGACAAATACTTTCTTCTCTTCTTTGGATTCTTCAGCATAGAGGTCTTTGAATTCATTTTCTTTCAATTCCTCGATCGCTTCTTGCATAATTTTTTGGTAAGTTTCAAAGCCAATTTCATTGATAAAACCACTTTGTTCTCCACCTAGTATATCCCCCGCACCGCGGATTTCTAAGTCTTTCATAGCGATGTTAAAACCACTGCCTAGGTCGCTGAATTGTTCTAACGCATGGATGCGTTTGCGTGCTTCCTCTGTCATCACAGAATAAGGCGGGCATATGAAATAACAAAACGCTTTTTTATTGCTTCGACCTACGCGGCCGCGCATTTGATGCAAGTCGGATAAGCCAAAATTATTGGCGTTGTTGATTAGAATTGTATTGGCATTGGGTACGTCTAAACCACTTTCAATAATGGTCGTTGCCACCAGTACGTCAAACTCACCATCCATAAAAGCGAGCATGAGTTCCTCTAATTTTTTGCCATCCATTTGACCGTGTCCCACTCCAACTTTAGCATCGGGAACTAGGCGCTGAATCATACCCGCAACTTCGCGTATGTTCTCAATGCGATTGTTGATGAAATACACTTGTCCGCCGCGTTCTATTTCGTAGGCAACTGCATCGCGAATCACTTCTTCATTAAAACCAACTACATTGGTTTCTATCGGGTATCGATTGGGTGGAGGCGTTGTAATGACTGATAAATCACGAGCCGCCATGAGCGAGAATTGCAAGGTTCTCGGAATTGGCGTTGCCGTTAAGGTAAGGGTGTCTACATTTTCGGCAATCGTTTTTAATTTGTCTTTTACGGCTACCCCAAATTTCTGTTCCTCATCAATGATGAGCAAGCCTAAATCCTTAAAAATTACGTTTTTATTTACTAATTGATGGGTTCCAATGAGAATGTCGATTTGACCGGCTTCCAAATCGCGCAAAATATCGCTTTTTTGCTTGGCCGTTCTAAATCGGTTCAAGTAACTCACCCGCACAGGCATATCCTTTAGACGTTCAGAGAAGGTCTTGAAGTGCTGGAATGCCAATATCGTCGTTGGAACGAGGACCGCTACTTGTTTGCCGTTGTCAACCATTTTAAAGGCCGCTCGAATGGCAACTTCCGTCTTCCCAAAACCTACATCCCCACATACTAAGCGATCCATAGGGCGCTCCAACTCCATATCGGCTTTTACTTCTTGTGTAGCTTTTAATTGGTCAGGCGTATCTTCGTATATAAAAGAACTCTCTAATTCGTGTTGAAGGTAGCTGTCTGGTGCACAAGCAAATCCTTTTTGCGTTCTTCGCTTAGCATAAAGCTGAATCAAGTTAAACGCTATGTGTTTTACGCGAGCTTTGGTTTTTGTCTTTAAATTTTTCCAAGCAGATGAACCCAGCTTGTGTATTTTGGGTACGGCTCCATCTTTGCCATTGTACTTGGCTATTTTGTGTAGGGAGTGAATACTCACATACACTATATCGTTGTCTGCGTAAACTAATTTTATCGCTTCTTGGGTTTTTCCTTCGACTTGAATCTTCTGTAAACCTCCAAACTTCCCAATTCCATGGTCGATATGTGTCACATAGTCTCCAACACTCAAAGAGTTGATCTCTTTTAGGGTGATGGTTTGCTTCTTCGTATAACCGTTTTTAAGGGTAAATTTGTGGTAGCGTTCGAAAATTTGATGGTCCGTATAACAGGCAATTTGTTTCTCTTCATCAATAAACCCCTCGTATATCGGGCTAACGACAGTTTTGTATTGCTGCACGACTTGGTTTTGATTTTCATCGCGAATAGCATCAAAAATATCTTTGAATCGACGTGCTTGGTTTTCGTTCGCACAGAATAAATAATTGGTGTATCCCGCATCGGAATTATCATTTAAATTGCGCACCAATAAGTCGAACTGCTTGTTGAATGACGGCTGAGGTTTGGTGTGGAAAACATATGTTTTACTCGGGCTTATATACGAACTATCGGTAAGCTCAATATAGTTGAATAGCGCTGCTTGATGTACGAAAACGTCCCCCTTTAAAAACATCTGATCGGGATTCGAATACTGTAGGTCCTTGTTTAACTTTTCAAAAATAGCCCCTGCCTTTTCAAAATTTCGGTTCAACTGATCCACAATAAATGCAGTGTTTTGAGCGAGAATTACCGTTTTTTCAGCAATGTACTCTAAGAAGCTCTCTCTGGTTTCAGCCGTAAATTTATTTTCCACATTGGGAATAATGGTGATCTTTTTCTGTTTGTCTACTGAAAGTTGTGTTTCCACATCAAACGTTCGTATACTGTCGATTTCATTACCAAAAAATTCAAGGCGATACGGATGGTCATTAGAGAATGAAAATACGTCTATAATACCCCCTCTAACGGAGAATTCTCCTGGTTCAGCAACAAAATCAACGCGTTTGAAATTGTATTCAAATAGGGTTTCATTGACAAAATCAATGGACAATTGATCGCCAATTTGAACTTTGAGGGTATTTTTTTCTAAAACTTTTTTTGTAACTACCTTTTCAAAGATTGCCTCGGCATAGGATACAATGATCGCGGGTTTTTTGCGCGAGCTAATGCGGTTGAGTACTTCTGCACGCAACAATACGTTGGCGTTGTCTGTTTCTTCAATTTGATAAGGACGACGGTACGACCCTGGATAGAACAACACATCTTGTTTGTTGATCAAGTGTTCTAAATCGTTCAGGTAATATGCGGCTTCTTCTTTGTCGTTAAAGATCAATAAGAAAGGAAGTTCGGACTGTCGAAATAAACTTTCAATTTGAAAGGACAGCGCTGTTCCCACTAGTCCTTTGAAAAATAGGTGTTGTCGACTATTTAATAAATCTTGTAGAACCTGTTTGGTTTGTAGAGCTTCATTAAAATATTGTTTTATTTCCATAAATTAGTGTGCTTCTTCTTCAGGGTTTGCATTTCGAACTTCGTTTCTCATTTGTTGCATTTCCTCAAGCATGGCGTCTTCACCTGCTTGTTTTGCATAATTTTGACGCACTAAGTTTTCCTCCATCATGCGAACCAGATCATCCATATTGATCTGAATACGGTCCAACCATTCATCTACTTTTTCTACATCGATTGGATCTAAGTCAATGTACATCTCCAAATTTTGAAATGAAGTAAGCAAAGTGGTATAGCGCGCCTGAATATCGGGTGTATTTAATTGACTAGGATAGGCCTGGTAGGTAAGATTCTGTGCAACTTCAGTTAAAGTAGCTGCTTTTTTCTGAAATGCGCCAATCGTCGAAACTGGGCGTAATTTTACCTCGTTCATTAGGTTGTTCCACGGCTTCCAATCCGTTAGAATTGGAGTTAACTCTTTGGATGTTTTGGGAACTCTAAATTTCCATTCCTTCATTAAATGACTAAAGATACTATCGTTGTACTGCTGTAGTTTTGTTTGTTCTACCTGACTTTGATCAATCTCCTTTTTGCAAGAGCCTAGACTCAATCCAACAACTAGAAGTAGAATTATCCCAATATTTTTCATATGCTTGAATTTCAAAGCTCAAATTTACGAATGTTATTGAATTTTTTCGACTTGCTTTGCGATAAACCATAGCGAATTATGGCGAGGGGATTTTATTTCTATACGATAAATTATTTATAAAGTCATAGAAATGTGCTTTTAATCATTGATTTATTGTTTGGCAACGGCTATATTTGCGCAACTAAATACAAAACAAATGGGAACCAAAATATTAATTATTGGAGCTTGTGGACAAATTGGCTCTGAACTTACGTTAAAGCTACGTGGTATCTATGGAAATGAGAATGTAATCGCCTCAGATATTAGAGAGGGAAATGAAGCATTAATGAGCTCAGGACCCTTTGAAATTGTGAACGCGATGGTGTTTGAAGAAGTGGCTCAAGCAATTGAGAAACATCAAGTGGACGAAGTTTATTTGATGGCCGCTTTATTGTCTGCAACAGCTGAAAAAAATCCAGCTTTTGCTTGGGATCTAAACATGAACTCCCTGTTTCACGTCCTAAACCTAGCGAAAGAAGGTAAAATTAAAAAAATATTTTGGCCGTCTTCTATTGCTGTATTTGGTCCTACAACGCCTAGAGAAAATACGCCACAATACACCGTAATGGAGCCAAGTACGGTTTATGGTATTTCAAAGCAAACAGGAGAGCGTTGGTGCGAATACTATTTTAATAAATACGGCGTTGATGTGCGCAGTATCCGTTACCCTGGTTTGATTTCTTGGACAACTCCTCCAGGTGGTGGAACAACAGATTACGCAGTTGATATTTTCTATAAAGCTATTGAAGACCAACATTACAACTGTTTCTTGTCTGAGAAAACAGGATTGCCAATGATGTATATGGACGACGCTTTAGACGCAACTGTGGGTATTATGCAAGCACCAAAAGAAGCAGTTAAAATTCGCTCTTCTTACAATTTGGGTGGAATTTCCTTCACTCCAGAAGAAATTGCCGCAGAAATTACAAAACACATTCCTGATTTTACTATTTCCTATGAACCTGATTTCCGTCAAGCTATTGCTGATAGCTGGCCTGCAAGTATAGACGATAGCAGTGCTCAACAAGATTGGAACTGGAAACACAAGTACGATCTAGCGGGTATGACAACTGTGATGCTTGAAAACTTATCAAAAGTTTTAAAGAAATAATATATTCCTTCGTTTAAACAAGGATCTACAAGTATAAAAACAGTGGTAAACAATCGTTTGCTGCTGTTTTTTTTGTACCATTAGGAAGAGGGAAAGCTTCTACACAGAAGGAATTATTTTTTTCTCAATCGCTTAAAAACTAAGTTGTATAGCGAAACGACAATAAAAGCAAATCCAAGTAATATAACAATTGTACTCACTGTTGTATTGATGATCTGAAGTGCTTTTAAAATCAAGCTTAACGCGAAGAGAATTAATCCAATCGTCAGTAATTTTGCATTTTTATTCATGGGTGTATGATTTGATTCTTGCAAAGATAAACCTTATATTGAAAGATGCACTTCTTCCCTTTTATTTGAAGAACAGAATATTTTTCTGTGTGCCCGTTGTTTTGCGCAATGAAAAAAAAGAAATTGTCTTTTTTTGTGCGATTGATGCGATTAGTTTAGTTGATGTTGTAAATTTATGATAGAAAAAAAATTAAGATGAAAAAAGAAGTTGAAAATACCATTGAAAAAGCGCAAGAGGCCTTTGGCTATTGGCGCAGTTTGTCGATTGCAAATCGCATCGTATATCTGGAAAAGGTCAAAGAAAAACTCTTGGCAAATAAGGCGCGCTATGGTGCGATGATCACCCAAGATATGTTTAAACCCATCAGTCAATCCATCGCTGAAGTGGAGAAGTGTGCCACATTGATCGACTACTATATCGAAGAGGGGGAGGCTATTTTGCAAGGGAGAACGATTGAAACTCGTTGGTCAGAAACCTATATAGTACACGACCCGATGGGTGTGATCTTAGGTGTTATGCCGTGGAATTTTCCCTTTTGGCAGGTGTTTCGATTTGCGATTCCCACCTTGTTGGCTGGAAATACAGTCTTGTTGAAGCACGCCAGTAATGTGCCTTTATCAGCACAGGCGTTGGAATCTTGTTTTGCAGTTGACGGGTATGAGCAAGTGTATTTTAATTTGGGAATTTCAGGAAGTGAAGTAGAGGAGGTGATCGCACATCCTGTAGTAAAAGGAGTATCACTAACGGGGAGTGAACCTGCGGGGAGTGCAGTGGCACAAAAGGCAGGAAGCTTGATTAAACCCGTGCTCTTGGAGTTGGGAGGTAGTAATGCGTTTATCGTAACCGAGGGGGCAGATCTCGATTCGATTATTCCAATAGCCGTGAATGCTCGTTTTCAAAATACAGGACAAAGCTGCATCGCCGCCAAGCGATTCTTAGTGCACCACTCCTTAGTGGAAGAATTTACATCTCGTTTGGCACAAGAAGCGCAGCAGTTTACTCAGGGCGACTTAATGCATCCAGATACTAGGATAGGGCTGATGGCGCGTAAAGACCTCGCAATTGAGCTAGAAACCCTGTTAAATGAGTCCATAGCTATGGGTGCTCGTATAGTTTGTGGTGGTACTCGCGATAAAAATTGGTTTGAACCCACGGTGGTTACAGCTGTGACAGATCAAATGCCCATTTTTACCCAAGAAACATTTGGTCCACTCGCCCTTGTTGTTGGATTCGAAACAGTAGCAGAAGCCGTAGCGTTGAGTAATAATTCTCGTTTTGGTCTAGGGGTTTCCATTTTTGGCAAAGATATTGAAGAACTCAAACGCTGGATCCATCACTTTGACGATGGTGCTGTTTTTATAAATGAAATGGTGATTTCGGATCCTCGTGTGCCTTTTGGTGGATCCAAATTTTCAGGTATAGGAAGAGAAATGTCAGAGGAAGGCTTGTTGGCCTTTGTCAATAAAAAAACAGTTGTAATTAAATAGCGTAATTTTCATTTTGGTTTATGAATGAGTTGGTGAACACCTTTGTGGAATTTTGGACGACAATAGAATTTGTCGATGTCATTGAATTTTTTGGAACAATCGCCTTTGCCATCTCTGGAATCCGATTAGCCTCTGCTAAGAGTGTGGATTGGTTTGGTGCTTTTGTCGTCGGATTTGTAACAGCAACGGGTGGGGGAACTCTACGCGATTTACTGCTTGGTGTCACTCCCTTTTGGATGTTGACGAGTGTATATGTCTGGTGTACCATTATTGCTTTAATACTCGTAATTGCCTTTCCGCAGAAATTAATCCGATTAAATAACACCTTTCTTTGGTTTGACAGTATTGGCTTGGGGTTATTTGTTGTTGTAGGAACGGAGAAAACCCTTGCCATGGGCTATCCCTTTTGGGTTGTAGTTATTATGGCTACTATTACGGGTGTAGTTGGCGGAATGATACGCGATACGTTGATCAATGAAATTCCAGCGATCTTCCGTCAAGAATGGTATGCATTGGCTTGTATTTTTGGGGTAATTATCTACTATACGTTGCAGTCGATCGGCTTAGATGCGGTTATTGTACAAATTTCTACTGCAGTTTCTGTTTTTGTAATTCGTTTGATAGCAACTCGTTATCGTCTAGGGCTACCAACATTAAAGGGAGAGAGCTGAAAAAAGTTAGATTTTTTGCAGAAAATATTTGTAAAAAGCAGAAAACACACTATATTTGCATCGCAATAAAGGTAACACACCTTCCTCCTTAGCTCAGTTGGTTAGAGCATCTGACTGTTAATCAGAGGGTCCTTGGTTCGAGCCCAAGAGGGGGAGCAAAGCAAAAGCTTTAAACGTGTAACCTTTAGGTAGGTATAAAATACCTTCCTCCTTAGCTCAGTTGGTTAGAGCATCTGACTGTTAATCAGAGGGTCCTTGGTTCGAGCCCAAGAGGGGGAGCAGCAAAAAGCCTTACAAGATTTCTTGTAAGGCTTTTTTTGTTTATATGATTTGCGTACGTTGATAGGGCATAAATAAAAAAGCCCGATTCGTAAGAATCGGGCTTTTTTTATCTGTTAGTAGCTACTTAATTAGCTAAAATAATAATCTTGTTATCACTTAATTCAACTGTACCCATTGTGATAGGCAAGTGGTAAGTATCGTTGCTAACTTTAACGAACTTTGAATTAAATGGTTCTTTAATAGAAATGTTACTTCCTGTAAACTTCACATTGCCTTTCGTTAATAAAGAAACGATAGCCGCGTGATTGTTTAGCATTTGAAACTCACCATTAACACCTGGAACCGATACAGAAGTAACTTCTCCAGCGAATAATGTAGCTTCAGGTGATACAATTTCTAATCTCATAATAGTTCTTTTTTAAGTGATTATTAAACTTCAGCAAGCATTTTCTCTCCAGCTGCAATCGCTTCTTCGATTGAACCTTTCAAGTTGAAAGCTGCTTCTGGTAAATGGTCTAATTCACCGTCAATAATCATATTGAATCCTTTGATTGTATCTTTGATGTCTACAAGAACTCCTGGGATACCTGTAAATTGTTCTGCAACGTGGAATGGTTGAGACAAGAAACGTTGAACACGACGTGCTCTGTGTACAGCCAATTTATCTTCTTCAGATAACTCTTCCATACCAAGGATCGCGATGATATCTTGTAATTCTTTATATTTCTGTAAGATTTCTTTTACTCGTTGTGCACAAGCGTAGTGTTCTTTACCTAAGATTTCTGGAGATAAAATACGAGAAGTAGAATCCAATGGATCTACCGCAGGGTAAATACCTAACTCAGCAATCTTACGAGACAATACTGTAGTAGCATCTAAGTGGGCAAACGTTGTAGCCGGTGCCGGGTCAGTTAAGTCATCCGCAGGTACGTATACCGCTTGAACTGAAGTAATTGATCCTTTTGTTGTTGAAGTAATACGCTCTTGCATTGCACCCATTTCTGTTGCTAATGTCGGTTGGTATCCTACTGCAGATGGCATACGTCCTAATAAAGCTGATACCTCTGAACCTGCTTGTGTAAAACGGAAGATGTTGTCAACGAAGAAAAGTACGTCTTTTCCTTGGTCGTCTCCAGCACCGTCACGGAAGAACTCAGCAATTGTTAATCCAGATAATGCAACACGTGCACGTGCCCCTGGTGGTTCATTCATCTGACCGAATAAGAAAGTACATTTAGAATCTTTCATTAATTCGCGGTCTACTTTAGATAAATCCCATCCTCCATTTTCCATAGAGTGCATGAAATCATCACCATATTTAATAATACCAGACTCTAACATCTCGCGAAGTAAGTCATTTCCTTCACGTGTACGCTCTCCAACTCCAGCGAATACAGAAAGTCCACCGTGTCCTTTAGCGATATTGTTAATCAACTCCTGGATTAATACCGTTTTTCCTACTCCAGCTCCACCAAATAATCCAATTTTACCTCCTTTTGCGTAAGGCTCAATCAAGTCGATTACTTTAATTCCTGTGAATAATACTTCTGTCGATGTAGATAGATCTTCGAATTTTGGTGCAGGTCTGTGGATAGGTAACCCATTTTCTCCTGCTTTAGGTAAATTACCTAAACCATCAATAGCGTCACCAACAACATTAAACAATCTACCAAATACCTCTTTTCCGATTGGAACTTGGATAGGAGATCCTGTAGCAGCTACAGCGTAACCTCTACTTAATCCGTCTGTTGAGTCCATTGAAATTGTACGAACTGTATCTTCTCCAATGTGTGATTGTACTTCAAGTACTAATTTAGAACCATCTGGTTTAGTGATTTCTAATGAATCATAAATTTTTGGAAGTTCGGCATTCTCAGTGTTGAAGACTACATCAACTACTGGTCCGATAACTTGCGCAACTTTTCCTGTAACTTTAGACATTGCTTATGTATTTATTTAACAGCTATTTACGTTTAGTGAAAAAAACTACTTTTTCAGAGTGCAAAGATAGTTTTTTTCTCTGAATATGAAAATGATTAAAAATTTATTTATGTATAAAAAAATGCGAGCCCAAATAAGGGTCGCATTTTTATATTATTCAACGGTTACCGACTTCGCTAAATTACGAGGCTGGTCAACGTTACACTCTCTTAAAACCGCAATGTGGTAGGACAATAATTGTAGTGGAATGGTGGTTAAAATAGGAGTCAACGCTTCAGAAATACCTGGTACTTCAATCACGTGATCCGCTAATTCTCTCACTTGTTTGTCTCCTTTAGTAACAATAGCAATGATTTTTCCATTACGGGCCTTAATCTCTTGGATGTTACTTACTACTTTGTCATAGTGCATTTGATCCGGCGCAATTACGATAACAGGCATGTGTTCGTCAATTAAGGCAATCGGTCCGTGTTTCATCTCTGCAGCAGGATATCCTTCTGCGTGTATGTATGATATTTCTTTTAGTTTTAACGCACCTTCAAGTGCTACAGGATAGTTGTATCCTCGTCCTAAATACAAGCAGTTTGTCGCGTCTTTGTACACTTCTGCTATCTTTAGTACGGCCTCGTTTTGAATTAAAGCTTCTTTTACGCGTTCTGGGATTAATTCTAATTCGTGAAGGTATTTTAAATACTCCGAATTAGATAAAGAACCTTTTGCTTTCGCTAAGCGTAAGGCAATTAATGTTAGTACGGTGATTTGTGTGGTAAATGCTTTTGTTGAAGCTACTCCAATTTCAGGTCCAGCATGGGTATATGCACCCGCGTGTGTTTCTCTTGAAATCGAAGATCCCACTACATTACAAACGCCAAATACAAAGGCTCCTTTTGCTTTTGCTAATTTAATAGCAGCCAAGGTATCCGCTGTTTCACCAGATTGTGAAATAGCAATAATAACGTCATCACTGTTGATAATCGGGTTTCTATATCTGAATTCAGAGGCGTATTCTACTTCAACTGAAATTCTCGCAAATTCCTCGATGACGTATTCGGCTACCAATCCTGCATGCCAAGACGTTCCACAAGCAACAATAATGATGCGCTTTGCGTTGAGGAATTTATCTAAATTATCCTCTATTCCTGCCATTTTTACCAAACCTAGCTCTGGAAGTAATCGCCCTCTGAACGTATCAAGAATAACATCGGGTTGCTCGTATATCTCTTTCAACATGAAGTGATCGTACCCGTTTTTCTCAATTTGCTCTAGGTTTAATTGTAGCTCTTGTACATAGTGATCCACCAAAGAATCATCTTTGATTTTGCGGATGGTTAATGGCTTGTGTAAGCGAATAATAGCCATTTCTTCATCTTCTAAGTAAATAGCGTTATTCGTATATTCGATAAATGGAGACGCATCTGAAGTAATGAAGTATTCGTTTTCACCAATTCCAATTGCCAAAGGGCTACCTAATCGAGCCGCTACAATTTCATTGGGTTTTTTGATGTCCATTACAGCAATTGCATAGGCTCCTATAACTTGGTTTAAGGCGATTTGAACCGCTTTACCTAGTTTTACTTTTTGTGTCTTTTGTACATCCTCAATTAAGTTGATTAACACTTCTGTGTCTGTCTCAGAATGGAAGATATAACCGCGCTTAATGAGTTCTTGTTTTAGGGAATCATAATTTTCAATGATTCCATTGTGTATAATGACTAATTCTCCTGAATTTGAAAAATGTGGGTGAGAATTTACGTCATTCGGTACTCCGTGTGTCGCCCAACGGGTATGACCAATTCCGATTGTACCATTTTTTATTGCATCCGTAGCTTTTGCTTCTAAGTCAGCAACTTTTCCTTTTGTCTTGCAAAGATTAATCGTTTCTCCATCAAATACGGCCAACCCAGCACTGTCATAACCGCGGTATTCAAGTCTAGTTAGTCCTTTGATGATTACGGGGTATGCATCTCTATGCCCTATGTATCCAACGATTCCACACATAAATAATTAGTTTTTAGTTTTAGTATAAAAAATTTGCAGTGTCATTTTTTTGTCAGAACTAGTATTTGTTCCGTACAACACAGTTCCTAACGGCTGCATAGCTGATAAAGAAGGGATGTACGTTACGTTTTCAGGTGTGTTTTCTATTTCGGTTTTTAATTTACTGTTGACTCCCTTAGTTACGGTGTTGATAAGGAGGTCATTGTAGTTAAAAGTTGCAGCAATAGCCAATTTTGGACTTTTTAATTCTTTATTTTTCAGAATCGCTCGAATGTATTCCGTAATTCTGAATTTATAGGTGTTGCTTTTGACTTTGGTTTCTTCGTTTACAGGTTGGTAAATTCCTCCATAAACTAATTTGCTGTAAAGGGAATTAGCGGAATTATCGTTTAAGAAATCAGAAACTGGTGTTCCATTGTCATAGTTGTATAAGTACAAACGCTGTGGAATTTGATCTTTTGGCATTGCATCTACGTCGACGTGAACAGTTAAGATTGCGTCATTGACAAGGATATCTAGTTCTCTTAATTTTTTCAACTCTTCAAAATCGTTTTTGCTGAAAAGATCAATAACAGCTACATTTCCTTCTCCACCTTTGACGTATACCTTAGCGTCTCCGGTTGTTTTATTTCCAACTTGATTGTGGTTGCTGCCTTCGTTTTGGTTTAAACTAACGTTGATGTTGTCTCCAAAAATAGTTGCTTCCTCACCAGCATTTGCAGCTTTTGAGAACGGTAATGTCGCCGTTAAATGTTGTTTTTTCTTTACTGGATTTCCTTCGTCATCAGTTTCTTCTACTTCTTGGTGGTATTTAATCACAATTTTACCAAGCGATAGGTTTAACAAGCCTAATGCACCGGTAGTGCCGTTTCCAGTTGCTTTGAAATACAACCCTCTAAAGAAGTTTTTGAATTGAGAAGGATCATTTAAGTTGACGCCACTTGCTGCGAATTTTTGGAAATATTCTGCATTCAAATCCAGCCATAAACCAGGCGCTAATCGCTCTAATTCTACTGGTTTACCTGTTGTTTCATCTGAAACTACGTTGCCATTTTCATCTCTTTTGTAGAGGATGATATTCTCTTTTGTAAAGGTAAACTCTTTGTTTTGCTTGATGTTTTTTGAATCGTTTAAGAGCGTAGGTTTTTTGAACTGTTCGTATTGCGCTGCTGCGTCAGAGAAATAGTCCAAAGTCTTTCCTGTTCCAGGATTCACATCGTGCAAGTAATACCCGTTTTCGTATACTTCCAAGTTGAATGAGGCGTCTCCGACTACGTTTAATAGTTTGTAATACGTTTTTTCGTTTTCTACTTTATCATACTGAGAGTAGTAGGGAATATAGACGTATACAGAATCCATCACCGCATTGGGTTTCATCATATTAAAAGAGGTGGCAGAGGACAAAACTTGGGCTACAAAACTGCTGTTTGTTCTTCCGAATTCACCATTATCGAGGGAACCGAAAGGCATATTAGCTAAATTTTGGGTGCCCAACGCACCATAAGGTTGGGTATAAGCGGTAAGATCACTTACCTGATAGGTGTCGATATTTAAATTATTGTCTCCAATAATATCACCTCCAACTTCACTAAAATCTTTATCACATGATTGTAAACTAGCCACGCTTGCTAGGATTACTACTGTTTTTATGATGCTTTTGTAATTCATCTACTAGGTCGATATATGCGTTAGTATTATAAAAATTGATTGTAAAAAGTAGTATATGCTTCAGCAAATTCTTCTTTAGTAGCGTAAGGTAAGAAAGGTTTATTTGAAGATTGTATATATTTTGTTAAATCTGATGGGATGTTTTCAGAAGCTAAGATAACTCCGTCCGAATTTTTAACTGCATTAACCATTATGTTGTGGTAAGTTGCTTTTTCAAAATCTGCAATATCTTCTTTTGGCAAGTTGTCAAAGGCTACTTTATTGTGCATTGAGCTGCTTAAAGTTCCTTCAAACCCTTCGTTAAACACAGAAGTAACTATTTTAGTATCAGCAAAAATAGCTTCGTCTTTGTAGTAATTCTTCAAATACGTAGGTAGTAAAGAAGCCATCCAACCTTGTACATGGATGATATCAGGCACCCAGTTCAGTTTTTTAATAGTCTCGATTACCCCTTTGGTAAAGAATATAGCTCTCTCGTCGTTGTCTGGGTATAATACACCGTCTTCATCGGAAAACGTTGATTTTCTTTTAAAGTATTCATCATTATCGATGAAGTAAACCTGAATTCTCTCTTTAGGAATAGAAGCCACTTTGATTATCAAAGGCATATCCATATCATTCACTACGAGATTCATCCCCGATAGGCGGATTACTTCGTGTAATTGGTGTCTTCTTTCATTGATGCTACCGTATTTCGGCATAAAAATTCTTATCTGCCCTCCCTGTTCATTAATCATTTTAGGCGCATCATAAGACATTAATGAAACTTCATTTTCTGCTAAATAAGGTACCACTTCAGATGATACGTACAATATCCTCTTATCTTTCATCTTCAAAAATAGTTTCTGTTGAAATAAATAAAACTGTGCAAATTTACGAAATTTTATGGAGTTATTTCTCGAATTAACTAATTTTGCCATTATTTAAAACAGGTAGTAGATGTTTCTTTTTCATACAAAAGTCGAATTACAAGCATATTTAGAGACTTTTCACAAGGCGAACCAATCCATTGGTTTAGTCCCTACAATGGGAGCAATACACAGCGGTCACCTTTCTTTGATGGAGCAATCTTTAGGAGAAAATGGGTGTACTGTGGTGAGTATTTTTGTCAATCCAACGCAGTTCAATAATGCGGAAGATTTGGCCAAATATCCTCGTACATTAGAGCGAGATTTAGCGATTATCCGCTCATTATCAGATCAAATTGTTGTTTTTTCGCCGGCAGTAGAGGAAATGTACGCCGGAGAAACGGTAGCTAAAAAGTTCGATTACGACGGATTAGAATTCGAAATGGAGGGGGCACAGCGTCCAGGTCATTTTGATGGCGTAGGCACGATAGTTAAAAAACTTTTTGAATTGGTTGAACCGACCAAAGCTTATTTTGGAGAGAAGGATTTTCAGCAGTTGCAGATCATTCGAAAACTAGTGGAAAAAGAAGAGCTCAACGTGGAAATTATAGGAGTTCCTATCTTTAGAGCATCGGATGGACTAGCCATGAGTTCAAGAAATGAACGTATTTCTGCCCAAGGCTTGGAGCAATCGACGTTTTTATATCAGGTTTTAGTACAAGCACGGGAGTTGTTTAAAACACAAGAGATTGAAAAAGTTAATCAATTTGTTGAGTCTCAATTTAAAAATAATTCTACCTTTGACCTCGAATACTTTACAATTGCTGAGGAAGAAACACTAAAAGTGGCTAACTCAAAAGAGGAAGGACGCAAGTACAGAGGTTTTCTGGTTGCTCACATTGAAGGGGTTCGATTAATTGACAATTTATCTTTTAACTAAACTATCGCGAAATGCAAGTTGAAGTAGTAAAATCAAAAATTCATCGTGTAACTGTAACAGGTGCCGATTTACATTATATTGGAAGTATTACAATAGACGAAGCTTTATTGGAGGCTGCTAATATGATTGAAGGTGAAAAAGTTTCTATTGTGAACATCAACAATGGGGAGCGCTTTGAAACGTATGCTATTCCAGGGCCTAGAAACAGTGGAGAAATTACGTTAAATGGACCTGCTGCACGCAAAGTGCACCAAGGAGATATCGTGATCATTATTTCGTACGGAATAATGGATTTTGAAGAAGCTAAGACCTTTAGACCTGCTATTGTTTTTCCAAATGAGGAGAATAATAGTCTAACTTAATTTAGCATATTGAAGAAGACCGTTAATAAATTAATCCATATTCTACTCCCACTTGCGTTGGGAGTTTTTTTAGTTTATTACGCATTTTCAAAATTTACTCAAGAACAGATTGAAGAGATGTTGCTGCACTTTAAAGGAGCAAACTACAGGTATATCTTCATCGCTTCAATCTTTTCTGTTCTCAGTCTTTGGGCACGTGCCCATCGATGGAAGTATGCCTTGAACTATATGGGATATACTTCTTCTACAGCCACTAATTTTATGGCGATTAACATTGGGTACCTAATGAATTTAACCGTTCCCCGTTCGGGAGAGGTTTCTCGAGCGTTGGTGCTTCAAAAGTATCAGCAGATTCCCTTTGACAAGAGCTTTGGCAGTATTGTCTCTGAACGCGTGGTCGATTTAATTTGCCTGTTACTCTGCGTTTTTACAGCGCTTATTTTGCAATATGACGTATTGGAACACTTTCTTTTGCGCTATGTTCCTGTTGAGCAATTGTTGAAGGTTGGCTTGCTTGCCCTCGTTGCTTTAGGCGTGTGTGTTGCTGCATTTATGTTGCTGACTTGGAAGCCTATTTTATTTGTGAAACGCAAGCTAAAAGGACTCGTTGAAGGGGTAAACAGCATTTTTAAAATGCCTGCTAAACTGGGGTTTTTGTTTTATACGTTGCTCATTTGGATTGGGTATATCGCAACTTTTTTCTTTGGTACGTTGGCCTTAAATGAAACGAGTATATTGACTTTTCCCATGATTATGTCTGCCTTTGTTGCTGGTAGTTTTGCCGTTTCATTTACCAATGGCGGCTTCGGTGCATTTCCGTTAATTGTAGCCGAACTCTTGGTGCTCTACCACATCTCTCCTGTTGCAGGAACCGCCTTTGGTTGGATTTTGTGGACCACACAAACCGCTATTGTTGTCGTGTTAGGGGCTTTATCTTTCTTTGTATTACCGCTCTATCACACAAAAAAATCCTAAGACTACATTCTGCCTAGTTCTTCTTCATAGGCATTTGCTCTTTGTTTCACTCTCAAGGTGCTATGTCCGAATTTATAATTTACCGAGAAGCGAACTGTGCGGTTGTCCCAATGGTTTTGAAAGCGCTGCATTGCTTCTGTTGTCTCTTTATAGGTAGAATACACGCTGTTTAACACATTGCTCAATTGAAGTGATAATTCTAATTTTTTATCCATTAAAAGATATTTCACGTTTAGGTTTAGATCCGCATAAGCTTTGGAATGGAAGTTGTTGGATACTCCTTTAAAGCTTTGAGTGTATTGAAAACCTGCAAAGAGAGTCTGGCGTAAGTTCAAAATAAAATCATTAGAAGTTGAAAAATATGCAGCTGTTCCTTTTACTTCTGCTTCATTTTCTAAAACAGGTTGTGCAGAAGAGTAGGTCAAGGTAAATTCATTCGAGCTATTCCACCACGGAGTTGGTTTAAAATAGAGACTTTCGGATAGTCCGATTTCTTTTACCTCTACGTAGTTCATCCATATGTAATTGTAGTGTTTTGTTTCGGCATTAATTTGAGAAACTTGTGAAATACCGTCTTTCATGTGGCTGTAGTACAGCTTGGACTCTATTTTTTTATAGGTGTGAATTAATTCTATATTTGTTGTATAGGCCGGCTTTAAAAACGGATTTCCTTCGTGATAGCTGTATGCGTTAATGGTAGAGCGCGTCGGGTTTAAACTCTCAAAATTTGGGCGGTTAATTCGTCTTGCATAATTAAATCCCAAGGTTTGTTCTTCGTTTAATTGATAGTTGATATACAATGTAGGAAAGAATTTGACATAGTTATTTCTATTGGTTTGATCTAATGCGGCAGCATATCCTTTCGTTTGTGTGGCTTCTACTCGTAAACCCGCTTGAAGGGTCAAGGCCTCTGACCATGTTTTGGTTCCCGACACATAAAAGGCTTGGTTGTTCTCGCGGTAATCGAATTGATTTTTTTGTATTCCAGTAGGAAGAGTTGAATTGTAAATATGCAATTTGTTTTTCGTCTTTGAAGTGGCAATTTTAGCTCCTACATTAAGGGTAACCCCTGAAAAAGGAAGGTCTAGATCTAGTTTTCCAATGTAATTATCAATTGTGTTTTGATTGTCATTTCCTCCTTCAATAAAGCTTTTAGGGATTGGTTGATACAATGGATCGAGTGTCTCAGAAGTGAAATTGCGATAACTCGGCTGATTACCACTAATGTAGTCTAAGTCCAAGCTTATTTTTTTTCCTAAGGTATCTAGTTTAATTTCATTGAAATAGGATAGTATAAAACGATCGGATTTGGATTGTTCATTGGAGTCTTCAGTAATAAAGGAATGAATTCCTTTGGATTGGAAACGCGCGTTTTTCCCCTCCATGATTCCCTTGAAATCGTAGTTGTTATTGGCTAATTTAATTCCCATTTCCCAATTTTTACTCCATTGGTATGAGAGGTCTAAATTGAGGTTGTAATATTTGTTTTTCCCATCTGTGGTGGCACGGTTTTCCCAAGTTTCATCGGTATAGAATAAGTCATTGCTCCATGTACGAAGAAAACGCGCATCGCCAAAATTCGCTGTTGCTTTAGCCTTCCAACTTTTTTGGTTCAAGTTAAATCCTGCATTGTAGCGCAATGTATTTCGCTTGCTGCGTTGATATGTAGAACCTAAGGTTGCATTCCACGTGTCTTTCGGTGTTTTTTTGGTAATGATATTGATAATTCCGCTGTTTCCTTCTGCCTCATATTTAGCGGGAGGTGTGGTCATCACTTCAATGCTCTTTACATCCGAACTATTGATGCTTTCTAAAAATCGAAGGAGCTCATCGCCAGATAAATACGTTGGGCGATCGTCAAGTAGAACTAAGACTTGATTTTTACCTATTATCGAAATGCTGGAGGGAGAAACCTGTACTCCAGGAGTTACCTTTAAGGCTTCTAAGACATTGCCTCCTGTTCCGATTACGGCAGATTCTAAATTAAAAACTAAGCGATCAATTTTTCGTTCTACCAAACGTTTTTGAGCGACAATTTGTACTTCTTCTAAGAGTTTTGTTTCCTCCAGAGTAATCTTGCCTAGGTCGATATCATGTGTGAGGTCAAGATCCACCTGATAGACTTCTTGGTTGTATTGATACAGCGCCAATTGGTAAAAAGCTGGAACAACGGAAAGGACAAAGGTTCCTTGAGCCTGGGTATAGGTTTGGACAACGGCTTGCGATGTCTTGTCGGTTAAGCGAATTTCAGTGAATTCGGTGGGGCGTTCTCCTTCGTAAATCTGACCTTTTACCTGAACAGTCTGACCGAATGAATAAAGAGAAACCAAAAAAAAGAGTAGGCTATACTTCATGATTATGTGTTTGAAGCAAAGATGCGAATGCATCTGTGTCCTCCTATTTTTTTTCGACCAACGTCCTCTTTTTTCCGATGTGATGTTCGTCGGATATTTGGTGGTGTTGGTCGAAGTTTGTCAAGTGGTTTTGATTTTAGCCTTACCTTTAAAGCGTGTATTTAGCAAAAATATTATGACAAAGAAGCAAATTTGGATTATTCATATCGTTTTCTGGCTCATTTTTATTGTCCGCAGTTCGACGTACTTTAATTATGATAATTTGCAGTTTGAACTCGCATTTTGGGGAGATGCAGCTGAGAAAAAAGTATTTCGTTACTATCCGCTGTTGTTTACCTTCTTGAGTAGCGTAGTTTTTTATTTGAATTATTTATATGTGATTCCAAAATTCATCGGGTCAAAGAAGTTGTGGCGCATTGTTTTGGGGATTATCTTCATCTATTCTGTTTTTATCGGATTGCGTTATTTTATAGAGGAATATTTATTGTTTGTGTTTTTTGGTTTTACCAATTATAACCCCATGCTGCCGACGTCTTTCTATATTGTAGACAATCTTTATTTTGCCAGCTTGAGCATTGTTCCTTCCATTACTATTTGGGTTGTTGTTCAATTTGTTCAATCGCAAAAAGAAAAAACAGAAGCATTAAAATTGAAGACAGAAGCAGAAATTAACTTTCTTAAATCTCAAGTTAATCCGCATTTTATCTTTAATACCATGAACAATATTTATTATTTGGTGTACCAAAAATCGGATTTAGCTTTACCTGCTATTGAGAAATTAAGTCATTTGATGCGGTATATCACCTATGAAAGTCAAGAGAAATGGGTCTCTCTTGAAGCAGAGTGGGATTATATAACCAACTATATGGAATTGGAGTGTATGCGTATTAATGGAAAACACTTTATTGTTTTAGAAAAGACAATTGAACAACCTCTGCTACAATTACCTCCGCTTTTGTTGCTCCCTTTTGTTGAAAATGCTTTTAAACACGGTGAAATTACCGATGAGAATTATCCACTGCAAATCCGCATTGTTCAGCAAGAAGGGAAATTGATTTTCGAGACAAGCAACAAAATAAACCAGTATCAAAAAGATAAACAACAGGGGATAGGAGTTGAAAATATCAAAAGACGTCTCGCTTTGCAGTATCCCCAACGGCATACCTTGACTATTACACAAACGGAAACTACGTATTTTTGTAACTTAACGATTGAATTATGAATCCCATTCGCTGTTTTATCCTAGATGACGAGCCTTTGGCAATTTCATTGCTGACGGAATACACCAAAAAAATACCGCAATTGGAATTGGTTGGTTCGAGTACTTCTACCTTTGATGCATTGAAAATAGTGGAAGAAAATGCCATTGATTTGTTGTTTATCGATATCCAAATGCCTGAGCTAACAGGCTTGCAAATCATGGATATCTTAGGTAATCAGACCAAGTATATTGTGACTTCAGCCTATAGTGAGTATGCCTTAAAAGGCTATGAGTATCAAGTGTTGGATTATTTGCTTAAACCTATTTCCTTTGAGCGTTTTTACAAGAGTATTCAGAAGGCAAAAATGCATTTTCAACCGATCGAGCAACCCCTGATTCCCCCTGCTTTAGCTCCGCAAGTAAAGGAAGAATCCGATTTTTTATTTGTCAAAACTGACGGAAAATTGGTCAAGATATTTTTTAAAGAATTGCTCTTTGTCGAAGGATTGAAAGATTATTTGTGTTTACATTTAAAAACAGAAAAAATAATTATTCTCGATACGTTTCTCGAATTAGAAAAGAAATTGCCGATGGGATATTTTATGCGGGTTCATCGCTCTTATATTGTGCGTTTGGATCAGATTGATACCATTGAGCGCAATCGAATTTTTGTAAAAGATAAAATCATACCTATTGGTAAAACCTATGTGGATGATTTTCAACAATGGGTGCAGACACATCATTAAAAAAACCGCGGTAAAAAATACTTAACAGGAGGTATTTCCCTCCACACTCCGTATTTATCTCCATTTGACGGTAAGAAAATACTAGGATGTTTCATAACTATAAACAAGGAATCCATATTTGGGTATTTAATCGTAAATTTGATATTTAAAAATTTAAGTATACGGTTGTATGGCAAAGGTAAAGACTGCTTTTTTCTGTCAAAGTTGTGGGGCTCAAACGCCTAAATGGATGGGACAATGTCCCACGTGTAAGGAATGGAATACACTAGTAGAAGAAGTAATCCAAAAAGAAGAGAAAACAGCATGGAAGGCGGTTAGTACCACTGCTTCCACAACAAAACGCATTGCAAAACCCTTGCGTGTGAGTGAGATCGACAGTGCAGAAGAGATTCGCATGAATACGCTGGACGGTGAATTGAATCGCGTTTTAGGAGGGGGGCTTGTACCTGGGTCGATGGTACTACTAGGAGGCGAACCTGGCATTGGAAAAAGTACCTTGCTCCTACAAATTTCTCTTCGCTTGCCGTATAAGGTACTCTATGTTTCTGGAGAAGAAAGTCAGAAACAAATCAAGATGCGCGCTGAACGCATCAATCCCAATAACGAAAATTGTTATATATTAACTGAAACCAATACCCAAAATATCTTTCGTCAGATTGAAGAAATTCAACCCGATGTGTTGATTATTGACTCCATTCAAACCCTGCATACGGATTATATCGAATCCTCTGCTGGAACCGTTTCTCAAATCAAAGAAACTACGGCGGAGTTAACCAAATTTGCCAAAGAAACGGGAACACCTGTTTTAATTATTGGACATATCACTAAAGATGGAAGTATTGCAGGCCCAAAAATGTTAGAACACATGGTGGATACCGTTTTGCAATTCGAGGGCGATCGCAATCACGTGTATCGTATTTTGCGCGCGAATAAAAACCGCTTTGGATCAACGGCCGAATTAGGTATTTACGAAATGCAAGGCAGTGGGTTGCGCGAAGTGTCTAATCCATCCGAAATTTTAATTTCCCACAAAGATGAAGAGTTGTCCGGAACGGCAATTGCAGCCACTTTAGAAGGGATGCGTCCGCTCATGGTGGAAGTGCAATCGCTAGTGAGTACTGCTGTTTACGGAACCCCTCAACGCAGTGCAACGGGCTATAACCTCAAGCGATTGAATATGTTATTGGCGGTGCTAGAAAAACGTGCGGGATTCCGCTTAGGACAAAAAGACGTCTTTTTAAATATAACAGGAGGTATCACGGTAGATGATCCTGCGATTGATTTAGGTGTGGTCGCAGCTATTTTATCTTCCGATCAAGATATCTCCATTCAAAAAGGAGTAACCTTTGCTGGAGAAGTCGGCCTTTCAGGGGAAATTCGACCGATAAACCGCGTGGATCAACGCATTCAAGAAGCTGAAAAGTTGGGGTTTTCGGAAATACTCGTTTCCAAGTACAACAAGATATCCTACCATGGAACGGGAATAAAAGTAATTGTAGTAACGAAAATTGAAGATGTTGTCGAACATCTTTTTGGATAAAAATTGAAAAAAAGCATGATGAGAAAAGGAATTGTTTTAGCAATGGCACTGAGTGTTGTTGCTGTGTGGGCACAAAAGCCCGTGTACACAAAAGCGAATTTAGAAAGCGCACGGGTGTATTACGACGGAGCAGAATTAACACAAAATACCCAAGTCACCTTACCCAAAGGATTATCGGAAGTTGTGATTACCAATGTGTCCGATCAATTGATGGAAAATACCATCAAAGTAGGGTCGATTAACGACGTAACAGTTATGTCCGTACAGTTTTCCAATGCGTATATTGAAGAGTATGACAACGTCAATAACTCCCCTTTGATGAAACCCTTGCGCGATAGTATTGCGGCAGTGGAATTTCAGTTGGAGAAAATAACCAATGCAATTAATGCGGATACGCAGACTATTAATCTATTGGATCGCACCAGTACGAGTCAATCCTTTGCTAATTTCGGTTTTACCGATGTAACCAAATGGGTAGAGTATTACGGAAAAAAACGTCAAGAAGTACAAAATGCCTTATTTGTAAAGAAAAAGGAAAAGGAAGTAATTGAGACCAAGTGGAATGATTTAAAAGGACAATTAACACTAGGTGGGGATAAAACAGAACGCGTAAGTCGAGGAAAGTTGATTGTACAAGTGATGAGTGCAAAAGAGGGGAATGTTCCCTTCCGCATTAATTATGCTACCAATAGCGCACAATGGGTCCCTTCTTATGATTTGCGTATAGAAAAGGTGAACGCGCCTATTAAAATGATGTATAAGGCTCAAGTGGTTCAAACTTCAGGAATCGATTGGCGCAATGTGCGTTTGAGCTTGACATCTGGAAAATTAAACCAAAATTATACGCTACCAACGTGGAAGACGTGGTTTGTACAGTATGAAAAACAAAATGAAGTGGTTGTTACAGGGTATGGCTCGTTATCTAAACGCTCAATAACTGGATCTGTTGCGAGAATCTCAGAAAATGCAATAACCTCTTACGATAGCTATGAATCGATTGCTCCAGCACTTGAAGATGTTTCATACGAAGATAGAAAGACTCTTGCAGAGTATACAACGGTAAGTGAAAGTGAATTGAACGTAACTTTTGACATTGCCATTCCGTATTCGATTTTGAGTAATGGCAAACGCCACAGTGTGGACTTGAATACGTTTACTATTAGTGGGGAGTACAGGTTTTATGCTGCACCGAAACTCGACGCCAATGCGTATTTAGTAGCAGAGATTAAAGACTATGGTAAACACAATTTATTACCTGGACAAGCGAATGTGATTTACGATGGTATGAATATCGGACAAACGTATTTATCTACAGAAAATACAGAAGAAAAACTGCGCCTAAACATCGGTAAAGATCCTAATATTTCCATTAGCCGTACGTTAATTTCGGATAAGTCAGGAACGAAAACGTTATCCTCCAAGAAGGAACAGACCTTTACGTATGAGATTACTGTCAAAAACAGCAAAAAAGAAGCGGTTACGGTTCAAGTAGAAGATCAATATCCAATCAGTACGGATAATTCTATTGAAATTGTGTTAGATGAATCGCCAAAAGGAATAGTGAATGAGGAGAAAGGGTTGGTGACTTGGGAGGTTCAATTGCAACCGAATGAAGTGAAAAAAGTACGCCTGAGTTATACGATGAAGTATAGTAAAGATAAAAATATACAAACCTCTTATTAGTAAGAAGAAATAAAAAAGCCACGCTTAGCGTGGCTTTTTTATTGGTGATTGTACAATCTGATTTTTATTTTTTAAGCATTCGTTTCAGCGTATTTTTTTCTTGGCTGTATACCATCAATCCAAAAAGGACAATCGCGATCAAGCCAACGAAATAGTTTTCTCTGAAGTGATAAAAATAAACATACGACAAGAGAATAGACAGTCCCATATATAAACCAATGGCTTTTTTATCATAGGGGATAGGGTAATACTTTTGACCTAACACATAGGAAACGACCATCATGGATCCATAGGCGAGCAAGGTAGCAATTGCCGAACCCATATAGCCCCAAATAGGGATCAAGAGGTAGTTGAAGATCAAAGTCAGTACAGCACCAAAAATGGAGATATAAGCCCCCATACTGGTTTTGTCACGCAATTTATACCAAACGGATAGGTTGGTGTAAATCCCCATACATAGGTTTGCTAAGATAATTAAGGGCACGACAATCATCGCATCCCAATAGCTCTCATTGCGAATAAATAACACCTTTAAAACGTCAGAAAAGACAACAACCCCCAGCATAATCGCACTTCCCATTAAGATGAAGTATTTGGTTACGGTGGCGTATTTCGTTGGAGCATCGTCATTTTTGGCGTAGTTAAAAAAGAAAGGCTCAATCCCCAAGGTATAGGCTTGTCTAAAGAGTACCATAAACAGCCCCAATTTATAACAAGCAGCATATTTCCCAACTTCTGCAGAAGCAATATCCGCAGGCAATAAACGCTGTAGGAGTATTTTGTCAAAGCTCTCGTTAATAGCAAAGGCCAATCCGGCCACCATAACGGGGAAACTATAGCGCAACATTTGTTGCAATAGTTCTTTGTTGATTTTGAAGTGGAGTTGCAAATAGTTCTTAGTAAAAACCAAAAACGTCGCTGCACTTGCTACTAGATTGGCAATGAAAATATATTCTACCTGAAAGTTTTCCACATACATCGATGCAAAAACAGAGGAAGGGTTATTTGTCGCTAATAAAGGCAAGAAATAGAGGAAGAATACATTCAACAAGGAATAAATACAAACATTACCAATGCGAATGGCGCTGTAGTACATCGGTCGTTGATCTGCGCGTAATTTGGCAAATGGAACAATAACCAAGGCATCTAAGATCAGAATCCATAAAACGTATTGCACCAAGTTGGTGGGAATCTGTAGGAGATTCGCCCAAAAGTCGAGCAAGAAAAATCCGACTAACCCAAAGATTAAGGTGGTACCGCTGAGAAACAACATACTGTTATTGATGACCTCTTGTTTGTTATCTCGGGTATTGTAAAACCTAAAAAACGCCGTTTCCATTCCGAAAGACAAGACAACATTCAACAGCATCATGATCGAAAAAATCACGCTGTACTCACCATAGGCGTCATTTTTCATCAAGTCCGTGTGAAACGGAACTAAAAAGAAACCAATTACTTTTGGAAAAACAGCAGCCAATCCGTAGATGGCTGTTTGTTGGAAAATTTTTTTATAAATACTCACGGTGTCGAGCGTTAAGGATCAAGCTTATTTTTCTGTTGTCTTGGGGTCGAGGTTTATTTTTAAGAAAGGGAGAATACTCGCTTTTGGGAAGTCAATTTTCGTCGGACCATTGTATTGCGCATCGTCATCAACAGCATTGTATAGAAATCCAACCATGTCTTCGTAAAAGAAAATACTCTCAGGATATTCCAATTGATTGTTGCTGGTCCAGATGTCCATTTTATCTTTGAGCTGTAGTGCCATTAACTTCTGTAATTCCTCCCAATTGCCAATCAAATCCTCTACTTTATATTGTTCCCCAGTCTTGGGATTGAAGTTCATCGCCACTTCACTTTTAAACCCATAGGCCCCTCCTGCAAAGGTATAATACTCCAAAGCAATCGAAAGCAAATCTTCGTTATAAAAGGTAATATCACCTTCTATTTCCGCTTTCCAAGGCAGGGTCTCGTCTGGATATTTTGCTTTGAATGCATCGTAATTGGCAATGTAATTGGCTGTTAACTCATCCAAATTTTTACTGCTTGCCGTTCTATCATCTACCGCAATGATGTTGTCAATTTTAGCAATAAGCTGTTGGTTGATTTTTGTTGCAACTTCGTTTGATTCGTTGGTGATCACCGGAACGCTCAGCTTAATTCTCGTGCACTCATCGTCAATACAGTTGTCAGAAGATTGTACAAAATCCTTTTGCTCAAATTGCAAAATATCTTCGGCATTTTTATTGGTACTGTTACAACTAACACTAAGCGCTAGTAGTAAAAATAAATAAATGTAATGTTTCATAGCTTCCTTTTCTTACAAAACTAAGAATTAATGTACTGAAAATGAATAAAATTTGCAGTATGCTTTGGTTTTTTTATTTCTAATGGAAGAAAAAATGAACGCCAAGCATGAAAAAGCCTGCTGTATATCACCCGGATGTGAGCCAACTGATTAGCCACCTGTAGTCGTGCAATAAAAGAGGCATAGCAAAGGGGGGCAATTTATAATAGGCTGATCTTAATGTTGTGGTCATTCTTAATTTCGCGCATAACAAAAGAACTATGCGTACTACCAATGCTGTCGACCATAGCCAATTTGTTAAATACAAAATCTTGATAGTGACGCATATCATTGGCGTACACTTTCAGTAAAAAGTCGTATTCCCCTGATATATTATAACATTCAACTACTTCTTCAATGTTTAGGATGTCTTCAATAAATTTATTGTTGATCACGCGTTCGTGTTGTTTGAGTTTAATATTGCAAAAAACAACAAAGCCACGGTTTAATTTTTCGGCATCAATCAAGGCGATATATCCTTTGATGAATCCTTCTTGTTCTAAGCGTTTTACTCGTTCAAAAACAGGAGTAGAAGATAGATTTACTTGTTGGGCGAGTTCTTTAGTAGTTACATTCGAATTCTCTGATAATAAGTTGAGTAGCTTTAAATCTATTTCGTCTAAGTTATGCATGATTAGCGGTTTATTATAAGTACTGTAGTACAAAGGTATACGAAAACTTATACGATTGATAAAAAGTACAACAGGATTTGCAAGAAGAAAGCAAAAAAGGGGTTGTTTTTCCTTTATTAAATAACACAAATGGCTGTTATTCAGTTGTTTGTTTAGTTTTGTTTTAGTGTTGTTCGGGTCTTCTTCGATAAACCTTCGTATTTACGGGGGTTTAAGCCCGATTTACCGAAGCTGACTCGAAGCTGACTCGAACAAGACCCGAACAAACCCCAACCTCCTTTATCGATTTACTGCAAGAAATGAAGCACTTCTTTTTCGTCTACATTCATGTAAAAACAAAAATCTGCGCGAGCAGGGATCCGTGCGATTGGGACAAACAATAAAAAACCCCGTCTAAAAAAGGCGGGATTTTGTTTTTTAGGCTTTTTAGCCCCCTTCTTTTACGTATGAGAAAGTAAGGGAATCATCGTGGGTTGTTTTTCAAAGTAGGTTATAAGTGCAGGACTGACGAAAAGTGTAAGGTCCTCTTCTTTGTACGGATTATAGGTATAACCTGTATCAATAGGTGTATATCCTAAGACTACCCGGTTGGTTTGTGCATCAGCTAAGGCGTTAAACGCTTGATCTACTAGGTTGTCTTTTAGGTAATAGGCTTGGTAGATCATGAGATCATCCTCTTCATGCTGGGCAATTAAAAGCGTGTCTAGTTCCGGAATAAGGTAGATGGATTCCGCATATCCAAATGCTGGATTGGCATAGCAGTAAAAGTGAGCCAAACCATAGCTACGGGTATCAAAGCGACAGCCTGTGTGACCATTTTTTAGGTAGTGCTGAAAACACTGTAAATCAGTGATATCAGTTAAATCTAATCGTTGGACGGTATGCGTAGTGGGCTGTTTACAGAACGCTTTACTTGCCTGATGTTCAGGTACAGCATAAAAATCGAATTTGGGATAAAATTCCAAGACGGTGTCATTGGCAAATAAGAAATAGCCATCGAGTTTATCGTTGTAAGACTCAAAAATGGACTCCATTAAAAAACGCGAAAGCCCTTGTTTGGTATGGCTAGGTAAGGTCATCACCGTCCCCAATTGCCCCAAATGCAAGCGTTGATCAGCGGTATAGGTTGTAAACAAACTCAAGGTGGTATGTGCAACAAGCTGTTCTCCTTCAAAAAGAGAGAAGAGGATACAGTTATCGTCCCAGTAACCTGATTGATAGTAGGGCTCAAAGGTGAATTCCCAAAAATCAAAGGTCATGGCATTAAAGGCCTGGCGCATGCGTTCATTGGCTTGATACGCGATGTGCAAGGTGTAAGTTTTGTTGTTTAGTGTCAGTTGTTTCGTCTGCATTATTCATCTTTATTAAAATGCAAAGTACTAGTATTCAATTAAAAAGTTGGTTGTTTATTTGAAACAAATAATGTGCAAAAGGTTATATTTGTAGATAAAATAACGATTGCATGAGTACAATTCAAGTAATAAAGGCTAGTAGACTGTTTCGTCAGGATGATGTAGATCGAGGTGAAGTAGAGGGGCAAATCGTGCTATCGTATTGCATGGGCGGATCAGCAACCGTTCTAGTCAATGCAAAGACGTGCCACTTGTCAAAAGGGAGTGTACTAACGCTTTTACCCCAGTCATTAGTTGTTGTACAACAAGACAGTGCGGATCTAGCATTTGTTCATCTTGTTTTTGATTTTCACACCCTGAATGAGCTGATACTACCAACCAATTACAATTTTTTGAATGTCTTGGTTGAACAGCCCCATGTGAGGTTACAGGAAGCCGATGTACTTCTTTTTGAACAGTATATGCAGCTCTTTCAACAACAAGCTTCCCTCTTGTCTATTTTTCAGGACGATGCTTTGCGCTATCTCTTGTATTCGTTTATTGCACAGATTAATCGCGTGTATCAACAAGAGGAGGAAGCGATGCAACCCAGTACGAGAAAAGATGCGATTGTCTTTCAGTTTTACAACTTATTGCATCAGTATTACCTCGTGGAAAAGTCAGTGGGATTTTATGCAGACCAACTGAAGTTAAGCCCGAAGTACTTAACCACGTTAATTCGCCAACGTACAGGTACATCCATTTCGAAAGTAATCATTGAAATGGTGTTAATCAAAGCGAAAAATTACATAGTAGCGACGGATTTACCGATCTATCAAATCGCGGAGCAACTGCATTTTGCTGATTCTACAACGTTTTGTCGCTATTTTAAGAAATATGTAGGGATGAGCCCATTAGACTATCGAGAGGCGCATCGCTGAAAATAAAGGGAAATAAAAAACCGATGAACAGTATGGGATCATCGGTTTTGATCGATACGTAAAAGGCGACTTATATATTCGTTAGTTCTATTTTAGTCTCTTTCATTTTGTAGGTGAAATAAATTTCAAAATCAACAATTTTCTCTTCTTGATCCAGAGTGTAGTACACTGCTTTTGTAGGAAGATCGTCCGTGTTGTATGTAAAATCAACATGCAGTGTTTCACCTCCTAAAGTAATTGAAGTAACATTATTCTCAAAGTGATAGGTATAAGGAAGAATCATGTTGAAATTGATCAATATACTTGATAAATCAAATGGTAAAGTGTAGAAAGGTGATTTTTTATCGTCATAGGTAAAAACAATGTTCTGCCCATTGAATTTCATTTTATCGATTTGATTTTTGGCGTTATACTTATAATCGATGAGCAAGTTTGCTTCCAAGGCCTCGTTCAAAATTAGTTGATTCTTGTCGTTATAGCTAAGCTGACTCGTAAAACTACCGCCTCTAGAGTTGAGGTTATAGGTTATAGCATGTAGTTGGTCATTCTGGTAATGGTAGACGTAATTATCTACCACAGCTCCATCCTCTTTAATCTCCCAAAGTTGTAAGCGAGCTTGTTGGTCAAAGGTTGGTTGTAGGTTTAAGTTTTGTTGTTGTACGACCACTTGATTTTTGTACACCATATCAGTATAGTTGATGTGTTGCAACTTGAAATCAGCATCATACAAAAAGTTGTAGGCTATATCGATAGCTTTATCTTGTGGATTACCCTCTCTAGTTGTATCAGGTTCCTCGTAAAAGTATTGTTTGATTTCACTTATGTAGGGCGTTTTTTCAATGTAATACTTAGGTGGTGGAGGGGTAGTGGAATCGTCCGAACTACAGTTGAACAAGAATAAGCTCAAGGAAGCAAATAGAATTGGTTTAATAGTGTTTTTCATGGTTGATATTTAAAAGTATGTGATATTTAAACCAAATGTAGATAAAATGTAGATATAAATAGAAAATAAGATTTTATTTAAATAGTATTCACTTAAATTTTTGTTATAAGATGGAGATAAAAATTATTTATTTATATAAATAAATAAGAGAATACATCTATATTTAGTTAAAAATTATATGCGCATACTTCCGTTGTTTATTAGTTTGATTTCGTTGAGCTTATGGGCTCAACCTCAAGCAATTTTAGATCAAACGTCTTATCAGTTTTGGGTCAATGCCCCTACTGAAGTAAAAGAAAAGAATCCATTAGTTATCTTTTTACATGGAAGAAGTTTATCCGGAACCAATATTGAACGAGTTAAACGCTATGGTCCCTTGAGAGGAATTGAGAAAAAGGGACTGGAGATCCCCGCTTATTTGGTTGCTCCACAATTGCCTTCCGGACCGTGGAATCCCGATAAGGTAGATGAGATTGTTCAATATATGATTGATCATTACGCGATCGATGAGCGTCGAATTTATGTTACAGGGATGAGTTTAGGAGGTTACGGAACCATGAAATATGCAAGTAAGTACGCCAATCGCCTAGCTGCAGCTATTGCCATGTGTGGTGGTGGTGAAAATAGAGATGCCTGTAATTTGACTAATGTACCCATTAAGCTCATCCATGGAGATAAGGATTTTATAGTGCCACTAAAAGAATCAAAAAACATAATGAATGCCATTAAAAAGTGCAAGTCAGATGCACCTGTTGAATTGCAAGTCATCAAAGGGGGGAATCACGGTAGTGTAGAAGATTTGTACCGTCATAACGACTTGTATAATTGGTTGTTTCAACACACAAAAAAAGAGTAACGCAATCGTTTTCTTCTTTTAGGTAGTAACCGCTTGTGTGGAATAGGCAATCTTCTGCTGTTGAAAAATCGCAAGTTTATTTGGATCGATCGGGCTTATCTTTCAGGTTGATTTGATAGACGATGGATAAGACCGGTAATCCCCAAAGTCTCAGGCGCTGTTGTGCGAGTAGTCCAGTTGTATGCGGTCGGACGGTCAGTTTATCTTTGAAAGAGGCGATAAACTTCGCCCAATATTGGTTTTGTGCATCTTGTAGGAGGAAGTAAAAACCTGCATCTCCCCAGCTTGTACCACTAGAATTAAGGGTTAATTCTCCTTTTTGACCCACTTGAGGATTCATCAATACTGTTGCGTTGCCATTGGGTAGGGGAAATACGGCTTTTACTGCAGTAGCTCCCGAAGGCAATTGGCAGCTACCATAAACACCTGAAAAAATGATCCTATCACAAGAAGCAAGAGTTCGCAACCAAAACGTATAGCGAACTTCTTTCGTTTCGGGTGTTATCAGTTGAATGATTTCGCTGGTAAGGGGGGAATTTTTAATTTTTGTATTTGTAGGAATATACAACTGTTTCAATCGGTTGCTAAATAGCGTATTTACTAAAAAGCCAAAACCAATAAAAAGCGGATTCCAGCGTAGACTCATACTTAGGTAATACGATGAGGTTCGCTCATAAAAGTCAACAACAATAGGAGAAATCTGAGCCTCTTGAGTTGGAGATAATCCCAGGGCTTTTATCGAAGGAAGTAAACCTGTATTGACGCAAGTACGTTGAACGCTTAATTGTTCTTCTTTAGCCAATCGATAAATAAATTGCTCTCCCACGTCGCCCACCTTTCCAAAAGGACCGATAAGCCAAGGGGTCGTTTGTGGATTGAGTTTCCGCCCTCCTGCCATTACCCATCGCTGGGTAAACCAATCCTGCAGTCGTTGTTTGGTAGAGACGCGTTGCATATTATTCTATTTTGGGTTGGGTTTAGGTACAAAGCGTTGTTGTCCATGCCAAGTTCCATATTCGGCAATAGGTTTAAAGCGCAAAGTGCTAAACTCAAGGTGAAAATCCTTGCGACTTTGTTCTTGCATGGCTTTTTTATGCCGCTGAGGTTGTTCTACTTTACTGTGGCCCATCACCATATCCGTCATTGTTTGTACAGAAGGCCAGATGGAAAACGTAGAAATGGTCGTCGGAAAACTAAAGGACGCCAAGGCTAAGGTAGTCGCAGGATGATCGCGAACTAGTTTTTCAGTGGGTCTACCCCAACGGATAAAACGCGGAATCTGAAAATACTTCATCCGAGCAAGTGTTATTGCTACAACGGCTTCATTCTCTAGGGCTATAGGTGTACCTTCTCTCGGTATTTGATAGTTGGAAAGAGTGCCCCATTGTCGAGCAAATTGCAGGCGAATGTGCCAACCTTTTGCCAACTTTTTTCCCATAACATCTTTGGCTAAAAAATGATTGAGTGCTTCTTCATTTTCCCATTGGGCAAAAACTGCGATTTGACGCAACAAAAATCGGGAAGGCGATAAAATTGGAGATCCTAATACCATAATATGCATAGTATCCGCGTGAATTAATCCCGGTGTTGTTGCCGCTTTAGGTGGGAAAGCCAATGTTTTTAGTGCGGAAAACAGCGGAAGTCGAGTGAGGTGATAGGAAAAGATAGACATCATGTTGTAGTATAAAGATTATTTCCACCTTTTAAGCATCCATAGCCAGTACAATCCTCCTAAAGGGAGTCCAACAGACCAGGCAGATTCTATTATTCCTTGACCGCTAAATCCTGCACCAAAAAGAAATTGGAAGGACAGCAAGTGAAAAGTTGCGTTCCCTGCAGCAGTATAGGTAAATGTAGGCACATTCAATAGAATTACAGCGAGGTATTTCAACCACTTTTTCTGTAAATTACTTCGCTTTATTTCGCGAATAACATAAATATTGAAAAGAACAACGGCTAAGGGAATCAACCCCAATAGCCAAAATAACAGTAAATCCGCTTTGTTCACCTTGATATCCAAAGCTCGAATATCTAGGATTTTATTAGTGGTATCGTCAAATAGAAGCTGAAATACGCCTAGCTCATCTCCGTTGTTGAATTCTACAAATGCTCGCGTTGCATTGGTTGGTGTACTTTCTTCAGGATTGGTCGATAGCGTCTTTTCCCATTTAACTACTTCATATTCATATGGTTTTTCGCCAAAGTGCGCGTTTAGCATCCTTTTAAACTGGGTGAATTCTACGCGTAATGTATCTGGATTTAGACGTTGTCCTTTTCCATTTTCCATTTGCATAAGCGAAAGACAAGTATCAAAATCTTCTTGTTTTAAGGCTTCAATAAAAGATTCCGTCGTGGATTCATATGTCTTGGCATTTTTGGTAAAGCTACAACTTGTGATTATGGATATGGCAAGCAGAACAATCCCGATATTGAGGTATTTCATGATTTATTTTTGGCTATAGTATATTTCAAATGTACTGCATATCATCGGGGTAAACTAATGAAATCACATCGTAAATATTGAGAATATTCGATCTATTGGGTTGTTTCTATTTCTTCTTGGTTGAACACTTTGTATAAATTAATGAGCTATTAGGTTGACTATCGTTTAGGTGTCATATTCTTTCTATTTATAGATAACTTCTTCTTATTCATATACTTTGGCTCCTTTGAATATAGTAGCAAAAGTATCCCAACTAGGTTCATCAGCATTGATCCGTTGTTGGGTGTTGTCGTAATAGCCTTGTATATCTTCCGTATAACTTGCCAAAGCATCTAAAAAGTCAGGTAAATTTTGATTTTCCCATTCTTCAGGATGGTCGATTAAATTTTGACGGAGGAGGACCAAAAAAGCAGCAAAGCTCTTTCGGTCAGTGACAGTAAGATCAGTTAGTTCCAAAAGTGTGCGTATAATTGTGGACAAAGTTTTTGCATGCTCTCGGGTTCATCGTCATTCCAATCAAATTCAAAAGAAGGATAATTGTCCTCTGTCAATTCGAAATTCTCTTCATCGATATAATCGTATAACTCTTCTCCTGTTTGATTTTCAAACGCTTCTAAGGCCACATACCAAAAGCTTTCAAAGTCGAATAAATCATCTTCTGCGCAGTCTTTTTGATCGATGAGTGAATCGGGATTTTTCTTTGCCTTTTCATAAACTTCTTTTCCTCTGGAGATCACCCAATTTCTAAAGTATTCAAATCCATCATCGGAACATCCGCCATTCATTAGGTAACCCGCACACCACATCCTTGAATCATAGGTGTCGTATAGGAGTTTGTCTGTTCTCAAGCGAAAGCCAATTAGCTCTTTTGGCGTTAATTTTTCAAGGGCTTGAATTAAAAAGGCTTCTTGTTCCGCCTGATTTTTTGTGTTTTTTAAAGAGGCATCAACCAGACTCCAAAATTGTGCTTCATCAAGCATTTCTGCTGTTTTCTCTAACTTATTCATTTTATTTATTTTTCTTTTTGTACGCTGCTTGCTGTAATCGACTTACGTCAAAATACAACCCAGCAAGGGTATATAATTCAGGGTCTAGTTCAAAAAAATTACACTTACCATCCACTTGTTGGTTTATAGATGCTATGGAAAAAAGATCAAGCATAAAGGATTCATGGGATGTGGCAATCACGTGAAAAGCAGTTTCACATGCCAATCCATTCCCTGAGCGACTAATGATTTTAGCCAGTGATTCAACATGATTGGAAATGAGTGTTGATTTTTCTTCCTCACCAGTGAAATCATACAAATACGAGAGGAATAACAATTGTGTAAAATCAAAGGGAAATTCATCTAATGCCTCTTGGAGTAAAGCTTTGATTTGAGGAACATCGGCCCTATCGGGTATTTTACTTGCGTATGCCTTCAGTTCTTTCTCTTTTGAAAAGATTATATCAGGATTATAGGTGTCTTGTAGGGCATAACCATAATATAAATGCTCGTATTGACGAGGGGTTAGTGCTGTAGTATTCGACTTGAACTGGCGCAGGAGCCTAGGATAGTATACATCTGACGATTCATCCTGTATCGCTTTGCCGATAGCTTCGTAGTCTGGTGCTTTAAATTCTGTGATTTGTCCCCAAGTAAGAACCGAAAACAAAAAGAAGAAACAAAGAGTAATTTTCTGCATCATTTTTTGTTTAAAGATAAAAAAAACAAGTACTCAAAGAACAAGTTTTTTGCTGACATACTGATGGGATGAGTTGAGAGCGACACTGCTGCTGAATAGTAGGGGGCTAGCATAGCTAAAATAGTATTGACGGTATAAGAATCTATTTTTTTCGACGAGAGCAAGGCTTTTTTTCCTACTTTTAAGCCTATTACAAGAATGTAAACCATGTTAACTTTAGACCTACCTACATTTCCCGTTTTAGAAACGGATCGATTACGCCTTAGACAAACCACTTTAGACGACGTTCAACCTATATTTTCTATGCGTTCTAGTGCAATAGTGATGCAATATATTCCCGTACCCTTAGCAACAGATGTAAAAGAGGCGGAAGACTATATCCATTCTCTAGACGAGCGAATGAAAAATAAAGAATGCCTGAATTGGTCGATCACCCTAAAAGAAACAGGGGAAATGATCGGCACGATGGGATTCTATCGCATGCAACTCCAACATTACCGAACCGAAGTCGGCTATATGTTGCTGCCAGCGTTTTATGGGAAAGGCTATGCTTCCGAAGCACTACAACGCTTAGTTGATTTCGGACTTAACAACCTGGGGTTTCACTCCCTAGAAGCAGTTATCTATCCCGAGAATAAAGGCTCTATTCGCGTAGTTGAAAAATGTGGTTTTGTACGAGAAGCTTATTTTAAAGATAAGGAATACCACAACGGAAAATTTGTGGATACCGCGATTTATTCGAAAGTAAATCACTGACAGAAAACCAATAGATTTTTATCGGTTTTTGTTAGGGGCTTACTCTGTATAGGGTGTTGTAACTCTGTATATGGAATACTGTCATAGCTACCTAAGTATAATTCTTGTGTAGTAGTACTTTGAGAATTATTAATTGAATGGATCATATTGGCAGTAGATTTATAGTGACCCAATGGCGCGGCAATCTGTACGTTAGTATTGAATATATAGTAAACACCCGATCGGGCGGATTTATAATCGTGCGGTAAAAATAGTTGTTTCAATCTATAGGACAATGTCAACAAAATACAAAACAACGGATATTTGTAGTGCCTATTTAATAACCCAAATATCCGTTGGTGGTTTTCCTAGCAGAGAGGAAGGGATTACCTCCGCTGCGCTGCGGTTTTCCCTAGAAGGGTATTTTTCACAAGAAAAACCACGGCACCGCTGCGCTTTGCCTTGTTTTTTTGTATGTATAACCTCTTAGAAAAGCAGAGCTTTCCACGAGGTATATAAACACAAAAAAACCACCAACATCCGTTGGTGGTTTTCCTAGCAGAGAGGAAGGGATTACCTACGCTGCGCTACGGTTTTCCCTAGAAGGGGTATTTTTCACAAGGAAAAACCACGGCACCGCTGCGCTTTGCCTTGTTTTTTTGTATGTATAACCTCTTAGAAAAGCAGAGCTTTCCACGA